>CACNIK010000002.1 GCA_902620525.1 uncultured Pelagibacteraceae bacterium | reverse complement strand
TGAGCACTACCTACAGCTATATCTGCGCCAAGTTCTGCAGGAGTTTTTAACCTAGTTAAAGATAATAAATCACATATTAAAATTGCTTTTCCATTTTTTTTATGAATTTGACTTATGCTTTCGCTTGGATCTATTATTTCACCAAGAGTTCCAGGATAAGCTAAAACCCCACAAATTATATCTTGATTAATTTTAGATAAATCCTTTTTCTCATCACCAATAATAAGTTCTAATCCAAAAGGCTTTGTACGAGTTTTAATAAGATCAATCGTCTGTGGGTTGCAATTACTTGAAATAAATATTTTTTTTGCGTTTGTTTTATCTAATCTTTGAGATAAGCCGACTGCTTCTGCTGTTGCAGTTGCTTCGTCAAGTAAAGAAGCGTTAGCAATATCCATTCCTGTAAGATCAATTATTGTTTGCTGAAAGTTTAAAAGCATCTCAAGACGGCCTTGAGCTACTTCAGGTTGGTAAGGTGTATAAGAAGTATACCAGCCTGGGTTTTCTAAGATATTTCTCAAGATTACATTTGGAGTAATAGAATTATAATATCCCATGCCAATAAAGTTCCTAAAAATTTTATTTTTTTTTGATATAGATTTTAATTTTTTTAAAGCATCATTTTCAGACAATGGCTCATCTATATTAAGATCATCTTTTAATAAAATTTTTTCTGGGACAGTATTTTTCATTAAATCTTCAAGCGAACTATATCCTACGTGTTGAAGCATTTTTGACTGCTCAACATATGAAGGTCCAATGTGTCTTTTTATAAATTCTTTTGAATTATCATCAATCATTTAATTTGGATTCTCCTTACAAAATTTATCGTATTCATCTTTCGACATTAGTGAGTCGAGCTCACCTTTATCTTTAATCTTTAATTTAAAAAACCAACTCGCTCCCTCTGGATCTCCATTAACACTTCCTGGATCATCAGCTATAGCCTTATTTCCTTCTGTAACTTCTCCTGAAATTGGTGAATAAACATCACTAGCTGCCTTGGTCGACTCAACAACAGCGGCCTGGCCCTCTTTCTCTATAGATTTTCCCGCGTCAGGCACTTCAACAAAAACTATATCTCCAAGCATTTCAGTTGCATGTTTAGTTATACCAACTGTTGCTATATCACCTTCTAAAGAAACCCATTCATGTTTTTTTGAAAATTTTTTTTCACTCATTTTTACCTCTCTTATTATTTAACATAACTTTTTTTATAAAATGGAAGCTCTGAAACTTTACCTCCATGTTTTTTCCCTCTGACTTCTAGCTGTATCTGAGTTCCAATTTCAGAAAATTCTGATTTAATATAGCCCATTGCTACTGGTCTGTTTACACTTGGACCAAAAGTTCCACTTGTAACAAAACCTATTTCTTCACCATTAGAAGAATAAATTTTTGTATTTTCTCGAGCTATAACTTTTCCCTCTGGTTTAATGCCAACTCTTATTTTTTCACTTCCGTTTGTTAATAAGTTTTTAATTTTATTCCATCCATTAAAGCCACCAGTCTCTTTCCTTTTTTTTGCAATAGCCCATTTAAGATTGGCTTCTATAGGATTAATCTTTTCATTTAAATCATGACCGTATAAACAAAGTCCAGCTTCTAATCTTAATGTATCTCTAGCACCTAAACCTATTGGCTTAACTCCATTTTTTATCAAAAAATCAATTAAGTTTTTTACTTTTTTATTAGAAATTGAAATTTCAAAACCATCCTCGCCAGTATATCCAGATCTTGTTATGTAAAGACTTTCACTATCATAACTAAAATTATTTCCTGTCATAAATTTCAATTCAGAAACACCTGGTATGAGTTTCTCTAAAATGTCTACTGACTTAGGCCCTTGAAGTGCGATTAAGGATAAATCATTGTTCAAAAAATAATTATGATTTTTATCTAAAAATTTTGATATATGTTTTATATCATTTTCCTTACAAGCCGCGTTTAAAATTATACAGAAACCTTTATTAGTTTTTGTAACGATTAAATCATCAATAATTCCACCATTATCATTAAGTAAAAAAGAATATTTCGAGTGATTGAGTTTTAATGACTTTAAATCTGAAGGAATAATTTTTTCTAAGGCTTCTTCTAAGGTTTCGTCTCCCTCTAAAAAAAATTGCCCCATATGTGATACATCAAAAAAACCTGCGTGTGTTCGTGTCGAAATATGTTCCTTAACAATACCATCCCTATATTGAATGGGCATTTCATAACCTGCAAATGGAACAAATTTTGCTCCTAAACTTTTGTGCAAATCGTATAAAGCTGTTTTTTGTACACCCATAATAACTCTTTTGTACCCCATCTGTTTTGAAACCTGAGAGATTTACTCCTTCGGTGAGGCAAAGCCTGCTTTCCAGAGTTATTACGGCAACGGTCCTTTTGCCTGAGAGTTTCCGGGGTGGTTGCTCCTTCGGCGCTATATTAAAAAAATAGACTCTCCCGTTACAGGCGGATTTTCGTCCATTAAGACGAAAAAGTCAATTATTTTAGTCGCTTATTTTTAGTGATTTATCGAAACTTTTTAAAATAACAGCAGATATTACTATCGCGCCTCCTATAAATACACTTATTGGTGGAACTTCATTTAAGAAAATCCAAACCCAAATAGGCGCGAATATTGTTTCTAGTAACATTAGCAGACCAACAGTTACAGCCTTAGTAGTTTTTGTTCCTATTGTTACGCATATAAATCCAAAAGCAAGTTGCGGAACACCTAATAAAAAACCCATTAGAATATCGTTTGATGAAAAAGTTAGATTACTTGCTAAAAGTAAACCATATATTCCACTAAAAATACCAGAATAAAAAATAGCTGGTACCATATCGAGATCAGGAAACTTTCTTATTATCATTACAAGTATTGTAAAATTTATTGGAATAGCAAAAGCAACTATGTTTCCAAATAAAGTTCCTTGATTGATAGAGTCTCCAACCATTACTAACATGCCTACAAAAGCCAAGGTTATAGCTATTAATCCTTTAAAAGTAATTTTTTCTTTTAGAAACAAAAAGCCGAATAATGCTAAAAAAATTGTTTGTGTGCTGATTATAAAAACAACATTAGCAACCGTTGTTTTAGACATAGCCACAACATAAGCTACAAAGCTGAGTGATAAAAATAAACCTGCAATGATAGCAGGAATTCCTGAATTTTTTACTACTTTAATTGTATTTTTTTTGTAGGTTAGAAATAAAAAAGCTGTTAAAGCAATTATAAAAAATAAAGATCTTATTAAAAGTATTTGCCAAATATCATTAGTTTCAAAAGACCGTATTATTAGACCTCCCCAACTTAAAAAAAAACCACCGAGTAAACAAAGTATATAACCAGGTATTTTATAAATTATATTCATTTAAATCTATTTAATATTTTTGAAAAATAAAAATGTAAAGTAGATGCCCTAAGTATCATAAATAATAACAAAGAAAACCATATTCCATAATTATGTAATTGTTTAGTAAGAAAAACCGATAAAAAAAGATATATAATAACAGAGACTATCATGGCATTTCTAAGTTCTTTAGTTTGGGTTGCGCCAATAAAAATTCCATCAAGCTGATAAGCAATAGATGCTATTGGTGGAATAAAAATTATCCAAATTAAGTATTTATAAGTTAAAAATCTTAAAAATTCCAAATCAGTTATTAAGTTTATAATTTCTTTTGCCAAGAAAAGAAAAAAAATTGAAATTAATATACCAGTAATAAAACTTAAAATTAAAGAGCTCTTTACTGTACTACTAAACATTTTTAAAGATTTTTTTCCTAAAGCATAGCCTATAATTCCCTCAGTTGAGAAAGCATAAGCATCTAAAAAAAAGGAAGAAATAAAAATTAGTTGTAGGAGAACTGCATTTACAGCCACATATTCTTCACCAAGAGTAGAACCAAGATAAGTTATCCAAAAAAAGGAAAAGGTTAAAAGAACAGTTCTAATAAAAATATTAAAATTGATAATTAAAAGTTTAAATATTTTTTTAAAGTTAAATAATTTTTTATATGCAAATCTTGGAATGACTTTAAATCTTTTGATAAAATAAAAATATGTATAAGCTGAAAATGATAAGAATGTGATGTAAGATGATAGTAATGTTCCAAATGCAACTCCTTTAACATTTAAACCTAATTCATTTACAAAATAAATACTAAAACAGATATTTAAGATACTTAACATGATTATTAGAGAGCTTGAAATTATAGTTCTTTGAATACCAAGAAAAAATCCGATTAAAATATAAATAGTAAGCTCTGCAGGCGCAGAAAATACACGTATTGAAATATAATCTTTAATATAAGAATTAGTTTCAGAGGAAGCGCCAAATATTTCAAAAATAATATCTATTAAAACTGGTTTTAAAATAATTATCAAAAAAGCAATGATGAAAGCTATACAGAAATTTCTAAGTATTATATTTACCAATTCCCTATAATCGCTTTTTCCAAATGTTTGCGATACCAAACCAACTGTACCCATTCTCAAAAATCCAAAACTCCAGAAAATAATTGTTAAAAAAGTTGAAGCTATACTCACAGCAATTAAGTATTTTTCACTCTCAAGGTGGCCCATAAGACCTGTGTCTACAATACCGACTAAAGGTATAGCCAAATTTGAAAAAAAAATAGGAATGGATAATTTAAAAATTTGCCATTTTGTTACATTTGAAGAAAGCCTTAAACTGAACATGTCTATGGATAAATTATTCTTTATTATGAAACAATTAAATTATATAAGAAGTTTATAAAATGTTAGAACAATTCGTAATTGCTATACAAATCATACTAATTGATATTGTGATGGCAGCTGATAACGCGATCATTATAGGTCTTATAGCTGCAAATTTCGCTCCTCAAAATAAAAAGAAAATAATTGCTTGGGGTGTAGCGGGAGCTTTTATTTTTAGAATATTTTTTGCTTTTGGCACAGATTACATGCTTGAATACGCGTGGATAAAGATTTTAGGTGGGTTGGCACTTTTATGGATTGTCTACAATATTAGACAAGATTTATTTGGTAAGAATAAAATTAAATCACCAGAATTAAAATCTAAAGAACCTGTATCCTTTAAAACTGGTGTTTATAGAATTTTAATAGCCGATATTACTCTCAGTTTTGATAATGTGTTAGGAGTAGTTGGAGCAGCAAAAGACTACTATTATTTGATGATAACTGGATTACTGCTCTCAGTTTTCTTAGTTGCAACACTTGCAACTTATTTTGCTAATTATATTAAGGATCATAAATGGTTAGGTTATGTAGGAATATTTGTAATTATAATAGTTGCATTACAACTAATCATTGGTGGACTAGTAAATCTTGATGTTCTTACAATAAAAGAACAATACGAATTCTTATTTAGTATATGATAGATTTTTGTGTTTTGGGATCCGGAGTATCTGGGTCTACAATAGCAAACATTTTATCTAAAAAATACTCGGTACAAGTCTTTGATAAAGCCCGTGGTCCTGGAGGACGCTCTTCAAACAAAAGATTTAAAAATAATTTAAGTTTTGATCATGGTGTTCAATATATTTCTCCAAAGACAAAATTATTTACTAAATACATAAAAAAACTTTACAAAAATAATATTTTAAAAACTTGGAATGAAAATCATTTAGATTTTACATTTGAGAAAAAAACTTCTTCAATAAAATACATAGGGAAAAAAGCTAATAATGATTTAGCTAAATATAATTTAAAAAATATAAAGAAATCGTTTAGTTCACCAATCACGAAGATTAATTTCAATAAATATTTTTGGGAAATAACTTTAGAAGATAAATCAAAATATCAATTTAAATCTTTAATATTAACTTGCCCTTTTCCTCAATTAAAAAGGTTAGCAAAAAAATACTTAAATAAAAAGATCTTGAAACTTAAAGTTCAGATGCAACCAAACATTACTGTTATGATAGCTTTTAAAAATCAAAAAAATCTACCTATTAGTTCGATCAAATTTAATGATAATATTTTAGCTTGGGCGGCTAATGAAAATAGTAAAAAAAGATTTAAATCAAATTTAAATTTATGGACACTCCAAGCGACAATAAATTGGTCAAAAAAAACTATAAATAAGTATAAAATTGATAAATCAATAATGAGTCAATTAATAACGCGCTTTATTGAACTAACAGGCTTTGAAAAAAATAAAATAATTTTTAAAAAAATTCATGGATGGAAATATTCATATAACTTTCAAGGGACATCTTATTTAAGCTTGTGGGATAAAAAATATAATTTAGGTATTTGTGGTGATTGGTTAAACGGTCCAAAGGTTGAAAACGCTTGGCTAAGTGCCAACGATCTTGCAAAAAAAATAAAATAATTAAAAAATTCCTTTGCTTCTTTTTGATTTATCTTTTATCGAAGATTTAACTTCAACATTTAAACCCATTAAATCTTTAGCCTTTAACTTAGTAAGATTTTGTACACACTTTAGAAATCGATCTGATTCTTTTGTAGAAATAATTCCATCAGTCAAAGTTTTAAATTTATTTATATACTCTTTACGTTTAAAAGGTCTCTTTCCAGCTGGATGAGCATCGGCAACATTTATTTCTTCTGATATCATTGATCCATCTCTCATAGTAATGATTACTTTTCCACCGAAACATTTGTTTTTAGGGTTAGGATCGTGATATTTTTCAGTCCATTTTGAATCCTCTTTAGTAGAGATTTTACGCCAAAGTTCTAATGTGCTTTTTCTTTGTGCTCTTTGAGGGGTGTAGGATTTTACGTGATGCCACGCACCGTCTTCAAGTGCTACAGCAAAAATATACATTATAGAATGGTCTAAAGTTTCCCGGCTTGCTTTGGGATCCATTTTTTGAGGATCGTTTGCTCCAGTACCGATTACGTAGTGGGTATGATGACTTGTTTCAATCACAATATTTTCGATATTATTTATGTTGGAAATTTTTTTATGTAAACTTCTAGCTAGATCAATTAAAGCTTGGGATTGATATTCTGCTGAATGTTCTTTTGTATAAGTTTCAAGTATTGCTCTTTTAGGTTCATTAACATTTGGTAATGGAACTATATATTCTTTATCAGGTCCTGATAAAACATACGCAATAACACTATCTTCTCCCTCGTATATTGGAGATGGTGCGCCCTCACCTCTCATACATCTATCTACAGCTTCTACCGCAAGCTTACCTGCATGAGCTGGTGCAAAAGCTTTCCAACTAGAAATTTCTCCTTTTCTAGATTGTCTTGTTGAAACAGTGATATGTAATGCTTGCTGAACGGATTGATAAATTTGATCTGTTTTTAAATTTAATAAACTTCCTAATCCAGCTGCTACGCTAGGACCTAAGTGAGCTATGTGATCAATTTTATGTTCATGTAAGCAAATACCCTTTACTAAATTAACTTGTACTTCGTAACCTGTAAGTATTCCTTTAATTAAATCTTTACCATTACATCGTTTTTGTTGAGCAACTGCAAGGATTGCAGGAATATTATCACCTGGATGACTGTAATCTGCTGCCAAAAAAGTATCGTGAAAGTCTAATTCTCTTACAGCTGTACCATTTGCCCATGCAGCCCATTCACAATCCACTTTAATTTTTGCGTTTAAACCAAAGACAGTTGCTCCAAATTTTCTTGAATGCGCTAAAGCCATTTCTCTTGCTGAAATAACAGGTCTTCTATTAAACGAGGCAATAGCAACTGATGCGTTATCAATAATTCTATTAATAACCATATCAACTGCATCTTTATCAATTTTTGCTTTGTCTGAGGCGATTTCTGCAATTTTCCAAGCTAATTGATCTTCTTTTTTAAGATTTGATTTTGATGGATGAACTTTTACTTTGATATCTCTCATCTAATTAGCAAGCATATTTCTTAAAACGTACTGTAAAATTCCTCCATTTTTGTAGTACTCAACTTCATTAGCAGTGTCAATTCTACAAAGCATTTGAATCTTTTTACTTGTACCGTCTTGATATTTAATCTCACAAGTTACTTCTTGTCTTGGCTTAACGCCTTTATCAATATTAATAACTGAAACTAATTCTGCACCTGTAATATTTAATTTCTTTCGGTTAAAACCCTCTTTAAATTGAAGAGGTAAAACTCCCATTCCAATTAAATTTGATCTATGAATTCTTTCAAAACTCTCTGCTAAAACAGCTTTAATTCCTAAAAGCTTAGTCCCTTTAGCTGCCCAATCTCTCGATGAACCCGTTCCATATTCTTTACCAGCTATAACAACTAAATCATTCTTTCTTTTTTTATATTCCATTGCAGCCTCGTAGACGCTCATTACTTTCCCATCTGGCTGTAACGTTGTAAACCCACCCTCAGTGCCAGGAGCCATTTCATTTCTTATTTTAATATTACCAAAAGTTCCTCTCATCATTACTTCATGATTTCCTCTTCTTGCGCCGTAAGAATTGAAATCCTTTTGTTGTATTTGATGTTTCATAAAATAATCACCTGTCGGGCTATCTTTTTTTATACTTCCTGCTGGTGAAATATGATCAGTTGTTACTGTGTCAGCTAACAATAAAAGAATTCTAGCATCGTTAATTGGTTTAAATCCTTCTGGTTGATCTGGTAAATCATCAAAAAATGGTGGTCTTTTCACATACGTAGAATTAGCTTCCCAGTTATAAATATCGCTATCTGTTGTATTAATAGCTTGCCATTCTTTAGGTCCTTCTGAAACATTTGAATATCTTTGTTTAAACATATCTGCATTTAAAGAACTTAACATTAAATCCTCAATCTCTTTATTGCTTGGCCAAATGTCTTTTAAAAAAACATCTTTGCCATTTTTATCTTTACCAAGTGCAGATTTATACATATCAAAATTCATGTTACCTGCCAGAGCATAAGCTACAACAAGTGGGGGTGAAGCTAAGTAATTTGCTTTTACATCTGGATTAATTCTTCCTTCGAAATTTCTATTTCCAGATAAAACTGAAACAGCGTAAAGATCATTTTTGTTTATTGCATCTGATATATTTTGATTTAAAGGCCCAGAGTTGCCAATACAAGTAGTACAGCCATAACCAACTAAATTAAAACCAAGTTCATCTAAATATTTATTTAAACCTGCTTTTTTTAAATAGTCAGTTACAACTTGTGATCCTGGTGCTAATGAAGTTTTTACCCAGGGTTTAACTTTAAGTCCTTTTTCATGAGCTTTCTTCGCTAAAAGACCTGCGCCAATCATTACGCTCGGATTTGAGGTATTTGTGCATGATGTTATCGCAGCTATTACAATATCACCATCTTTTATATTAAAGTCGGCCCCTTCAACCTTAGCTTCGATAGACTTATCTCTATTTGCATTTTCTTTATAAACTTTTGCAAAAGCAGTTGAAGCCTCTGTAAGTAAAACTTTATCCTGTGGTCGTTTTGGTCCAGAAATGCTTGTAACTACACTACTAACTTCTAATGAAAGAGTATCGGTGAACACAACATCATTGCTTGCCCAAAGACCTTGTTCTTTTGAATATTGCTCGACTAAATCTATTGTTTCTTGATCTCTTCCAGATAATTTTAAATATTTAAGAGTTTCGTCATCAACTGGAAAGAAACCACATGTTGCTCCATATTCAGGAGCCATATTTGCGATCGTTGCTCTATCAGCTAAAGTTAAATTTTTTAAACCCTCTCCATAAAACTCAACAAATTTTCCAACTACACCTTTTTTTCTTAGCATTTCAACAATAATTAAAACTAAGTCTGTTGCAGTTGTTCCTTCTTTTAATTTTCCTTTAAGCTCTACGCCAACGACTTCTGGAATTAACATTGAAATTGGCTGACCTAACATTGCAGCCTCAGCTT
The DNA here is from genome assembly GCA_902620525.1 of uncultured Pelagibacteraceae bacterium. Classification (GTDB taxonomy): domain Bacteria; phylum Pseudomonadota; class Alphaproteobacteria; order Pelagibacterales; family Pelagibacteraceae; genus Pelagilacustribacter. The sequence continues at coordinate 227,700 of CACNIK010000002.1, read as the reverse complement.
CTATTCCTCCAACACCCCAGCCTAAAACTGATAATCCATTAACCATTGTTGTATGACTATCGGTTCCAACTAAAGTATCTGGATAAGCATATAAATCATTTCCACTTTTTGATGACCAGACAACTTTGGATAAATATTCTAAATTTACTTGGTGACAAATTCCTGTCCCTGGAGGTACAACTCTAAAATTATCAAATGCTTTCTGTCCCCATTTTAAAAATGAGTATCGCTCACCGTTTCTTAAAAATTCTCTTTCAACATTTTGATTAAATGATTTTCCGGATGCATATTCATCGACCATTACTGAATGGTCTATAACTAAATCAACAGTAGATAATGGATTAATTTTTTCTGGATCTTTATTTTTATCTTTAACGGCGTCTCTCATGGCTGCTAAATCGGCAATGGCCGGAATTCCTGTATAATCTTGTAATAAAGTACGTGCAGGTCTGTATGCAATTTCTATATTTGATTTTTTGTTTTTAAGCCAATCTTTTAAAGCTAATATTTGTTTTTTATCTACCGTTACATTGTCCTCATATCTCAGAAGGTTTTCTAATAAAACTTTGAGTGACTTTGGTAATTTAGATATGCCCTCTAAACCATTTTTTTCTGCAGTTTTTAAATTGAAGTATTTATAATCTTTACCAGAAGAATTAAGAGTACCTAATGATTTAAAGGAATTTTTACTATTAAATTTCATGCGCTATACATAAAACAAAATTACGCAAACGATAAGCAAAAAAGACATGGTGTAATTGAAATTCTTAATAAATTTATCACTTGTGGCGAATTTTCTCATATATTTTCCCATTAAACACCAAGCAGTTTGACTGCCAACGGCCATAAAGAACCAAACCGACGTTAGGATTATCGAGTCTCTCAAATAATTATTTTCAGTATCTATGAAGAGAGAAATGGAAGTTAATCCAACAATAATGCTTTTTGGATTTATAAACTGAAACCAGAAAGTATTTAGAAATGTTACTGGTTTCGGATCAATTTTATTATCTTTTGTTTGGCCGCCAAATGAAAGCTTAAATGCCATATATAAAAGATAAATTGATCCAAGAATTTTTATTGTGGTTTGAATAAATTGATATTTCTCAAAAACTGCAGCGGATGTTAATTGCAAAAGTATAATCAAAAGCGTCCATCCAATTATTACGCCAAGCATTGTAGGTATAGCTTTTCTAAAACCAAAGTTAAATGCCGTATAAGATGTCATTATATTATTAGGCCCAGGTGAAAAAGCTGTAGCAATACCAAATAGGATTAATGGAAGAATTTGCATTTTTGTTTAGTGTGGAGCTCTAAATCTATTATGACAGGATGAGCAATTATTCCACATTAACTCTTTTTGAATTTTTTGAAAATCTTTCACTGTGTTAATAGCTTTAGTTAATTCAATCATATCGTCCGAAGCTTTTTGCATCAATGCATTAAATTCATCTTTATTTTCCCAAATACTTGGTAAAGCCTCTGTTTTAAAGCCTTCTTGTGTATTTTCAGGAAAATAATTTAACAGTTCTTTATAGTTATTTGAAATTTTTTCCATAAGAGGTTTGGCTTCATCTATTCTTTTTGACTTTAATAAAATAGATATTTTTTTAGCGTTTTGATAGTTCGCGCTAAACATAGCTTTTCTTCCTTTAATAATTTCTTCTACACTTTGATTAGAATGTGACGGTATAAAAAAGATTGAAAAAAAGATTAATATTAAAATTAATTTTTTCATATTTTATATTGTCATGAATACAGAAAATTTCCCATCAATTAATTGATAAATAACATAAGGCTCTTCTTTTTCTCCAGGCATCCCAGGTGTTCCTATTGGCATCCCAGGTAAAGCTATACCGTCTATATCAGGTTGTTCTTTTAACAATTTATTAACTGCCTGAAGTGGAACGTGACCTTCTATAAAGTATTTACCCATAATAGTAGTATGACAAGACTGCATTTCAAGTGGAATGTTGTATTTTTTTTTTATTGAATGAAGGCTTCTCATATCTGTCTGCTTTACATTAAATTTTTCCTTTTCTAGAAACAAAACATATCCATAACAACATCCACAGGATGGTGTTTTAAAAACCTCAACATTTAATTTATTTTTATTTGTTTTTGCTAGTACTTCTTGTTTATCTGCGACAAAATTAAAAGCAAAAAAAAGTGATGCGGATAAAATTAACAATATAATGAACTTATTGAAATTTTTTAAAGTCATATGAAATTATAATTAACAATGAAGTTATTTAATAGCAATAAAGAATATGGTCTATTGGGCAAATTGTTCCATTGGATTACTTTTTTAGCTTTGTTATTGCAGGTTCCGTTTGGATTTTATTTAGTCAGTCTTGAATTTTCAAATGAGAGGATAGAGCTTGAAAACATTCACATATTAGTTGGTTTAACAATTTTTTATATTACTTTGTTTCGATTAATTTGGAAATTTTTTAACACTAGTCCTTCTGAAACTAAAAGTTTTTTTAAAGGACAGGTTTTCATCGGAAAAGCCAATCACTTTTTGTTATATGTAAGTATATTTACTATAACTATTTCAGGTATACTAAAAAAACTGTATATGGGAGAAACACTTAATTTCATATTTTTTAAATACGGTTTTAAAAAGGACAATTTTATTTTAGCTGACGCTTACTATGATGTTCATGTTTATGCTAATTATTTACTTTTGGCACTTGTAACACTTCATATTCTTGCAGTAATAGCTCACCATTTTATTTTTAAAGATAAAATTCTAAAAAAAATAATATAAATTAAAAAAAATTTTTAATTACTAAGCAATATCCAAACCATTTTCGGTTTTTTGAGAAGGATGCACTAAGACAACTTTTCCATCTTTTTCTATTGCTCCAAGCACTAAAACTTCTGATACTACACCAGCTATATTCTTGGTTGGAAAATTACACACCCCGATAACTTGTTTGCCTACCAAATTATCAGCGTTATAGTAATGCGTGATTTGAGCTGAAGATTGTTTGATACCGATTTCTTTTCCAAAATCAACTTTTATTATTAAAGATGGTTTTCTTGCTTTTTCGTTTTTTTTTACTTCTAAAACTGTGCCGACCTTGATTGAGACCTTTTTAAAATCTTCATAGTTAATTTCCATTTTATCTCCTTATAAAAAAAAGGGGGCTTTCGCCCCCTTTTAAATTTTTAAGTTAAATAATTATAATTGTTTATAATTACCTTTGCTCCACTCATAAAAAACGTAACCTGGTAAACTTACGTCACCTTTTTTATCAAAGCTTAAGGTTCCAAGCACTGTATTGAATTTTCCTTTTTTCATTGCTTTAAGAACCTTTTTTCTATCAAGGGATCCAGCTTGAGTTGCAGCTTGTTCAAATACTTGTAACGCAGCATATGAATAAAGCACGTAACCTTCTGGTTCAATTCCTGCAGCTTTGAACTTTTTAACTAATGGTGCGGCTTCTGGATTATTTCTTGGGTCTGGACTGAAAGTCATTAAAGTACCCTCACCAGCATCACCAGTAATTTGCCAATACTCTGCGGTTACTAGTGCGTCTCCACTGATCAATTTAGTTTTCATACCTTGGTCTCTCATTTGTCTTACGATTAGACCACCTTCAGTATGGTAACCTCCAAGATAAACAGCTTCGATACCGTTTGATTTAAGTTTTGAAACTAAAGCAGAATAATCTTTTTCACCTGCTGTAATAGCTTCGTACATAGTTTCTTTTAGTCCACCTTTATTCATGTTTTTCTTAGTAGCATCTGCTAAACCTTTTCCGTAAGCAGTTTTATCATGAATAATTGCAACTTTTTTTCCACTGTATTCTTTTGCTAAGAATGCGCCAGCGACTTCACCTTGCTGGTCATCTCTACCGCAAACTCTAAATACATTCGGTCCACCTTTATCTGTGAACGCTGGATTAGTTGATGCTGGAGATACTTGGATTATACCTTCTTCAGTGTAAACTTTAGAAGCTGGTATAGAAGATCCTGAACAGAAATGTCCAGCAACATAAGTTACTCCTTGACCTGCAAATTTGTTTGCTACAGCCACAGCTTGTTTTGGATCACAAGCGTCATCACCTATTACTAATTTAACTTTTTCCCCCAAAATACCACCTTTTGCATTAGTATCTTTTAACCACATTTCAGCACCAGCTTTTAACTGAGCACCAAAAGATGCGTATTGACCACTCATTGGTCCAGCAGAAGCTACAACAACGTCAGCTTTTGCAGTTATTGATCCTAATAAAAAGATTGAAGCAATTATTGAAAGAATATTTTTCATAATCTTAAACATTTGTTCCTCTTTTTGTTGTTAATTAATTAATTAATTTTGATTATTGAACACTACCTAAGGTTTTTTGTAAATATGGAAAAATGTTATTTTTTTCCACCACCCTCTAAATAAGCGGCTTGAATATCCTTGTTTTTCAATAGGTCTTGACCGGTTCCCTCTAATGTTATATTTCCGTTGACTAACACATAACCTCTGTCCGCTAACTCTAAAGCCTTTTTGGCATTTTGTTCAACTAAGAAAATGGTAACTTTTTTCTCTTTATTTATATTTTTAATTGCTACGAAAATTTGGTTAACAAGTTTTGGAGCTATACCTAAAGAAGGCTCATCTAAAAGAAGCATTTTCGGCTTAGCCATCAAAGCTCTACCTATAGCTAACATTTGTTGCTCACCTCCTGATAATGTTCCTCCCCTTTGGCTAAGTCTGTCTTTTAAAACTGGAAATAAATCGTAAACATCTTTTACATCGTTATCAAAGTTTTTTCCTTTATCATTTGATGAAGCACCTAATCTCAAATTATCTTCCACTGATAATCTTGAAAATATTCTTCTTCCTTCAGGAACTTGTGAAATACCCAAGTTTACAATGTCATGTGGTGGCAAACTTTCAATATTTTTTTCATCAAATTTAATTTCGCCTGTAGCAGCTTTATTTACTCCGCTAATTGTCATTAGCAAAGTCGATTTACCCGCTCCGTTAGATCCTATTAAAGAGACGATTTCTCCACTATTCACCTTTACATTTACTCCTCTTAAAGCCTGTATATTTCCATAAAAAGTTTCAACATTAGAAATTGATAACATTATTCCTCCGTACCTAAATAAGCCTCGATAACTTCAGGGCTATTTTTTGTTTCTTTAGCAGATCCTTGAAAAATCTTTTTTCCATAATTTAAAACTACAACATGATCTGATATTTCCATTACAACGCTCATATCGTGCTCTATTAGAAGAATGCCTGTTTTTTTTTCATTTTTAATAAATAAAAGTAATTTGTTTAACTCAGCGGACTCTTTAGCGTTCAGCCCTGCAGCTGGTTCATCTAGACATAACAAATGCGGATTAATACACATGGCTCTTACAATCTCTAGTTTTCTTTGATCTCCGTAAGGTAAATCACCAGCATCGTCATCTGCTCTGTGCGTTAAACCAATAATATCTAACCAGTATTTTGAAATTTCTACTGCTTCTTTTTCTTTTTTTACAAAAGAAGGTGAGTTGAATAATCCAAGAATAGTAAAACCAGAAGCATCCATTAATTTGTTATGCTGAGCAACCATAAGGTTTTCCAAAACTGACATTTGAGGGAAAAGCCTTATGTTTTGAAAAGTTCTGGCAACTCCAGCTTTTTGTGCCACTTTAAAATCAGAAAATTTTCTTAAATTTAATCTTTCATTTTCTTTATTTAAAAACATTGAGCCAGCAGTAGCCTTATAAAAACCTGTTAAGCAATTAAATACAGTTGTTTTGCCCGCACCATTTGGACCTATTATTGAAGTAATTTTATCTTTATCAGCAGAAAAAGATAAATTATCAATAGCCACTAGACCTCCAAATTTCATTGTTAAGTTTTCTACATCCAATAATTTTTGACTCATTTTGATGAACTCTTTTCTAACGTTATTGTTGGTTTTCTTGTTGCTAAAATTCCTCTTGGTCTAAAAATCATAATTAGAACCATGGCACCGCCAAATGCGATCATTCTATAAGACTCGAAGTCCCTAAAAACTTCAATTAGTCCTATTAAGAAAACAGTAGCTAGTACAACTCCAGTCTGAGAACCCATTCCACCAAGTACTACAATTGCTACTATTATAGCTGATTCAATAAAAGTAAAACTCTCTGGACTTATAAACGCTTGTCTAGTTGCGAAGAATGAACCTGCAAAACCTCCGAACATTGCTCCAATAGCAAATGCAGTAAGTTTTGTATTTCTTGGATTGACACCTAATGACTTGCATGCAATTTCATCTTCTCTTAAAGCTTCCCAAGCTCTTCCGATTGGAAGTCTTCTTATCTTAATTGTAAAAAGATTAGTAATTAAAGCTAAAACTAGTATTAAGTAATATAAGAAAATAATTCTTTGCATTGGATTATATTCAATGCCAAAAAAAGTATGAAATGTTTGTTCTCCTTCATCTGGAAAACTTTTAAAAGGTAAACCAAAAAAAGAAGGTCTTGGTATTCCTGTTAGCCCATCAGGACCTTTTGTAAGTTGATACCAATTTAAAAGTAAAATTCTGATCATTTCTCCAAAAGCAAGAGTTACAATCGCTAAATAATCTCCTCTTAATCTTAAAACTGGGAAACCTAATAGAACTCCAAACATAGCTGCAAATATTCCAGCTATAGGTAAACAAATCCAGAATGACCAACCAAAATGGATTGCAAACAATGCATATGAATATGCACCGACTGCATAAAATGCTACATATCCTAAATCTAATAAGCCTGCTAAACCAATTACAATATTTAAGCCCCATCCAAGCATTATGTAAGTTAACATCATGATGGCGATATCCATTAGGTATCTATCTGTAAAAGGAAGGAAAGGAAAAATTACCGAAAATATAATTGCTGTTAAAGCTATTTGATAACCTTTTGTATCTAAAAAATTACTTATTGATTTACCTATACTTGATTGAATTCCAGTTTTTTGATCTCGATTGTAAACGTAAAGATTTGTAAGAAATCTCCCTACAGCGCAAACTATGACTATAATTAAAACAATGAACCACTTAGGATGAACTTCAAGAACTTCATTTTTTGCAACTGTCCTTAAACCTACAATTGGACCAAAAAGTGCAAGGGCTATTAAACCTGTGAACAAACTGTCTTTAATTGACGTTTGAAAAAATTTTTTTTCCATATTAAACCTTTTCAATATCTGGTTTTCCTAAAAAACCAGTTGGAAAAAAGATTAATACGACAACTAAAACTGTAAACGCCGCAATATCTTTATATTCAATCGAAATATATCCTGACCAAAATACTTCGATTAAACCTATTAATAATCCACCAAGCATAGCGCCTGGAACAGATCCAATTCCACCTAATACTGCAGCCGTAAATGCTTTGATACCTGCTAAAAATCCTATGTAGAAATCTATAACACCATAATACATAACGAACATCATTCCAGCTACCGATGCTAAGGAAGAACCAATTATAAATGTAATTGAAATAGTTCGATCTACATTAATTCCCATTAATGCAGTCATTGTCCTATCTTGTTCACAAGCTCGTTGTGCTCTTCCCAAAGCAGTTTTAGTAATTAGAAGAGTAAAAATTGCCATTAAAACTATTGTCACTAGAACTATAAATATTTGAAGATAACTTAAAGAAACTGTAAAACCTGTATCCTCCATAAAAGTAAATCCGCCTTGAATAACAGGTTGTAACGTTTTAATTCTAGCTCCTTGTGCTGCTTGAACATAATTTTGCAAAACAATTGACATTCCTAAAGCAGAAATAAGTGGAGCAAGTCTAAAAGATTTTCTCAACGGTTTGTAAGCTAATTTTTCAACAGTCCATCCATAACAAGCTGTAAATACCATAGCAATTAGTAAAGTAAGCAATAAAACTATTGGTAGCGCAATACTGGTAAGTGCAAAAAGGATAAAAGAAATTAAAGCAATAAATGCTCCTACCATAAAGATATCTCCATGAGCGAAATTTATCATTCCGATTATGCCGTAAACCATGGTGTAACCAATTGCTATCAAGCCGTAAACCGAGCCTAATGTTACACCGTTTATTAATTGTTGTAAGAAATACGCCGTATCCATATAAAGTTTAAAATTTTTTAAAGATGCTATTTAAAACTTTTTGTTGGACTTTGTAAAATTTCTTTTTTTTGAGCTCTTTAAGCACGAAAGCATTAGTTCCTCCAGGGGTTTGAGATTCTACTACCAGTTGTTTTAAAGATATTTTATTTTTGTTCACTGCGTCCTCGGACAGAGCCAAAAAGAGTTCTCTCGTATAATTCTCAGCTTCATTTCTTTTTATTCCTTTAGAGACCAACCAACTACTTGTCTCATTTAATAAATTATAAAAGGATGCCATAAATGATGAGGTTGCCCAAAAACTTTTCGATTTATTTTCACTTGTTAATTCTATTACTTTTCCTAAGTGCTTAAAAAAATTTTTTAATTTATTGTCTTTTGGGCAAATTATAATTGGTCCCTTTCTCATTCCTATAAAAGGCAAAGGAATTACTCTTGAAATATTTCTATTTTTTGTAATTTTTTTTAATCGGTTTATATTTATTGTTGAGATTAAACTTATTACCTTTTTAGATTTATTAAAACTCAATCTTTTCAATATTTTATTTCCTACATTTGGGGTGACAGCTAAGAAAACCCAAGAAGATCTATCTATTACTTGTTGATTGTTATTTGAAACAATCACTTTTTTAAATCTTTTACTTAATTTTTTTGATATTGATTTGTTTCGAGGGGAGATGAAAATTTTGTTGATTTTAAGCTTAGATTTAAAAATACCTTCAATAATTGAAGATGTAATATGACCTGAGCCTAAAAATCCTATATTCATAAATAATGCAGAATAACCAGTCTATACCAATTAATAAAGAAAATTTTAAACTCATTTTTTCAAAAGAGTTTATTTTAGTAATAATATTTTCAATACCTGGAGCAATTTCTGCAGAATATTTTAATATTCCTTTAGCATGGTTTTTGGGTCCAATGGTTATAACGTCACTAATGTCTCTTTTTGGTTTAAAACTAGTAATGCCAAGATTGGTTCTTAGTATAATTCTAATTTTACTTGGACTTTATATTGGAAACTATATTGACAAAAATTTATTTTCACAAATGCATCAATGGATTTGGACTTCCCTAATAATGTTAGGATATATTATTTTAAGTGTTTTATTAGTATCTAAATATCTCGAAAAATTTTCTGGATATGAAAAAAAAACATCAATTTTTTCTGCAGCTCCAGGAGCTTTGGGTCCACTACTTATTTTAGCTGAGGATGAAAAATCTGATCTAAGTCAGGTTGCAACATCTCACTTAATAAGGTTGATTATTATTATTACTGTGTTTCCATTTATTGTAGATAGTTTTTATGATCAAAATAGAATTGAAAAAGTAGACGAGGTTCTTGATCAAAGTACTTATGATTTATTAATTTTAATTTTTTTGTCTTTATTGATTATTTTTGTTTTTGATAAAATAAAAGTTCCCGCAGCACTTTTAGCTGGCACACTTGTTGCTAGTGGATTAATGCAGATTACTGAAGTTGCGAGTTATAAATTATCTCCAGGTATAATCGATTTTTGTTTATTAATACTTGGATCATCAGTAGGCTGTAGATTTGCCAATAAAACATTTAGTGAAATTGGAAAGAACGCATTACATAGTTTTGTAGCTACATTTTTCTTAGTTGTTCTAGGTCTTTTGGCTGCATATGTAGCAAGTTTAGTGATAGATAAAAATTTCTTTACTCTATTATTATCCTATTGCCCAGGTGGAATTTATGAAGTTGCAGTAATTGCAATTTTTTTCGATTTGGATCCTGAATTTGTATCTTTTCACCACATTATTAGATTATTAATGATCTTGTTTATAGTGCCAGTAATCTTGCGGTTAATGCAGAAAAAAACCTAATTTTAACCTATCGTTTTTGACATTAATAAAAATTTAGAGTTAAATTTGTCATGGCAAATTTTTTTGATCTGGTAGGAAGAATAATGATTTCAGCTATTTTTTTATTTAGCGGAATTGATAAAATCTTTAAATATGATGGCACAGTAGGCTGGATGGAAAGTTTTGGTGTGGCTGGATTTTTATTGGTACCAGCAATTATAATTGAGATATTATTTCCACTTATGATTATTGTTGGATACAAAACAAGATTTGCCGCTGGGGGTCTTTTATTATTTTCTTTATTAACCGCTTTTATTTTCCACTTTGATTTCTCTAATCAAGTGCAGGTAATTGCATTCCTAAAAAATATTGGTCTTGCAGGTGGAATGTTATTTTTAGTTGTTCATGGTGCTAAAGATTTTTCAATGGAGAAGAAAAAAAAATACGTTCGTTTATAAAAAATCTACTTCTTTTTAAAATAACTATTATAAATTTGCCAAAAAACAATAAACAAAATAGTTATCATAATACATAATGTTAAAGGTCTATCCCAAAGAAACGCCCATGAACCATCACTTATAAGTAGTGATCTCCTTAAATTTTCTTCCATTAACCCTCCTAGCACAAATGCTAATATTAAAGGTGGCATTGGAAATTCGTATAAACGTAAAATGGTTGCTACAACAGCTATTCCTATCATTAAATAAATATCAAAATTATTAAAAGACATTAAATAAATTCCAGTAACTGAAAAAAATAGAATTAGAGGAATTAAAAAAGCTCTCGGTACTGCTAAGATTCTAGCTATATATGGAATTAGAGGTAAGTTTAAAATTAATAAAATTACCATTCCGATATACATTGACATTATAACTGACCAAAAGATTTCAGGATTTGTTTGATAAAGTCTTGGCCCTGGCTGTATACCAAATCCTAGTAAAGCGCCAAGCATAACAGCGGTGGTACCACTTCCAGGAATACCAAGTGTCAATAAAGGAACAAATGAACCAGAGCACGCAGCATTATTTGCAGTTTCTGGAGCGGACAGACCATTTACACTACCTTTTCCGAATTTTTGTTTTTCCTCGTCTTTTACAAAATTTCTTTCCATTCCATAAGCTAAAAAAGAAGCAATTGTAGAACCAGCTCCAGGCAATACTCCTACTATAAAGCCAATTATTGAAGACCTAGGAATAGTTGTAACCATTTTTTTTGTTTCTTCTTTATCAAGTTTTATTGATCCAAGTTTTGATAATGAAATTTGTTTTGCGGCTTGTGTCGGGTCACTTCCTTTAAAAATAATTGAAAGAGCCTCACTCATTGCAAATGTGGCCATAACTACAAGTACGAAACTTATACCATCTGCTAAGTTCATATTATTAAATACAAATCTAGGAATGTCAGACAATGTATCTTGTCCAACTGAAGCTAGCATTAATCCCAATACGACCATCATCATTGCTTTTAAAAAATGTCCTTTTGCTGAAAATGCGGACACTGCTGTCAATCCTAAAATCATTAGACCAAAATAATCAGGGGATCTAAAAGCCAAACTTACTTTTGATAAACTTGGCGCAGCAAACAGTAAAAAAATTGCTGCGATTGTTCCTCCTGCAAAGGAACTATAAGCTGCGATCGCTAAAGCTTTACCAGCTTTCCCTTGTTGAGCCATTGGATAACCATCAAAAGATGTAGCAACAGTTCCTGGAATTCCAGGAGCATTAATTAGTATTGAAGATGTTGAACCACCAAATACTGCTCCGTAATAAACTCCCGCCATCAAAATTAATCCCGTTGAAGGTTCAAAACCATAAGTGATTGGTATCATTAGAGCTATTGCTGTCATAGGTCCCAATCCTGGAAGCATTCCAATTATAGTTCCAGCAAAACACCCTATCATCACCATAATGATATTTTTTATTGATAGCGCGGTATTTAAACCGATAAGAATTCCTTCAATCATCCTATTATTCCTAGGTGTTTTAAAAGTGGGTCACGTAAGTAAATGTCTAATAGACCGTGTAGAAGAAACATAAAAATAGCCACAAAAGGAAAGGAGAGCACAAAAACCCAAAACCATCTTTTTTCACCAAGTGTAATATAAGAGAGTACTAAAAAAACAGAGGTGGAAAGAAAATATCCTGCTTTTAAAATTGTAACTCCATAAATGATCATTAAAATGACTAGTGTAATTGTTCTTTTGTAATCTAGAACAGATAGATTTACATTTGCAGGTCTTTTTTCAGGTAATACAATGTATAAACCGGAAAAGAAAATTCCTGCGTAACCTAATAAAATTGGAAAAGTTTTTGCATTAAAAGGAGCATTTTCATCAAAGGCAAAAACTCTAATTTGATATGCGTGATATAAATAAAATCCAGAAAAAACAAAGAAGAGCAGTGAAATAATCTTAATTGGACTTATTTGCACTGCTCCTCCTAATTAGTAAGTAATTAAATTACTCCAAGTTTTTTCATTAGAGCTGTCATTTCTTTAGTTTGTGTTTTTAAAAACTTCACAAACTTTTTGTCTGGGTTATAAATATTTACCCAAGCATTTCTTTTTCTAACAGCTTCCCATTCTGGAGTTTTTTGAACATCACCTAACATTTTAGCTATTTTCTTTTTATCAGCACTACTCATGTTTGGTGGACCAAAAAATCCTCTCCAGTTTACGAACTGAACATCAAAGCCTTGTTCTTTAAGTGTTGGTACTTCTGGAGCATCTGCAACTCTGCTAGGTGCAGTGATACCAATTATTCTTACTTGGTCTCTTGCTCCCATTACCTCTCCCAAACCAGTTGAAAGAATTTGAGTTTCTCCTGAAAGTAAACCTGCTAATGCTTTTCCGCCAGCATCGTAAGGTACGTATACAACTTTATTCGGATCAGCTCCTGCTTCTTGGAACGCTAATGCACCAATTAAATGGTCCATGCTTCCTCTTACAGATCCACCCGCCATCTTAACAGATTTTGGATTAGATTTATAAGCAGCAACTACATCTTTAAAGTTTTTATATGGTGAATTTTTTGCAACAGCAATTGCACCATAGTCACCTATTACTCCAGCTATTGGCACAACATCTTTATATGAAAGAACGCCACTACCACTCACATAACCTTTGTGTCTCGTGATTGATCTTAATACTAAAGGTGTTGATTGAACTAATACTGTACCAGTTGGTTTAGTATTAATCATGAATGATAAAGCTTTACCTCCACCACCACCTGACATATTTTCAAATGACGCGCTTTTCAAGAAACCAGCTTTTGTAAGTGCTTCTCCAGTTCCTCTAGCAGTTCCATCCCAACCACCACCAGCTCCACCGCCAATTACAAAGTGTAATTTGTCAATAGCAAAACTAGTTGATGAGATTGAAGTTAAAAGAACGGTAGCAAATACAAGACTGATAAGTTTTTTAAATTTACTTAACATTTGTTTCCCCCATTGTTTGTTAATTATATAGATTAAAAATAATTAATCGAGAAGAGTCAATATGGTTTAATGAGATAAGATTTTTATTTTGTTAAAAAGCCCACAATAAAAGTGGGCTTTTTAAAATCTTTTGATCTTTAAAATTTATATCCTAATGATAATTTTAGAGCTATGTCTTCTAAGTCAGCTTCAACTTTGTTACCAGTACCTTGTTCATCGTTCTCTGAATAGTCTCCGAAATCAGTATAAGCAGCTTCAGCTTTATAATACATGTTTCCATAAGGAAGATCACCTCTAGCACCAAGTCCTAAAGTCATTCCAAAGACATCCTCATCTGGATAACTTGATCCAGAGTTAAGAGATTCTAAAGTTTTAATAGTAGCACGTTGAACTCCAACTTTACCGTAAATTGTTGCACCATATGCATCTGCAAATGGGTAATCAACGTAAAATTGAACTACATTATCTAACTCAGCATTTGCTTTGTAAGTACCTGTATCACCTTCACTATTTGAGTCTGAACGTGACTTGCTTCCCATATCTCTTACAGGGATATATGAAATACCTATCGTAGCTCCGCCATCAGTAAAAGCCTCTATGAATAATTCTGGAACTAATGCGTCTTCCTCATGTGAACCAGGATTACTTTCGCCACTAGTACGTGTTGTTTCTGTACCAGACGCATCAAGCATGTGAAAAGCACCAGTTACACCGACACCTATCTCAGCTTTTGCTGACTGAAATGATATAAATAAAAAAGATAACAATATTGTTATAATTCTTTTCATTATAAATCCTTAAAATTAAGTTAACTTACAAAACAGATACCATAATAAGCTTAGGGGTCAACAAAATTAATACTATGAGTTTAAATTAACCTTGAATTTATTGATTTTTTTTGTGGTATTTTTGCAACTATAGTAATCTTTTTTAGAATGTTTTTGATTTCTACCTAATCAAAAAAGGTGCCTCGAATCCTTAATAATTCCCTTGAAAGTCCTGAGTGCTCCTTGAATGCTTTTCTACCATGGAGCCAAAAATAATTGTTTGAAAAAATTGTTGACCCAACTGGCAAAGGAAAAACTATTTTGTTTTTACTCTCCTCTAATGCATCAGATAATCTTTGTAAAAACAAACCTTGTTGCATGTTTCTAGGTTCAGGAAATTGATCAATATAAGAAATAGTGGGCTTGCCCTTATCGTCGTTAGAGAATACTGGGTGTTCCACTTTGTAATCTACATTTTTACTCTTAGGCGAGCCCCAAATAAAATTTTGTCTGCCTATTGGATCCTTGCTTAAATCTTCTAAATGTTCCCAATCGTCCAAGTGAAGTATAACGCTTTCTCCACCACTAACATTATTTTCTTCCATTTTAGTCATAATTAGCCAATCAGTTTTTTCTTTAACATATGTTCCGTCAGTATGAAGGTCTAAATTAGTATAAGCTTTTCTTAAATACGAGTCGCTACTATCCTGATGTTTAACGTGAAATCTTGCATAATATTTTCCTGTCATTGAGTCAAAATTTGGTTTCCCTATTAAATAGGCAAGTCCAGTTGATAATTTTACTAAAAAATCTTTATCAAATTTTTTATTATTCATCTCAGGCTCTATAATTGCAGTGCCAGTTTTACGATCATTAAGTATCTCATTTAGTGTTTTGCTAAGCTTATTCTCAAATACTTCATCTAAACTTTTAGCAAGGCTAAATCTAGAAAATGGTTTGTATTCTAAAGATAAAATTGAATGTTTCTTAAGAGGAAAAATTAACCTATCTAGGTCACTTTCATTTAATTTAATTACACGTACTCTCTTAGAATTAATATGATCTGCAACAGCAAAGCTCATCTAATTTACTCCGAAATTCCCATGACCCATAAAACAATAAATACTAATAATATTGGTTCCATAAATAAATTTTATCATAAATTCATACAGGATTAAATTAATTGATAGTTATATTTACAATAGGCTCTTGTGCATCAAAATTACAAAGATTTGTCTCGCCTATCTCTGTAGCTTTAACAGCGTTATTTGTGCCGAATGATATATCTACTGTTGGGGCTATCATAGCAACTGTATAAGGTGAAGTTAAAGTATAGACTAAAACATGACTGGTATCTGTAGAACCATTTGCATGTTGAGTTTGATGTGTTGATGAGCCTGATCCCTGACTATATGTTATTGTTTGTGCGGCAGTTGTTGAGGCGCAGTTAGCAGCTGTGCAAATTTTAGCTTGATCATTTAGCAAATATACATTCATATCTGCTAATGTCTGATTTGGATTCATCGCAGGCCTATGTGTATGAATTTCATTTCCAGCAGCAGCATGTCCTCCAGGATATCCTGAGGTCTCAGCATAGGTTCTGCACGGTGTGGCTATACCTGATACATCTATATCTGCTTGAATTGTAAATTTTCTACTTATTGTAACCCTCATATGAGTATAAGTTTCACCTAAAGGTAATAAAGCAACATCTCCATATGAGGCAGCAGCAGCTCCAGCGTCAACTGATGCAATATCTATAGTTTGATCTGTTTCAGCCAAAACTACAGCACCTTCACAACTATCTACCCCTGAACTACTTTTACAAAGCTCAACTTTTTCCATTGTTACTTTGTATACAGTTGCTTGTCCTAATTCTGCATACAAATAGTTGCTGGAACAAAAGAAAAAAATTATAGCAATTAATATTTTATAAATATTTGTCATTTAATCTGTCCTTGAAACTGTTGATGATCCTCTGAATTCTATCATTATTTTGTTTTGTCTTTTAACTTTTGTTAACATTTGACCAGACATGTCTTTTTCTTCCTTCCACATACTGGAGCTTTTACCATCTAATGCAGTTGGGCCTTGTCTTCCTGGATAAACAAATATCAATTTTGCGTACCACTCATCTTCTAGGCCTTTTAACTCTTTATTATCATATGCAGCTTCTAAAATTAAATTTGGATTTAGTGTCATTTCTGATCCGTATTTCAGTCCCTCAATATCTGTTCTGTCTTCGCCCTCCCATTTATAGGAATTTAAAAATACTTTTGCCCAATGGTAGTAGGGAACCTGTGATGAAAATTGTGTATCCCATCCGTCTAAAACTTTTTCACCATCTAAACCGTGGCCTAATGCTAAATATCTGTTCAAATGAAAATCAAGAACTGCTGACCTTGCCTCTATACCAAAACTTGTTCTACTATGTCCCTCGCCAATATCTTGATCGTAAAAATTATTAAATCCTATCAACCATGTTTTATCATTAGATAATTTTCTCATACCAAAACCCAGATTTCCTGTAATTCTCTCATCTTTATTCGTTTCGTTATTAAAAAGTGAAAATTGAGTGAAAAACTTACCGTCATCCATAGGCATTATTTCTCTAACCACTAGAATACTATAATCTGGAGAGGCACCTTCTCTAAAATCTACACTGAATTCTGTATCCCCCTCACCAGGAATTAAATTTGATATAAAGTTAGATGTCCTCTCTGATATTTCTTGAAGAGTTAAATCTTTCATATCGGCAGATAATGAATTAGAGAAAAAAAATAAAATAAAAAGTATTTTAAAAAGCTGTTTGATCATTTTTGTTTTATACTAAAAATGTAGAAAAATTAAAAGTTAAATTTGTATCAAAAAATTTAACATTATTGCTGACAATATAGTTGGAATGACTAAGTTTTTTTTTGATATTATAAATATAACAATGCAAGTGAAAAATACTATTAGTCTTATTATTAGCTCTGAGTCAGCTAAAACTCCAGCAGGAAATATTATCATTCTTCCAAGTAAGGCGGCTAAAGTTGAATAGGCAACACAATTAAACCATTTAAAAATTTGTGATTTTACACTAACTTTTTCCGAAGTAAGTGCTCCCATGAATCTCGATATATATGTAGCGATTGAAGTTGCTATAATTGCAAAAATTATAAGTTGACTACTTGCCATCTTTTTCTCCAAATAAATAACCAACAGTCCCTGCTATCAATCCAGCAAATAATAATGACCACTCAGTAGAGAATAAATAAATTACTGGTCCTAAAGTTGTTCCTAAAATAACCGAAATAGAAATAGCTATGTTTTTCATAGCACCTATCATCATACAAAAAAAATAAATTGGATTTACAATTGCTAATCCAATTAACATTTCTTTATTCAAAAAATCTGCTGCAAGGTAGCCAATAACTGTCATAAGAATAGCTGTTAACCAAGTTCCTGTACCAATACCTATCCAAAAATCTATTCGATATTTGGCATTAATCTTTTTATAGGTATCTTTAGCAATTAACCATGATGAAACTGCAAGAAAGTGACAAGACAAATAATATTTCCACTTAGGTTGAGATTTGTGCTCAAGTAAGGGAAACAAGGAAACAGTCATTGGATAAAGTCTAAAATTAACTAACCAAACTGCTAAAAAAATATTTACTACAGATGTGCCTAGTAATAATGACTCTGCCATTACTAATTGTCCGGGTAACGCGTATGTAAAAAAACTTGAAGCTGCACTTTGCTGAATATTAAATCCAGCATCTTTAAATAAAGCGCCTAAAGCAACAAAGCACGCTGCTAAAGGTAACGCCGGACTTCTTACGCCTTTTAGAGATTTTAAACCTGTAAAGAAAGCTTGTGAGTTAATCATCCGCCAAGGAATAATCTTCCTACATCTGGATTTTTTAAAAGATCATCCCCTTTACCTGCAATAGCTGTTTGACCAGAAACCAAAACGTATCCTATGTCAGCAAACTCTAAACCTTTTTTTGCATTTTGTTCAACTAAGATAATTGTTTTCTTTTCTGCTTTTTGAAGATCTTCTAAAATTTCAAATACCATACCTATATACTTAGGTTCTAAACCAATAGAAGGTTCATCAACAAGTAGCACCGAAGGTTTCATTACTAAAGCTCTAGAGATTTCTAATAGTCTTCTTTCCCCGCCTGATAAAACTTTTGCAGGTTGATTTCTTCTATTTCTTAGTCTGTCATATTTTTGAAAAATTCTTTCAGCTTCTTCGTAAGCTTCATCTTGTTTATCTTTAATATATCCTCCCATTAAAAGGTTTTCTTCTACCGTCATGTCAGGGAAAACAGAATTATCCTGCAAAATATATGCGATACCAACTTTACTTAATTTTTCTGCAGGAGTAAGTTTAGTAATTTCATTGCCTTCTAATTCAATCTTTCCATCAAAGATATTTGTGAAACCATATATAGAGTGAAGAATTGTAGATTTTCCTGCCCCGTTTGGACCAATTAAGCATAACGATTGAGCTTTACTCACTGTTAAATCAAATTTATGAAGAATTTCCATTTTTCCGTAACCTGCGTTCAGCCCTCTTATTGTTAAATGAACATCGTTAGGAGATAGTTTGTTTAATTCTTCTAACCCTGGAGCTTTTCCTAAAACATCATATTGGTTAGCCATTACTGTGCTCCTAAATAAGCATCAACAACTCGCTTATCATTTTTAATTTGATCTGGGGAACCTTCTGCTAACATTTTTCCATGTGCTAGACAGAATATTTTTTGAGCTAGGCTCATTATTACTCTCATATTATGTTCAATAACTAATAACGTAATTCCATAATCTTTATTTATTTTAATTAACCTATCTATAATTCCATTTATTAACGTTGGATTTATTCCTGCCGTTGGTTCATCTAATAAAAGCATTTTTGGCTCATTCATTAGTGCCATAGCTAATTCTAGTAATTTTTGTTGTCCAAATGATAAATCTCCTGCTCTTAAATTTCTTTTTTGATATAGACCGACAAAGTTAAGAAGATTTTCCGCTTTTTCAGTCAACTCTGTAGGCACTTTTGCAAATATAAATCCAGAGTCGCTAGCTTTATGACTTATAAGCATATTTTCTACGCAATTCAGTTTTGAATAAATTCGTGTCTGCTGAAAAGTTCTTAATAAGCCTAGTTTTGCTACTGCTGGTACAGGCATTTCGGAAACCTCGGTGTTATCAAAGATAATAGATCCTTGATCTATTGGGTGAGTTCCTACAATTGAATTAAATAAAGTTGTTTTACCAGAGCCGTTTGGTCCTATTAAACCAACTATTGATCCCTGCTCTACTGAAACAGAAATGTCAACGTTTGCTTGGACACCACCAAAAGATTTACTTACATTTTTTACTTCTAAAATGCTCATTTTAATTCCACCTGCGCTTTACGATCTTTTTCATCAATTACTTCACCAAATCTTTCAGGATATTTTTCTCTTAACCAACCCATTAGTCCCTCAGGGAAATAAATTACAATTACTACAATTAAAACTCCTAGGGCAACGTATTGCCAACCTAAGATTAAAGTCCAGAAACCCTCTTTTAAAAAATGGAATAAAGTTGCACCAATAACCGGTCCCCATAAAGTTCCTTTACCTCCTAAAATTGCCATCAAGACCATGAACACTCCCATTTCTCTTCCATCGAAAGCAACATCTGTTGAATCTATGTATCCAATTAGTCCACCCATTATTCCTCCTGCTAGACCAGCAAAAAAAGCGGACACCATCCATCCAACAATTTTATATTTCATTGTTTGAATACCCATCGCTTCAGCTTTATCTTCATTGTCTCTTATTGCATTTAAAATTAATTTGAATCTAGATCCATAAATCCATTTGATAAAAACAAATGTGCCAATTAATAATACAAAACTTAAAAAATAGAAAAAATCTCCTCTAGCTCCGGGATCTACTATATCTTTTGGAAATGGTGGAGTAGTAAAGCCCTGACCTGCTCCAATGATTTCAATACCTCCAGCAATTTCACCTGCGGCAATACCTAGGCCTAAAGTACAAATAGCAAAATAGTGGCCTCTTAATCCTAAAATAGCGTAGCCAATTGCGCCTGCAATAATAGTCGGGACTAAAGCTGCAACTAATAAACCAACACCCATACCTTGAAAATATTGAGATGTAGTGTGTACAAATGTTTTCTCACCACCGCTTTCCGTCCATTCAGCTAATGGAAAAAACATTCCTACTTGAACCGATGCAGTAAGATACATTCCAAGACCATAAAAAAGAATGTTTCCAAAAGTATTATAACCCATTTCTCCACCTTGCAGATTCCATGTCATAGCTAATACTATTAAAACACAAAGTATTGTAAGCTGAACTTTAAAACCTGGGAATAAAAATGGAGCAGCTAGTCCTAAAATTATTAAGCCAGAGTATAAAATTAAATCTTTTTGTTTAACTTTGTCCATTTATTTCAAATACTCCCTTTTCTTTGAAAGTTTAAATCTTCTATAAACTAATATGAAAACTAGCAGCATAAACACTGCCCCAATTCTAAATTCTGTTCCTAAAATATAATCTGCAAATTCCTCAAAAAGTCCTAAACCCATCCCAGAAATTGCTACGGCAGGTAAATTTCCTAGACCCGCAACTATTACTATCATGAAAGATCTTACCGTATACGGAAGGCCTACATATGGGTGCAGGGTAAGTGTAATTGCGATTAAAGCACCAGCAATTCCACACAATGCTGCATTAATACCAAAGGTTGCTGCGTAAACTTTTTCTGTATCAACACCTAAAATTTTTGCAGCTCTAGCATTTTGCGCTGTAGCTCTTATAGCTCGTCCAAGTCTAGATTTTTTCATATATATTACTAAAGCGATTGCATACAAAATACTTACTACTGCAGAGAAAATTTTTGAGTTAGGTAAAGTTACTGAATTATCAAATAGCATTGTTGTTCCGTATTCTGATTGAGCAACAACAACATCTGCACCAAAAATAAAATTCATTAATTGTTGAAATATGATAGCGATACCAAAGGTTGCTAAAATTGAGATAAATAAATCGCGATCTACGACTTTATTTATAACTAACTTATAAAGTGCCCAACCAACAAAAAACATAATAATTGGGGAAACAATAACTCCCCATGCTGGGTGAATTCCAGCAAGATACATTGTATAAGCAATATAGCCTCCAAGAATTACTAGGTCTCCTTGTGCAATATTTATTATATTCATTACTCCCCATTGCAGAGCCATACCGTAGGCAATTAAAGCAAATAAAATACCTAGAAGAATTCCGTCCAGAGAAGCCTGGACCATAAGGATTGGAGCTTTAAAAATAAGAAAGTCCATAAAAACCTAAAACTTATAAAAGAAATGCCCCCTAAATACTAGGGGGCATTTCAAATCTAATTAGATATTAACTTCTTTCAGACCACTTAGGGATTGGGTGGTAGAATTTATCTGAAGCCCATTTTGTTGGAGCAACAACTTTATTCTCACACGTATCACCTTTACATCTTACTTGGAATAAAATCATAGGCTTAGCAGTGTTTTGTCCGCCAGGTCCAAATTTAATATTTCCATAGAAAGTTTGCATTTCAGTAGTCTTAAGAGCATCTCTTACTTTATCTCCATCAAAAGAATTTGCTCTTTCGAACGCATCTTTGAATACTAATAAAGCAGCAGAAGATTCAGCTGATTGGTATGGTGGAGCATAACCAAATTCTTTTTTAAAGTCTTTGTCATACTTCTTACCAGTTCCAAAAAACTTATCTTTATAGCTTAAGTTTTTGTGCCACTGTGATGCACATAACGCGTACTCTGATTTCTTTCCGTGTTGTTTAGAAAGTTTTGCAGCATCGCAGTGTGTCATCGCTAACATAGGAACATCTACTTTCATTTCAGCTATTTGTCTGATTGCAGTCAATGCACCTTTTGTGTGACCTGATACAACAAGTACATCTGGCTTAGTAGCTTTTACTTTAGCTAGTGTAGCTGCCATATCATTAAGTTCTTTTGGTAATTTATCATCGATAATAATCTCTGATCCAGTTCTCTTTGCTGCATCTAAGATACCTAATCTCACGTCTTGTGAGAATGCATCTTGTTCAAATGCTTGAGCAATTCTTACTGGCTTACCACCGTTTTTCTCTACCGCTAAATCGATAGCTACTTCAAGGTATTGGTTAGCTGGTGATAACACAGCAAACAAATATTTATATCCTTTTGTAAATAAAGATCTAGATGCACCATTCGCTTCAACCATAGGAATTTTATATTTCTCGGTTACTGGTGCGATGGCTTTTGTTAAACCTGAACTGTAAGGTCCAAGCATATACTTAACACCATCTTGGTTAATTAGTCTTTCAGCTAATTGTGCGGCTCTCTTTGGATTTGACTCATCATCGTAATAAATGATTTCAAATTTATATTTCTTCCCTTGAACTTCAACTCCACCCATTTTGTTGATTCTTTCAACGGCTAAGTTGTAACCGTTTTGAGTGTGAACTCCATTTGAAGAATATTTTCCAGTTAGAGAAATTGCAGCACCTAACACTATGTACTCACCATCAACTTTTGCAAAAGAAGATGACATGCTTGATAGCATTAATGTGATAGCTGAAATAAATGTAATAAATAGTTTTGTTAATTTATTCATTATTTCCTCTCTGTTAATTAATTAATTAATGAATTATTAAAACAAGATTTTATAAAAATAACAACAGTTAGAATCTATTAATAGTTTTGAGAAGCCGCGACATAAACTGCGATAATTATTAATACACACGCAGAGATTGTATTTAAAACTTTGGGATTATCTTTAAGCCAAATAGAAACTTTATTAGCTGCAAAAGCATAAAACATTAAAGTAGTAAAATCTAAAATGACATAAGTAATTATTAAAATTAAAAACTGAGCGAAGTAGTTAGATGAAAAGTCTATAAAAGAAGTAAATATTGTTCCGAAAAAAATTATTGATTTTGGACTAAGTCCAGCAACTAGAAAACCATCTCTATAAAAAGAAAATATAGATCTTAAGTTTTTATTTCCACTTTCAACGATCCTAATTCTAGATGTGTAAGTATCGTAGGCTAAATATATTAAATAAAGAATACCCACCCACTTCAACATTTGTAATATATCAGGATTATCACTCAAGAATGTACCAATAAAAAATACAACAAGTATACCCTGACAAAAGTTTGCAGAGATATCACCTATCGCAGTCCAAATAGACTTATTAATTCCATAATTCAAAGTATGAGAGACTATGACAACACGAGGCGGTCCTGGAGTAATAAACAAAAATAAAATTATCTGTAAAAAAATTAAAAAATCTGTGGGAAACATTATTTTTATGACTATATATGAATATATGAAGAAGAAAAGTTATATTCCGCAAACCAAAGTTAAAAATCCAGAGCCTAAAAAGAAAGGAACCGATTGGGTCATTTGGGCTGCTTGGGCAGATAGAATTACTTTTGAAGAAATAAAAGAGAAAACTGGAAATAGTGAGTCAGATGTAATTAAAATAATGAGGAAAAACTTGAAACCTTCTGCATTTAGACTTTGGAGGAAAAGAGTTCACAACACTAGTATTAAACATAGAAAAAAATTTAAGTTTGAAAGAAAAAAAATCAGAGAGAAAATAAGGATTAGTGATATAAGTAAATTATGAAAAAAGTTACCATGTATACAGGAAGCCCGTGCTCATTTTGTGAAGCTGCAAAAGCACTTTTAAAAACAAAAAATGTTGAAATTGAAGAATTTGATATTTGGAAAGATCCTGCAAAAGCAAAAGAAATGTTGCAAAGAACTAATGGGGCGAGAACAATTCCACAAATTTTTATTGGAGATCATTATATAGGTGGTAATGATAAGCTTCAGTCTGCAAATAGAAGTGGTGAACTAGATAAATTATTATCTTAATCTTATTTTAAATCTGTTAATAAAGGCATCGAGTTACCTGCCCCAAGTTTTAAAGTTGATAAACCTGCCACTTGATTGGCAATATTTAAACACTCTTTAATATTTTTATTTTTTGATAAGGCATATGCTAAACCACCATTAAAAGCATCTCCTGCACCTGTTGTATCTTCAACTTTTTTAAATGGTAGAGCCTTAATATAGATTTCTTCTTTACCGTCAGAATAAAAAAGTCCCTTTTCGCCTAAAGTAATTATTACCTTTTTAAGCCCTAATGCTAAAAGTTTTTTTGCACTTTCTTTCGCATCACTTTCATTTTTTATTTTAACACCAGTATAAAATTCTGCCTCAGCTTCATTTGGAGTAAAGTAATCAGCTAAACTAAAAAATTCTTTATCTAATTTACATGCAGGAGCAGGATTTAATATATTAATTAAACCACTTTCTTTAGCTACTTTTAAACAATGCAATGTTACTTCTATTGGAATTTCCAATTGTGTTAAGAATATTTTTGATTTTTTTATTATATTAATGTCTATGTCGCCTTTGGTAAAACTCGCCGGTGCCCCTCTGATAACAGTAATCGCATTTTGTCCAGTATTACTATCAACATGAATACCTGCAACTCCTGTTTGATGCTCTTTTGAAATTATAATGTTGGATGTATCTATCTTATTTTGTTTAAGAGAATTTAAAGCAAGTTTGCCGTAGTCATCATCCCCAATTTTAGAAATAAAGTTAACATTACATCCTAATCTTGCAAGAGCTATTGCTTGATTGCAGCCCTTGCCACCTGGACCAATATTATATTTATCACCAAGAATAGTTTCACCAGTTGTTGGAATTTTATTTGCTGAAAAACTTAAGTCTGCAACAAATATACCTAGAACAGTAACTTCACTCATTAACCAAGCTTAGTGAGAAAAGGAAAAGTTGTCAAAATATAATAGCTTATGACCTGTATTGAATTTGTAAGAATTAGAACACCAGTGATCAATAAAATTATTCCACCACCTTTTTTAACTTTTGAGTAATGCTTACTAAACCCCTTTTTGGAGTTTATAAAAATTGTCATATAATATCCAGAAAGTATGAACGGTATTGCTAAACCAAGTGAATAAAAAGAGAGTAATATCACACCGCTGACTATTGTTGTTTCAGTAGCTGACAAAGCTAAAATTGAACCTAATACAGGACCTATACAAGGCGTCCAGCCAAAAGCGAATGCGGAACCAACGATAAAAGGGAAAACGAAATTATCTTTATAACTTCCCGTGTCTATTTTTTTATCTTGATTAAGAAAATTAAAATTTAATATACCTATAAAATTTAATGAAAATAAAATAATTATAATTCCAGCAGCTATCCTTAGTTCTTTGCCAAAAAAGATTAAAACATTACCTAAAAATGAAGCAGCCATTCCTAAGCTAATAAAAACAAAAGAAAATCCTAATGCAAAAATAATTGTTTTGATTAAAACAATTTTTTTGTTTTTATCTATTTCATCAAGTTTTTTACCTGTAATGTAGGATATATAACCAGGTATTATAGGTAAAACACATGGGGTGAGGAAACTTATAAAACCTGCGCCAAACGCTAAGAAAGATTTAATTAACATAATTTAATGATACAATTATCATAATGATTATTAAATATGTAAGTTTTTTACTAGGGCTAATATGGTCCTACTCATTTATAAGAACACAATCAATTTTTAGTAATAAAACCGCATTATTGTTTAAAGTTTTTATTTCAAAAGTATCGTGGTTTACTTTTATTGCAGCGTGTTATTTTGGTTACAAAAACTTTTCATTTAAAGCAACATTAATTGGAATTGCTGTGGCTGTAATTATTGTCCATATAAGTTTTTTCTTTTTATCTAGTTATTTAAGTAAAAAAATAGGACAAGAAAACCTTCTTAAAATAAAAACTGTATTTGAATATGCTTTGATCGCCTTTATTGTATATTTTGTTTTCTTTTAATCTGTAGCGATAGTGCTTAGAACATTAAATTTTTTATCTGTTATTATTATTTCGCCTGAACTAGGAACTGCATTAGTAATAGCAGTTATTATACTGTAATGAGTTATTAAAACTAAATTACCTCCATCACCATCCCAATTATTTACAAATGTTTGAAGTTGTTTAAGTTGTTTTGGTTCATTTTTTGCAAAAGATGATTGAAAGGTTGAATTTAAAGCAGGAAATTCAAAATAATTATTAAAAGCATATTTCGCAGTATCTTTACATCTACACCATTGGCTACTTAAAACTTTATCAACAGGAATTTTATTTTTTTTAAATAATTTACCTATAGCTTTTGATTGTTCAATTCCAACCTTATCTAGGTTTCGTTGTGTCTTACAATCATCAATTTTAAATCCAGGTGGATCTCCACCTCCTGGGGCTAACGCATGTCTAATTAATATTATTTTATCTCCCTCTTTTGCTTCAGCCCATAAATCTTTCGCACTTAAATTTTGATAAGCAAAGAATAGAAAAAAAATTAGAAATAAGAAAATTTTTTTCATTTTTTAGGTTTAAAAACTAAACATGTGCCGTTATTACAATATCTTTTGCCTGTAGGCTTTGGACCATCATCAAATAAATGTCCGTGATGTCCTTTACAATTTTTACAATGGTATTCAGTTCTTGGATAACCAATCAAGTTGTCAGTTTTTGTTTCAAATACATTCGGAAGTGATTTAAAAAATGATGGCCAGCCAGTTCCGCTATCAAATTTCATATTGGACTCAAATAATTTTATTCCACATCCAGCACAATGATAAGTACCTTCTCTTTTTTCGTTATTTAAATAACTTGATCCTGGAGGCTCTGTACCCTCTTGTTTTAATATATAATTCTGCTCAGGAGTTAAATTACTATCCCAATCTTTACTATTCATCTTTTACTTTGTCATCAACGCCGTAAGGTTTGAATGTGCCTTTGTTTCCAATTTTAATTTCTTTAGCAGGGATTCCTATTACAGTTGCGTTTTCTTTAACATCGTTAACCACAACAGCGTTAGCAGCTACTCTTGCATTGTCTCCAATTTTTACTGGACCTAAAATTTGAGCACCTGATCCTATTACAACATTGTTTCCAATCGAAGGGTGTCTTTTTTCATGCCTTTGTCTCTCGCTATCGATACTAGGTGAAATACCTCCTAATGTAACGGCATGATAAATTGTAACGTTATCTCCAATTTCTGAAGTTTCACCTATCACAACTCCCATTCCATGATCTATAAATAAATTTTTTCCAATTTTTGCTCCTGGATGTATTTCAATCCCTGTAAAAAATCTTGCTGTTTGAGAAATAATTCTGGCAATTAAATCAAATCCTGCAACAAAGAAAAAATTTGCTATTTTATGAAAAAATACAGCTTTCACACCTGGGTAAGTGAGAATGATACTCACTAAAGATTTTGCCGCAGGATCTCTAGATTTTATAGATTCTAAATAATCGATCATACTATGTATATAATGACTACTTGAAAAATTTAAAGAATTATTTATAAAGTCACAAATTATGAGCAAACCATTTCATTTAGCTATCCCAGCAGGTAATTTAGACACCGCTATTGATTTCTATAAGAACGTTCTTGGATGCAAATTAGGTAATGGAGAAAAAGATAAGTGGATTGATATTGATTTTTGGGGCAATGAACTTACTCTACACAAAACTGAAACTAAGCTTCCAAGAGAGAGGCATGATGTAGATATGGGAAAAGTTCCTGTTCCTCATTTTGGAGTTCATTTAAATTCAGATGTATTCGATAAAATTAAGAAAAATATAGAACAACACGATAAAGTTAATTATCTTGATAATCCTTACACTAGGTTTAAAGGTCAAAAAGAGGAACAAGAAACATTCTTTATAGAGGATCCACACGGTAACGTTTTAGAGCTGAAAACAATGAAGAATTAGTCATTGACTAATAATCATATAAATTGATATATTTACTTAGCGCTGAGTTAAAACAACTTGCGGGCGCTTAATAAATCCAGCTAAAGCGTTAAGTCTTAGACCACCGCTTTAGCCGGTGGTTTTTTTTTACGTAAATAAAAACCGGGTATTTGAACTGTATTGTACACCTGACATTTCGTCGAAGTACTAAAAAAGGAGAAAAAAAATGAGTAAAATTAAACATCCAGAAACAATAGGTTTGCATGGTGGTGAATATAGAGCTGATCCTGCAACAACATCTGTTGCTGTACCAATTTACCAAACTACTTCTTATCAATTTAAAAATGCAGAAACAGCTGCAAATTTATTTGGATTGAAAGAATTTGGAAATATTTACACAAGAATAATGAATCCAACTTGTGATGTGTTAGAAAAAAGGGTTGCGGCTTTAGAAGGCGGAATGGCTGCTGTAGCAGTGGGTTCTGGTCAAGCAGCGTCGGCTTTCTGTGTTCAAAACGTTTGTCAGGCTGGTGATAATATTGTTTCTTCAACAGATTTATACGGTGGAACAGTAAATCTTTTCAAAAATACATTGAGGATGCAAGGTATCGAAGTAAGGTTTGCAGATCCTGCTGATCCAAAAAACTTTGAAAAATTAACTGATGAAAAAACAAGAGCCTATTACGGTGAGTCTTGCCCTAACCCTTATCTAAGAGTTTTTCCAATTAAGGAAGTTGCTGACATCGGTAAAAAACATGGTATCCCGCTAATTATCGATAACACTGCAGCACCTGTAATTTGTAAACCTTTAGAACATGGAGCGGCAGTAGTGATGCACTCTTTAACTAAGTACATCGCTGGTCACGGTACATCAATTGGTGGAATAATAGTTGATAGCGGAACTTTCGATTGGGTAAAAGATCCAAAGAGACAACCTTTGTTTAATGAACCTGATCCAAGTTACAATGGAGCAGTATGGGGAAGAGATGTTCCTAAACTTACTGGAGCAAATATTCCTTTCGCCATCAGAGCTCGTGTAGTTTTATTAAGAGACTTAGGGGCTCCGTTGTCACCATTCAATGCTTTTCAAATTATACAGGGACTTGAAACTGTTGCATTGAGAATGAAGCAACATTGTTCTAACGCTGAAAAAGTGGTTAAATTTCTCGAGTCACAGAAAAAAGTGAAAAATGTAATTTATCCAACTAATCACCAAGGTGAAATCAGAGAAAGAGCTAAAAGATACATGAATGGTGGCTATGGATCTTTAGTTGGTATGGATTTAGGAACTAAAGAAGCTGGTGCTAAATTTATAGATAATTTAAAGCTGCTTTATCATGTTGCAAACATTGGTGATGCTAGAAGTTTAGCAATTCACCCAGCATCAACAACTCATAGTCAATTGAATGACAAACAGTTGGCTGAAGCTGGTGTAACACCTGGGTACGTCAGATTGTCCATCGGTATTGAGCATCCTGACGATATTATTGCAGATATTGAACAAGCTTTAGCTGCATAATTGCTTTGTGAATTAGATTTGCTTGACGCGACAACATCTTCAAAATAAGATTTCATATTATTTCTATGAAATCAAAAACTAAAGTAGTCGTGGTTGGTGGAGGTGTTGTTGGCGTCAGTACGCTTTATCACCTAGCTAAAAAAGGTTGGTCAGACGTAGTTCTTATTGAACGAAAAGAGCTTACATCTGGTTCGACTTGGCACGCAGCTGGTTTATTACCTTTATTTAATATGAGTTATTCTGTTGGTCAACTCCACAGATACGCTGTTCAACTTTATAAATCTTTGGAAAAAGAAACTGGAAAAAATGTTGGTTTCAGTGTGGTCTCAAATATACGATTGGCTCAAACTCAAGATAGGATGGATGAATATCATCAATACGCAGGTGTTGCGAAAACAATTGGAGTTGATGTAAAATTTTTAAAACCGGAACAAGTAAAAGAAATTTGGCCTTTATGTAACATAGAGGGTTTAGTCGGAGCAATTCAGCATCCAGAAGATGGGTATATTCAGCCAGCAGATTTGACACAAGCTATGGCAACGGGTGCAAGAAATCATGGTGCAGAAATTTATAGAAACACAACTGTCTCAGGAATAAAACAAACTAAAGACGGCTGGGTAGTTCAGACAGATAAAGGGGATATCACTTGCGAACATGTAGTTTCTTGTAGTGGTAACTTTGCAAGACAAACAGGAAGAATGGTAGGATTAGAAGTTCCAGTTATGCCGGTCGAACATCAATACATAGTAACTGAACCACATCCAGAAATTCAAAAAAGAAAAAAAGAAGGTAAACCAGAGATGGGGGTTTTAAGGGATAGCGATAACTCTTGGTACATGAGAGAAGAAGCTGGTGGATTATTACTTGGTCCTTATGAAAAAGGCGCTCCATGTTGTTACGTCGATGGACCTTCAAAAGATAGCGAGTATGAATTATTTCAAGAAGATTTAGATAGATTAGCTCCACATATAGAAGGAGCAATTAAAAGAGTCCCAGCATTTGGAGAAGTTGGTGTAAAAAAAGTTTATAACGGAGCAATAGCTTACACGCCTGATGGAAATCCAATTGTTGGGCCTGCTTGGGGTTTAAAAAACTTTTGGATAAATGAAGGACATAGTTTTGGTATTACAGCAGCAGGTGGTGCCGGATGGCAATTAGCTGAGTGGATTATAGACGGAGAACCAACAATAGATATGTTAGGTGTAGAACCAAGAAGATACGGTGCTTATGTAACTAAATCTTATTTAAAAGAAAAAAATGAGGAAGCTTACGCAAATGTATTTACTGTTCACTATCCAGATGAAGAGCGTGAAGCTGGTCGACCATTAAGAC
This sequence comes from uncultured Pelagibacteraceae bacterium, assembly GCA_902620525.1. Taxonomy (GTDB): domain Bacteria; phylum Pseudomonadota; class Alphaproteobacteria; order Pelagibacterales; family Pelagibacteraceae; genus Pelagilacustribacter. The sequence goes on along the minus strand of CACNIK010000002.1, from coordinate 196,912 downwards.
AAGCGCCTTGTTATGATAGATTAAAAAAACTAGGAGCTGTTTTTGGTCAAAAGTTTGGATGGGAAAGAGCAAACTTTTTTGCAGAAAAAGGAGAGAAACAAGAAGATGACTGGTCATTTAGAAGATCTAAATGGTTTAAAAATGTTGAGCGTGAATGTAAAAATGTTAAAGAAAATGTCGGACTGCTAGACATGACCGCATTTGGAAAATGTAGAATCAAAGGTCCTGGAGCTGAGGAGTTCTTAGACAAACTAGTTGCTAATAAATTACCAAAAAAAATAGGAAGAATTAATCTTTGTCACGCATTAAACACAAAAGGCGGGGTTCATTCAGAGTTTACCATAATGAGAGAAGCTGAAGATAGTTTTTATTTAGTTTCCGCTGGTGCATATCAAAGACTTGATCATGATTGGATACATAAATGGATGCCGGAAGATGGTTCTGTACAATATGAAAATTTAACAAACAACATGGGAGTATTAGTAGTAACCGGTCCTAAAGCAAGACAATTAATGCAAAAGGTTTCAAGATCAGATTTTTCTAATGAAAGATTTAAATGGTTAAGTGCTCAAAATATTAATATTGGATTAGCGCCTTGTAATGCTATGAGAGTAAACTTTGTGGGTGAATTAGGATGGGAATTGCATCACCCTATTGAGTATCAAAATCATATTTTCGATCAACTTATGGAGGCTGGAAAAGAATTTGGTATAAAGCCATACGGTATAAGAGCTATGAATAGTTTAAGAGTTGAGAAATCTTACAAACTAGTGGGTACAGAATTATCAATTGAATATTCTCCTTATGAGTCTGGTTTAGATAGATTTATCCATCCAAATAAGGGAGATTTTATAGGTCGTGCGGCATTAGACAAATGGAGAGCAAAAGGCTTTTCAAATAAATTGGTAACTATGGAGATTCATGGTGTTACAGATGCCGATGTTTTAGGAAATAATCCAATTTACGATAATGGATCAGTAGTTGGAAGAGCTACAGGTGGTGATTTTGGATTTAGATTAAACAAATCTATAGCTTTAGGAATGGTTAAGCCTGAGCTAGCAAAAGTAGGAAAAAAATTAAAAATTGATATTCTTGGTAAAATGCATGAGGCTTCTATAGTAGAAGACTCTCCTTACGATGCCGAAAATAAATTACTCAGAGCTTAATGAAAATCTTAGTAGCAGTTAAAAGAGTTATTGATTACAACGTTCAAATTAGAGTTAAAGAGGACGGCTCTGGTGTTCATACAGATAATGTAAAAATGTCAACAAATCCTCCCGATGATAATGCTGTGGAAGAGTCAGTAAAACTTAAAGAATCTGGCAAAGTAAAAGAAGTTGTCGCTATTTCAATTGGTGAAGATAAAGCACAAGAAACAATAAGAAAAGCTCTTGCAGTAGGTGCTGATAAAGGAATTCACGTTAAAGCTGATAATTATATAGAACCGTTAGGAATAGCAAAAATATTAAAAAAAATTGTAGAAAAAGAAAAACCAGACATGGTTTTTTTAGGTAAACAAGCTATTGATGATGATTGTAATCAAACTGGTCAAATGTTAGCTGCAATGCTTAATTGGCCTCAAGCTACTTTTACTTCTAAAGTAAATTTAAAAGAGAAGTCTGTTGAGATAGTTAGAGAAATTGATGAAGGATTAGAAACAATTGAGGTGAATTTACCAGCTGTAGTTTCTTGTGATTTAAGATTAAATGAACCAAGATTTGCATCTTTACCTAATATCATGAAGGCAAAAAAGAAACCAATGGAACAAATAAATGCAAAAGATTTAGGAGTGGATCTTACGAATAGAATTCAGCAAATAAAAGTTGAAGAACCGCCTAAAAGAAAAGCTGGAATTAAAGTTGCAAACGTTGCTGAGTTAGTAAGTAAACTTAAAAACGAGGCTAAGGTATTATAATGTCAGTATTATTAATTGCAGAACATGATAATTCAAAATTAAAACCATTTACACTGAACGCTATTACAGCTGCATCAAAAATTGATGGTGATGTTCATGTTTTAGTAGCTGGGGCAAATTGTGAGAGTGTTACTAAAGAAGCGGCGAGTGTTCCGCTTGTTAAAAAAGTTTTATGGTGTGACTCGCCAAATTATCAAAATTATTTACCTGAAAATTTAGCACCTTTAGTAACAAAGACTGCAAAAAAATATGATCATATCGTAGCGTCCGCAAATACTTTTGGAAAAAATTTTATGCCAAGAGTAGCTGCTGCGTTAGATATTTCACAAATAAGTGATATCATTAAAGTATCAAGTCCTGATACTTTTATTAGACCTATTTACGCTGGGAATGCTTTTGCTACAGTCAAAAGCAATGACAAAAAGAAGTGTGTAACAATAAGACCAACTTCTTTTGACCCTGCTGAAAAAAGTGGTGGCTCTGCACAAGTTGAAAAGATTGAAGCTGTTGATGTGCCGAATACATCAAAATTTATTAAAAGAGAAGAAACTAAATCAGAAAGACCTGAACTTGGAACTGCAAGAATAGTTGTTTCAGGTGGTAGAGGATTAGAAAGTGGAGAAAATTTTAAATTAATTACAGATATCGCTGATAAGCTAAATGCTGCTGTTGGCGCATCACGAGCTGCTGTCGATGCAGGTTACATAAGTAATGATCATCAAGTTGGGCAAACTGGTAAAGTTGTTGTCCCTGATTTATATATTGCAGTAGGAATATCTGGAGCAATTCAACACTTAGCTGGTATGAAAGAGAGTAAAATAATTGTCGCAATTAACAAAGATGGTGAAGCTCCAATTTTTAGTGTTGCAGATTATGGTTTAGAAGCAGATTTATTTAAAGCTCTTCCTGAGTTTTTAGCTGAGTTGAACAAACTGAATACTATCCAAAAATAATTGATTTGATATAGTCATTTCATGGCAAGAGAAGCAATGGAATATGATGTGGTTATTGTTGGCGCAGGACCAGCAGGATTAACTACAGCTATAAAACTTAAACAACTCGACCCGAATTTAAGTGTGTGCATACTTGAAAAAGGTTCTGAAGTTGGAGCTCATATTTTAAGTGGAAATGTATTTGAAACTAAAGCTCTTGATGAATTATTGCCTAATTGGAGAAATGAAAACGCACCAATAAAAACAAAAGTTTCTAAAGAGAAGTTTCTATTTTTAGGTAAAAAATCATCTTTAAGTTGGCCTACTTGGCTTTTGCCAGCAGTACAAAAAAATCATAAAAATTACATTATTAGTCTTGCTAATTTCTGTCGTTGGTTAGCAGAACAAGCTGAAAAATTGGGTGTAGAGATATTTCCTGGATTTCCAGCAAGTGAAGTTCTTTATAATGATGATGGATCTGTAAAAGGTGTAGCCACATTAGATATGGGTTTAGACAAAGATGGTAATAAAAAAGATACCTATCAAGAAGGTATGGAATTACATGCTAAAGTTACAGTTTTCTCAGAGGGTTGTAGAGGTCATTTAGGTAAACAATTAATTAAAAAATTTAGTTTAGATGAAGGAAAAAACCCTCAGCAATACGGTATCGGACTTAAAGAAATTTGGGAAGTAAGTGAACAACAACATCAAGAAGGCTTAGTTATGCATACAGCAGGCTGGCCATTAGATAGCAAAACTTATGGTGGAAGTTTTATTTATCATGCAGAAAATAGGCAAATATATTTAGGCTATGTAATAGGTTTAGATTACCAAAATCCTTATCTTTCTCCTTTTGATGAATTTCAAAGATTTAAAACACACCCAGCGATAAGAAAAATGTTTGAGGGTGGTAAAAGAATTTCTTTTGGTGCAAGAGCTTTAATTGAAGGTGGAATTCAAAGTTTGCCTAAAATGTATATGCCTGGAGCATTGTTAATAGGTTGTGATGCTGGAACCCTAAATATGCCAAAAATAAAAGGTTCTCATACTGCCATGAAAAGTGGAATAGTTGCTGCAGAAGCAGTCGTAGAAAATATAAAAAATAAAGCTGATCTATCAATTTATGAAAAGAAATTTAAAGATAGCTGGGCATACAAGGAATTACATGCAGCTAGAAACGTTAAACCAAGTTTTAGTTGGGGATTGATATTAGGTATAATTTTTACAGGTATCGATCAGATTTTATTTAGGGGAAAATTGCCGTTCACTTTAAAGCATAAGCATGCAGACCATGAAGCTTTAAAACCAGCAAAAGAAATGCCTAAGATTGAGTACCCAAAACCCGATGGTAAACTAACTTTTGATAAGACAAGCTCAGTTTACTTAACAGGAACAAATCACACTGAAAATCAACCTGTCCATTTAAAATTGAAGGACCCCGAATTACCAATTAAGTATACACTTCAAAAATATGATGAGCCCGCTCAAAGATATTGTCCAGTTGGAGTGTATGAAGTCCAAAAAGAGAAGTTTGTTATTAATTCTCAAAACTGTATCCATTGTAAAACATGTGATATTAAAGAGCCTTCTCAAAACATCACTTGGGTTTGTCCTGAAGGTGGCGGTGGACCCAAATATGGCAATATGTAAATAATTCTTGTTGCTTTTGTATTGGATTGGTCTATAGGGCTGGTAATGTACAAGATCATAAAAAATTCATGGGCCCTTTTCACCGGTTTTACAATTATCATTATTTCTCACGGATTTCAGGGAAACCTTTTAGGAATTAGATCAGTTTTAGAAAATTTTAATTATATAGCAACTGGAACAATGATGTCTGGTTATTTTGCTGGTTTTTTTGTGGGAGCTTACATCATACCTAATCTGGTATCTAAAGTTGGACACATAAGAGTATTTGCAGCTTTTGCCTCCATGGCCTCATTAAGCTCTTTAGTGCATGTAGTTTTTGTTGACCCTTTAGTTTGGGTACTTGCAAGATTTTTAACTGGATTTAGCATGATAGGTATATTTGTTATCGTTGAAAGCTGGTTAAATGATAGAGCAAATAATAAAACTAGAGGAAAAGTATTATCTTTATATATGTTCATCACTTTTGCTGGCCTTGCTCTTGGAAACCTTTTGCTTAACGTTAGCAATCCAAAAAACTACGAACCATTTATTTTAATTTCTTTATTATTTTCTATAGCTTTAATTCCAATACTTTTAACAAAAAGAAAACCTCCTAAATTTAAAAAAACTACCTCAATAAAAATTAAAGAATTATTTAAAATCTCCCCTTTTGGTAGTTTTTCAATGATTTGCACTGGCTTTATATTTGCACCAATATTTACGCTTTTATCGGTGTATGCAATTACAATGAAGCTTTCTATATTCGAAACATCTTTGATGCTTGTTGGAACAATGTTGGCTGGAGCTTTGTTTCAATGGCCGATTGGATCTTTATCAGATAGATATGACAGAAGAATAATTATTATTGGATCTTCGATTGCAGCCTCAATATTTGCTGTTTTTGCTGTAATTGTTTCAGGTGCTGGTGCTTCTATACCAAATTTGTTTGTAGAGACTACAGTAAGTTTTAATTATTTTTCAACCTCAATGGACAAAACAAAACTCTTTTTGTTTATTATTCTTTTATCTGGAACTACACTTCCTCTATTCTCATTAAACTTGGCTTTAGTAAATGACCAAATACCTAAAGAAAAATTCGTTGCCGCAGGTGGAGGTCTTAATATTATTTTTGGAATAGGAGCAATAGCAGGCCCGATAATGTGCTCGACGTTGATGAATTTACTTGGGCCAAACGGATTATTTGTCCACTTTTTAATTTTCTTTATTTTAATAATTATTTTTGGATTATACAGAATGAATCAAAGAAAATATGAAGATAATCCTGACTCAACTTTTACACCTTTACCAACCAATATTACTCCATTGGGAATTGAATTAGATCCAGAGACAGGTGTTGATTTGTCTAATACTGAAAATAAAAAAAGTTAATTTAAGTTAGCAGTATCTTTGAGTCTTTGCTGAAAATAATCTTCAAAAGATTTATTGCATGTAATAATATATTTATTTCCTAAATTATATATTGAGCACTCAATTCTTGCTATTACGGTTTGAGCCATAGTAGATTTTGGAAATTTTTCTTCTCTTAAATCGAAATGGGTTAATTGGTTTAAAAAGGAGTCTTTATTTTCTCCTTCAATTTCAAAGTATACTTGCCCATATGAATAATCAGAGGCTAGTATATTGTCGTTAGTATTAATCGATGATACTAAGTTTAAAATTTGATTATGGTCTTTTTTTTCTGTTAAAATTAAACTCCACTGATCAAAAGAATTTTTTGCAAATATATAATTTAAATCGTACTTAACCTCCAAGTTTTTTGATGGTGGTTTAATTGAGGTTTTCTCCTCTATTGTATTATTAAATTTTTCAAGTCCATTTCCCCTAACTATTATTTGATGATAATCTTTTTGGGAAACTTTAACGCCAGGAATTGATAATATATTTGTCATGAAGTTAACCTCTTATTTTCTGGATCAATAAATACTGGATTTACTATTTCCACAGGAATATTTTTAGTCTTTCCCGTGGCAGTGACAAAAAATTTCTGCCCAAGTAAATTTTTACCACCTCTTATCATAGCAAGACCAATTGAATGATTTAAATTTGGACTGTGATAACCTGAGGAAACATGTCCAAGATATTTTATCGGATTTGAAATTTTTTTTGGTAACTCGTTTAATTCGACTATATGTTGTCCTTCTTCTATAATATCTTTTTTATTGATCGGTGATAGACCAACAAGTTGTTTTCTATCTTCTCTAGAGGTATCGGGACGAGATAGAGATCTTTTGCCGATAAAGTCTTTTTTATTTTTACCTATCATCCAATTATAATTAAGGTCTATAGGGGTGACTGTTCCATCGGTTTCTTGACCAATAACTATGTAGCCCTTTTCTGCTCTAAGTAAATGCATAGTTTCTGTTCCGTATGGAATTAAATTAAACTCTTTACCGCAAGAAAATATCTCTTCCCAGAGCTCTAAGCCAAATTTAGGAGGGATATAAATTTCATAACCTAATTCACCTGTAAAGCTAGCTCTCATAATTCTGATTTTAGTTTCTTTATAATCAAAATTTTTAAAAGTCATAAACGGGAAAGCATCATTACTAAAATCAATATCAGGAAATACTTTCATCATAATTTCCCTCGTTTTAGGTCCGCTGATGTTAAATGTAGAAAACTGTTCAGTAATAGAGTTTAAATAGACTTGTAAATGAGGCCATTCTGTTTGTAAATATTCTTCCATGTCAGCAAGTACTTTCGGTGCTCCACTTGATGTAGTAGTAGCTATAAAATGCTGATCGCTTATCTTGCATATTATCCCGTCATCTTTTATCATGCCATCCTCACCTAGCATCATAGCGTATCTAGATGTCATTGGTTTCATTTTTGAAAATGCATTGGTGTACATTAAATTCATAAATTCTAAAGCATCTCTTCCTTTAATTTCAATTTTCCCTAAAGTACTACCATCTAAAATTCCTGCATTCTCTCTTAACATTTTTGACTCTCTTTGCACTGCTTGATGCATGGTTTCGTTTTCACTTGCTTTAAAATACCAAGGTCGTTTCCACTGTCCTACATCTTCAAAAACAGCATTATTTTTTAAATGCCATGAATGAATTGAGGTTTTTCTCTCAGGATCATAAAATTCGTAAGTACTTCTTCCTGCAATAGCTGCAAAGCTTAGCGGTGCATAAGGTGGTCTATAAGTAGTAGTGCCAACCTCTGATATTTCTTTTTTTAACATCTTTGAGACTATCGCAAGTGAATTAATACTACTGATTTTACCTTGATCAGTTCCCATACTATTTGTTGTATATCTTTTTAAATGTTCAATTCGATCAAATCCCTCTGTTATGGCCTGTTTCAAATCTTTAGTTGTAACGTCGTTATGAAGGTCAATAAAAGATTTTGACCAATTAGAATTGTTCTTTTTTTTCGTTTCCCACAATTCCTTAATTGAAAATTTATTTGGTACGTTTAAGTTAATATCTAATGACACTTTTTTTGTTTTAAAAATTGAAAGCTTTTCATTAATTTCATCACATAACTTTTTAAAATTATAATTTCCACTTGTTGATCCTAAGGTGATGGTTTTTTGAAAAGGTGTATCAGGTTTAAATGAAAGTATATTTTTATCCCATTTTACCAAACCTTTTGATTGTGTAAATAAATGTATATCAGGATTGTATCCACCCGAAACACATAACATTGATGACTTTAGTTTATTAAATGATTTACCCTGTCTTATAGTAATGGTCTCTACTTTTTTATTACCATCACATCCTTCTATTTCTGCATCGCTGAAAAATGGAATTTCTTTATCTTTTAAAATCTTTTTTATTTCAGTTTCTATATTGTCTTTTTTTCTAGAGTCAACATAAGCTTTTGGTTTGCAACCTAGACTAATTAACTTTTTTAGAAGGCTTAATGAAGATGAATTATTTGTAAATATAACTGGTTCCTTTTCGGGAACAACACCGTATCTATGAATATATTTTTCAAATGAAGATGCTAACATCACTCCAGGCAAATCATTATTTCTAAAAGAAATAAATCTTTCAATATGGCCGTTGGCTATTATCGTGTTTGAAGTTCTGATTTTGTGAAGTGTAAGCTCTGATTTATTTAAATCAATTTTTTTTCCAGCAAACTTATCTTCCAAAGCTATAAGATGATTCGTAAAGTTATATGTTGTTACTAAAGTATTTTTTAAAATAGTAATATTTTTTGAATTTAAAATTAATTCCTCAGTTTCACTTATCCACTCTTGAGGGGTCAAACCATTTATCGTTTTAACTTTATTTGAATTTTTTAGTACGCCTCCCAAATAGCTATCTTGCTCAATAAACAAAACTTTATATTTTGTGTTTATAAATTTTTTAGCTGCAGCTAACCCGCTCAACCCTGCCCCTATGATAACCACGTCAGTATTGTGATATTGGTGAGTACTTTTAGATCTGAAATTTTTTGGTGGTTTGCCTAATCCAGCTGAACGTCTTATCAAAGGTTCATAAAGATTTTTCCAAAAACCTTTTGGACCCATAAAAGTTTTGTAATAAAAGCCAGCTGAGAATATTGGTGAAAGAATGTTATTGATTGCTCCAAAGTCATATCTCAAGGAAGGCCATCGATTTTGGCTTGTAATCTCCATTCCATCATAAACTCGTTTAATCGTTGCTCGAGTGTTAGGCTCATTATGTTCACTTATTATCTGAACCAACGCATTAGGCTCTTCAATTCCACAAGTATATATTCCTCTAGGTCTATGATATTTAAAACTTCTACCAACTAATCTGATGTTATTTCTTAAAAGTGCAGAGGCAATAGTATCACCCTCATAAGCTTCATAAGTTTTACCATCAAAGGTAATTTTAATTAGTCTTTTTGAGATATATTCACAGTTATTATTTATAGCTGACATACTTTACTTCTTTACTGCAAAATTTCCTGATCCTACTAATGGTTCACCAGAAGGTGATTTTAAAGTATTTTTAAAATCACTTAGATCTGGCCTTTTTTCATTCACTTTATAAACCCTCAATATTTGATCGGTAGATGTGTTTCTCACTGCATTAAACCATTTTTTACATCCATGAGAATGAACCCATCTCTCATAAAAAATTCCTTTAGGGTTGTTTCTATAGAAAACATATTCTCCCCAATCTTTATCTGATAAACTTTCTGGATTTTTGGGACGAATTACGTGAGCTTCCCCACCATTGGAAAATTCTGATTGATCTCTTTCACCACAATATGGACATTTAATTAAAATCATGACTAGTGTGCAACAGCTGCAGCGCCATGCTCATCTATTAATCTTCCGTCAGAAAATCTACTTAAAGCAAATGGAGCATTTATTTTATGTGGTTCATCTTTTGCAATTGTGTGCGCAAATACATTTGCGCTTCCAGGGGTAGCTTTAAAGCCACCAGTTCCCCAACCGCAATTAAAATATAAACCTTCAACATCACATTTGCTTATAATTGGACTTGCGTCCGGACAAATGTCTACTATACCTCCCCATTGTCTTAACATTTTCATTTTTCCAAAAATTGGATACAACTCAACAATTGCTCTAACAGTTTCTTCGATTACATCATAACCACCTCTTTGAGTGAAAGAATTGTAACCATCTGTACCAGCTCCAATTACTAATTCTCCCTTGTCAGATTGACTTACATAAGCATGTACAGCATTTGACATAACTACTGTATTTATAACTGGTTTAATTGGTTCAGAAACTAAAGCTTGCAAAGGTCTACTTTGTAATGGCAACCTTACTCCTGCTGTTGCTGCAAGTACACTTGTGTGTCCAGAAGCTACGACACCAATTTTACTTGATTTGATAAAACCTTTTGTTGTTTCAACTCCTTCTACTTTATAATTATCAGTTTTAATTCCTTTTACTTCACAGTTTTGAATTATATCTACTCCCAATTCATCAGCTCTCATAGCATATCCCCAAGCAACAGCATCATGTCTGGCCACTCCTCCTCGTGGTTGATATGCCGCTCCAAGAACTGGATATCTTAAATTGTCTGTATTCATGATAGGAACTAAATCTTTAACTTCGTTTTTATCCAACCACATAGTATCCAAACCATTTAGTCTATTAGCAGATACCCTTCTTTTAATTTCTTTAATATCATGTTCGTTATGCGCTAAATTTAAAACTCCCCTTTGGCTAAACATCATATTGTAGTTTAAATCTTCAGATAAATTTTCCCATAATTTAACCGCATGGTCATACAGATTTGCACTTTCATCCCATAAGTAATTAGATCTAATGATCGTAGTATTACGTCCTGTGTTTCCACTACCCAACCAACCTTTTTCTATGACCGCAATATTTTTTATCCCATGATGTTTAGCAAGATAGTAAGCAGTACCTAGACCATGTCCGCCGCCTCCAACTATAATAACATCGTAATGTTTTTTTGGATTGGGGTTTCTCCACATTTTTCCCCAATTTTCGTTATCTGAAAGTGAATTTTTAATTAAGCTTGTAATTGAATATTTTTTTTTCACAACCTAAGGTACCAAAAAAATTTAATGTCAGCCAGTGAATTAATCTAAAATCTTAATTTTAGAATTGACGTCTATTTTTCTTCTTAACTCAGAAACTCTTTTCTTAAGTAGAGAGCAAACTTCAGTTTCTGTGATTTCAAGAAAATTAACACATTTTACTTTTTTTCTTTCTGGATTATGTTTCTCTGCATAAGCAATTGCATGTTCCATTGGACTTTTACCTGTTTGTTTCTTTACGCCATAATTTACTGCTGTTGAAACAGCTGATTGGGCTAAGTTTCCACCACCTAGTGATGTAGATGCTGGACCTAACAAAGCCATAGTCTCAGCGCAGCCAGAAACAAATAAAGTTAGCAACAAGCTAATTAAAATTTTTCTCAAAAATCCCTCTCTTTTTTTACAAATGCTTATATGTTATTTCGCTAACATAAAAACACTTATTTGCTCACAATGAGCTTATCAAAAACAACCAGAAATTGTAATATTTATTTACTTAATTTCTCGAATCGGCTTGTTATTCATACACGAATTGAGGTTTTCAATCATCTGAAAATAAAATTTTGAATAATTTTCCACAGTAACATATCCCAAGTGCGGCAATAAAAAAGCGTTAGGTAAAAATCTTAGTTTGTGGTCTTGGGGTAAAGGTTCTTGACTATAAACATCTAGGCCTGCGCCAGCGATCTCATCACTTTCTAAAGCTTCTATTAGATCTTTTTCATTTATTATCTCTCCTCTTGAGGTATTAATTAAAAAGGAGGACTTTTTCATTTCTTTTAATTCTTTTTTTGTAATTAAGTTTTTATATCTGTCACCTAATACAACATGAATGGATAAAATATCTGAAGTTTTAATTAAATCATCTTTGCTCATGGGTAAGACATTTAACTTATTAGCTTCAGATAAATTTAAATTTTCACTCCAGGCAGAAACTTCCATACCAAATGCTTGACCGATTTTAGCAACTTGGCATCCAATTTTACCTAGACCTATTATTCCTAATCTTTTTCCCTTAAGCTCATAACCAATAGTTGTTTGCCAATATCCTTGGAACATATTGTCAATTTCTTGTTTTAAGTTTCTCATTAGTCCAAGTATTAAAGCCCAAGTTACCTCTGCGGCTGGATTAGGATTAATATCTGTGCCACAAACTAATATTTTTTTTTCTTTTGTTGCGCTTAGATCGATAGCTTTATTTCTAGTTCCAGAAGTCATTATAAATTTTAACTTAGGTAAGTTTGAAATAAGAGTTTTTGTAATTTTTGTTCTTTCTCTCATTATAAAAAGAGCTTCAAAGCCCTTTAAAGCTTCAGTAGTTTCTAATTCATTTTGGAAAGGCTCATTGAAAATTGTAAACTCATATTTTGATTTATACTCATCTAAATTTATAATTTGACTAAAAATATTTTGATAATCATCTAAAACTGCAACTTTAAGCATTTAATTTCCTGTTTGATAAATAAATACCTGACAAAATAAATGAGGCACCTATAAAGTGGTATAATTCAAGTTTTTCTCTAAATATTATAATTGCTAATAAAGCGCTCAGTAATGGCATTAATTGAACAAACATTGTTGCTCGATTTGGTCCGACTATCTCTACACCTTTCTGCCAGCAGTAATAAGCTGCTAACGCAGGGAAAATTACAACATAAAAAAGAATAACGAAAAAAGCTTTATTGAAATTTACTTCTAGACCGATTGATCTTTCATAAAAAAATTGTGGAATTAAAAATATTATTCCAACTGTGACCATTAATTGTATCAAAGTGAATTGAGAAAATTTAAAACTATATTTCTTAAGTAATGTTGAGTAAATTGACCAAGAGAGAACGCAAACCAACATCCATATATCCCCTTTATTAAAGCTTAAAGATAGGATCCTATTTAGGTCAGCATTTGAAATAATTGCGCTAATTCCTATAATTGATAATAATAATCCTATTACTTGTAAAATATTTGTTTTATCTACTTTCATTAAGGATGAAATAATTATCGTTATAGCTGGAATTGCAGCAAGAACTAATACTGCGTTTATTACTTGGGTATAATTCAGCGCAAAATATACTACAGAGTTAAACGTACTTATAGTAATAACTCCCATAAAACTTATTACCATCCAATTTTTTTTTATGTAATTAAAATTGTTTAAAATTTCTTTATAAGTAAATGGAATTAAAATTATCCAAACTGAAACCCATCTTAAAAAATTTAAAGTTAATGGAGGTACTTCAAATAGATAGGCAAATTTACCTACAATAAAATTGCCTGACCAACATAATGTCGCAAAAACAAGTAGTAAATATGCTAAGTAATTTTTTGACAATTATATCCTTAGTTAAATCTAGCGGAACTGTAAGGAGTTAAATCTAAATTAGTCTTCTCCTCATTAACTATTCCAGAAACAATCTTTCCAGTAATTGCTCCCAAAGTCCAGCCTAAATGATGGTGTCCAAAAGCATAAATGATATTTTTATTTTTCAAAGAAGGTCCTATAACAGGTAAGAAATCTGGAAGAGTGGGTCTAAAACCTAACCACTCATCTTGAAATTCTCCAAGCTGAGGTAGTAACTCTTTTGCGCATTTATCTATGTAATCAATTCTTTTTTTTGATATTGGATTATCAAATCCACCAAGCTCAACAGTGCCTACCGCTCTTAAACCTTGGTTCATTGGGGTCATGCCAAAACCTCTATCTAAAAAAATAACTGGTCTTTTAAGGAGGTGATCCATCTTTTTGTAATGAATATGATATCCTCTTTCTGTATCTAAAGGAATTTTCTCGCCTAATTGATCAGTCAGTTTTTTTGAAAAAGCTCCACAAGCTAAAACGATTTTTTCAAAATTGAAATTTCCTGAATTTGTCTTTACTTGCGTTAGATTAAATCTTGTTTGTTCTACATTAGTAACTTCTTCCTTTTTGAACTTCCCTCCTAATTTTAAGTAAAGCTCAAAAAGTTTTTTTGTTATCCCTTTTGGATCTCTTGCATGATATGCATAATCGTAAATAACGCCAGCATCAAACACTGGATTAAGATTGGGTTCTAATTCTAAAACTTCTTCTCTGCTTAAAAGCCTTTGTTTAATTCCTAAGTCATTTCTAATTTTAATTTCCATCTTTCTACTTTTTAAGTTTTTATTAGTCCAAATATATATAATTCCTTTCCGTTCAACCAAATTAGTAGTATCTATCTCGCTTAAAATTTCATCGTACGCATCAAGAGATAAATCTAATATTTGGTGCATAAATTTTGTTGTGTGCATCATTGATTTTTTTGTTGATGATTTTAAATATTTTAAAATCCATGGGATCATTTTAGGAATATAATTCCATTTTAAAGCTAAAGGTCCATAAGAACTTAAAAGCATTTTGGGTATATCGTAAATTACATCAGGTCTGTTAAGTTGAACAACTGCGTAAGGAGAGAAATGGCCTGCATTACCATATGAACTCATGCTTCCAGGATCTTCTTTGTCAAAAATTGTTACTGGTATTCCTTTTTTAATTAATTGTAGTCCTATGCATACTCCTTGTATACCAGCGCCAATAATACCTACAGAATTACACTTATAATTGTTCATGTTATAAATATAATTTAAAAATAGTAGATTTTATAGTGCGATAGATTAGACTAAACTAAATAAGTGCTTCGTTCTCTTTATCTTTATTTACACCAGACTCAGGTTTCCCGTTTTTCTTGGGTTTCTTTTCCTCTTTTGTCTTTGAAAATAGAAAATCTCCTGTGATTTTACTTTTTGCGGCAGTTTTTTTGATATATCCCTCTATATCAGCACCGTTTTCAGTTCTTAAATTTTGAGAAAATTCGATATCACCTTTTACTACTCCTGAAGATCCTATCACAACATTATCTGCGGAAACTTTGCCATCAAGATGACCGTGTATTTCTACTGTCTCTGCCTCAACCCCACCAGAAATTGATCCTGTTTCTTTTATTACAATCTCTTTTGAGTATACTGGACCTTTAACTAACCCAGCGACGTCTATGGCACCAGAGCTGTTAACAGTTCCATCAATGCTGACTGTTTCACTTATTAGAGATCTTTCAGTATCTTTTAACGATTTTTTATCACCAAACATAATTTTATAATTAAAATTAGATCATCTAAACAATATTAAAGCAAGAGTTAATTTTTTAAAATTGGGTTCATTTTGGTCCAATTTTTTAATGTTTTTTAATTAATTGACCGGTGTGTCTTTATAAATTTTACAAGACATCGCTATTCCTAAACCTAGCATTATTGCCAACATTGAAGATCCCCCATAGGACATAATTGGTAGTGGAGCTCCAACTATAGGCAAAAGACCAAGAACCATGCCCATATTTACTGCTACATATATAAAGAATGCCGTGGCAAAGCTGTAACAGTATAGTTTCCCAAAGCTACTTCTTGTAACATCTCCTATGCTTATTAATCTAAATATTATTATGCTATAAAGAATTAAGATAAACAAAGAGCCAACAAAGCCGAATTCCTCAGAAAATAAGGTAAAAATAAAGTCTGTATGCTTTTCAGGAAGATAATCTAAATAACTTTGGGATCCATTTAAGAACCCTTTACCAAAAATACCACCTGATCCAATTGCTATCTTGGATTGTATTATTTGATATCCTGCTCCTAGTGGATCTCTGTCAGGATTAAGAAACGTTAATATTCTTGCCTTCTGGTAGGGTTTTAAAAATGCAATAGCTATAGGTGTTAACGATATAAATAAGATCGATGCGTAAGCAAAAAATTTAACACGTACACCTGCGAGCCATGAGACAGTAATTCCTCCTAAAGCTATAAGAATTGAAGTTCCCAAATCTGGTTGGGCAACAACTAACAAAACTGGAGCAACTAATGCTACTACAGGAAGGAATAAAAATTTTATTCTGTTTACATCTTGTGTAGATATTCGATGATAATATTTTGCTAAAAATAAGATTAAACCAATTTTCATTAATTCTGATGGTTGAAGATTCATGAAATAGAAATTAAGCCATCTTTGTGATCCAGAGGAAGTTAGACCAAAATATTTAACTCCTAAAAGTAAAACAAAAAATGAAAGATATAAAAGAGTACTTGTTTGATACCAAAATCTAATTTGAAACAAGGATATTACTAAAAACATCAAGAAGAAAACTCCAAATCTTAAAATATGACTTTTGGTATGATAATCGAACTTTCCTCCATCCGTTGAGTACATTGCGAACATGCTTATAATGCCTAATAGTAATATTGATAAAACTAAAACATAATCCATAGAAACAATTTTATCTCTTAATGTCATTGATGATTGAATTGATCTAGGTTGAAACATTATATTTCTTCTCCAGTTAAATTTTTAACATTTTCTCTTAATTGATCTCTTTCTAAAACTTTTTTAATTACTTTTTTTGCAATAGGAGCAGCCGAACCACTTCCAGTTCCACCATGCTCTACGACAACGCTAATTGCATATTTTGGATCGGAATAAGGTGCGAATGCAACAAATAGTGCATGGTCTCGATCTTTATAATCAATATCTTTTTGTTTAATTTCTAGCTCTCTTTGTAATTCTGTAAATCTTTTTATTTGAGAAGACCCAGTTTTTCCAGCAAACATAAATTTTTGATCATTATATCTTGATCTAAAAGATGTCCCTCCCGCTTCATTAGTTGCCGCAAACATTGCATCTTTAACAAAATTTATATTCTCTTGATTTCTAAAAAGGGGTTTAAGATCAAAATTTGAGACTAACATATCTACCGGTAAAGGCTCGTTTGGATTTTCATTTTTATATTTAATATACTCTCTTAAATTATTTTTTTTCTCATTTGTAAGAACTCTAGGTTTTATTTCAAATCCACCATTAGCAATTTGAGCGGTCATTAAACATAGTTGTAACGGAGTACTTTGAAAATAACCTTGGCCTATTCCGGAGTGCAAAGTTTCACCTAAATACCAATTTTTCCCTATAAATTTTCTTTTCCATGCGGTGCTTGGAACAACTCCTGCTCTTTCCTCTATGAATCCATCTAAAACTTTTTTTCCTAAACCAAACTTTTTTGCAGTTTCAGACAATCTATCTACACCAAGTAGTCTCGCTACTTCATAAAAATAAACATCACAAGATCTTTGTATTGCTGATCTCATATTCATAGGGCCGTGACCTTTTTTTTTCCAGCAGTGAAACTTTTCACCATATAACTCTGTTACTCCACTACAATTCAAATATTTTTTGGGATTCCATATACCGTTTTCTAAAGCGCTTAACGCGACGATTATTTTGATGGTTGAACCTGGTGGGTATAATCCAGCTATTGCTTTATTATTGAGAGGTTTCTTTTCATTTGAAATTAATTCATTCCAATATTTTTTATCAATTCCATGAACGAAAGAGTTTGGATCGTAACTTGGTGAAGAGGCCATTGTTATTATATCACCGTTATAGATATCCATAACACACACGGAAGCTGCTTTATCTTCTAAAACCTCAGAAGTGTATTTCTGTACCTCAAGATCTAATGTAGTTCTATAATTCTTTCCCGACTCTCCTGGATCGATTTGAATTTGTTTTATTCTTTTTCCAAAAGCATTAACCTCATATCTTTGAAATCCAACTTTTCCTATAATATCTTTATCTAATTTATTTTCTAATCCAGTTTTTCCAACAGCTATTCCAACTGACATATCTTTTAAATATTGTTTTTTTTGAAGGTCTTTTTGGCTAACTTGAGAAACATAACCAACTAAATGGGCCGTGGATTGATCAGGATATTGTCTAGCTACTGACACGATAGGTTCAACCCCGGGAAGTTCATGTAAAAACAAATTTATTCGAGAAAATTCTGACCAAGTTAAATTGTCTGAAACTATAATTGGTTCCCAAGGTTTTTGTTTAGCAATTTTTCTTTTTAAATAAAAAATTCTCCTATCAGAAAGATTAAGTATTGTTTTAAGTCTAAAAAAGAGTGTTTCTAAGTTTGGTGAATTCTCAGGAGTAATATGTAATTGATAAACTTTTTCATTGGATGCAATTTCTTTATCAAAGTAGTCTCTAATTATTCCTCTTTGAGGTGCTAATTTCCATTCTCTAAAACGATTTTTGTCTGATAATGTTTTATACTTAGTCGCCTCATTAATTTGTAATGAAACCAATCTTCCAAAAATTCCACAAAAAACAATTGTTTTAGCGGCAGTTAAAACAAACATTCTTCTACTTATTAACTTAGATTTGATAACAGTATTTCCTGATCCAAAATTAATCATCGGCCCTCAAAAACATTATCTTTTTATAAAAATTAAATATTGCCCAAATAAATGGATAAAAGAGAAAAGTAAAAAATGCATTGTACGATATGTCTACATAAGAAAGTTGTAAATCAGAAAAGTTCAAAATTAAGACCAAGTAAACTAAATTTGAAAAGAATATTGCAAGTATAAAAGTAAACCAATCTGTAAATAAAGACATATTTACAGTAACTTGACGAATATAAGATGCCACGAAAGAAACAGTTAAGTAAGATATCGAGCTTATACCTAATGGTAAGCCCATTACAACATCATTAATTATACCTGCAAAGAATATATGCCCATTTCCCAAGACACTAGAGTTTTTGAGCATCCAGTAATAAATGATTATTATTTGTAAATTAAATGATAAAATTTCAAACATATTACTAAAGTGAGTGTCAATCTCACTTATTGATAAGTAATATAAAGTTATTAAAGGAAAAGAATTTATAATACTATGTCTTAAATTTTTATATAAAATTGCCATTATAAATTATCCTTACTGATATTTATTAATTGAACTGTAACAAAAGATAACTGATTTGGATCAGAAAACAAATTTACTTTGACATCCAATTCATCCATTTCAGTTTTGCCTACTGGTATTCCTGGAATGAATATTCCATCTTTTCCAGATGTAAAAACCGTTAAATTTCCATAGGGTTCGTACAATTCTGGTAGATACTCAAGAACTGGTTTACTTTCACCTTTACCTGATAAAATAGCTTGAACAGAATCTTCTCCAAAAGTAATAGGTATCCTACTATTAAGATCATTTAATAAAAGAACCCTAGAGGATAAATAATTTACCTCAACTATTTTACCTACTAAATAGTTTCCATCTACAACTGGCATACCTTTGTTTATTCCTGACTTTGATCCTCTATTGATAACAATTGATTTAAGAAATGGACTATCTTTATCAAGAAGAACTTTTGCTATAATACTTTTTCCTTTAATTTTTACATCTGACTCTAATATTTTTCTTAAACTATCATTTTGATTTTTTAAAAATTCAACTTGAAATTCTTTATTCTTTAGATTTTCAAGTTCAGCTTTTAAAGCTTTATTTTCTTTCATCGCGAATGCAGTTTCATTTATTTTATCATTTAGTTTTGGTAATAATTTAAAAGGTGCGGTTGAGATATTTGTTAATCTATAAATCCCATCATTAATTAAAACTTTTGTAAATTTTATAGCCTTAAATTGATAGGCGTCTAATAGAAATATTATTATTGCTAAAATTAAGAGAAATACTAAAGAAAATTTCTGTCTAGCTCCCTTTTTTAATAGAGCTGACCTTATAGCTATTCCAAAATCATCTCTGCTTGAGGACATTTTTTTCTTTGTCCATTAATATTCAGATAACATTGTAGAAAATAGTTCTTCATTTTCTAATGCTTTTCCAGTTCCTACTGCAACACATGATAAGGGATCATCTGCAATAGTTACTGGTAACCCTGTATCTTTTGAAATTAATTTATCGATATTTCTTAACAAAGCACCTCCGCCTGTTAAAACAAGACCCATATCAACTAAGTCTGCTGATAATTCTGGAGGAGTGTTTTCAAGAGCTTCTTTGATACCTGAAAGCATTTGATTTAAAATAGGCATCAAAGCCTCACATGCATCTTCTTCGGTTAAAGAAATTTCTTTTGGTGTTCCAGATCTGATGTCTCTGCCTTTCATTAAAAATGTGTTGTTTCCAGTAGGTACTGCTGTTCCTATCTCTTTTTTGATTTTTTCAGCAGTAGAATCTCCTATTAATAAATTAAATTTTTTCCTCATATAATTTATTATTGATTGGTCCATAGCATCGCCTGCTACTCTTAAAGATTTTGAATATACAACGCCACCTAAAGACATTACCGCTATTTCTGTTGTTCCACCACCAATGTCTACTACCATTGAGCCAGTAGCCTCTGATATTGGAAGCCCAGCTCCTATGGCTGCCGCTATTGGTTCCTCTATTAATTGAACTTTTCTTGCCCCTGCTGCGAGTGCAGAGTCTTGAATAGCTTTTCTTTCAACTGGAGTTGATCCAGTCGGAACACATATTAATATTCTTGGATTAGCAAAAGCCGTTTTTTTGTGCACCTTTTTAATAAAGTGTTTAATCATTTCCTCAGTCACCACGAAATCAGCTATAACTCCATCTTTAAGTGGTCTAATC
Source organism: uncultured Pelagibacteraceae bacterium (assembly GCA_902620525.1). Lineage (GTDB taxonomy): Bacteria > Pseudomonadota > Alphaproteobacteria > Pelagibacterales > Pelagibacteraceae > Pelagilacustribacter. Next base: position 176,490 of record CACNIK010000002.1, on the reverse strand, counting down.
GCTGCTATGTTACCTGGAGTTCTACCTAACATCGTTTTAGCTTCATCGCCTACTGCTAAAACTGATTTTTTTCCCCCGTCTGTTATAACCGCCACAACTGAAGGTTCGTTTAGAACGACTCCTTGACTTTTTAAAACTACTAAAGTATTTGCAGTTCCAAGATCTATTGCCATGTCCTGTGACCACATTCCTGATAATCCTGATAATGATTTAAATAGTGCCATCTTTTTCCCTTATATATTTTGAACCACTCAAGTCCATTGGTTCTGGAGCAGTTTTTTTTCTTTTGATTATTAGTTTATTGAGCGCATTCAAATATGCGTCTGCCGAAGCAACCAATGTATCTGTGTTAGCAGCTTGCCCGACTGTTGTTTTTCCGTTTTCCTCAATTCTTACGCTTACAGTAGCTTGTGCATCAGTTCCCTCGGTGACTGCGTGAACATTATATAACTGTAAATTTACCTCGTGTGGGTATAACTTTTTTATGCATTTAAATATTGCATCTACTGGGCCATCCCCAGACTCGGTAGCCTCTTTAACATCTCCCATAACTTCTAATTTCATTACTGCTTTTTGTGGTTCTCCAGTCCCAGCATAAACTTTTAATGACTTAAGCCTAATAACATTGTCCTCTTTAATTAAACTATCATCAACGAGCGCGGCGATATCCTCATCATAGACATGTTTTTTTTTATCAGCTAGCACTTTAAATTTTCCAAAAGCGATATCTATAATATCATCAGTAACGTCGACATAACCCATGTCTGATAGTTTATCTCTAAAAGCATGTCTACCAGAATGTTTACCCATTACTAGTGAAGTTTTTTTAACTCCAACACTTTCCGGTGTCATTATCTCATAAGTGTTTCTATTTTTTAACATTCCATCCTGGTGTATCCCTGACTCGTGAGCAAATGCATTTTTTCCAACTACTGCCTTATTAAACTGCACAGGAAAGCCAGTAGCGTTCGAAACTATTTTTGATGCTTTGCTTAAAAGCTGAGTGTTTATTCCCGTAGTGTAAGGCATTAAATCATTTCTAGTTCTCATTGCCATTACAACTTCTTCTAAAGCAGCATTACCAGCTCTTTCTCCGATACCATTTATAGTGCATTCAATTTGTCTTGCTCCAGCCATAACTCCAGCTAAGGAGTTAGCAACTGCTAATCCTAAATCATTATGACAATGAGTAGATAAAATAGCTTTGTCAATATTTGGAACTTTGTTAATTAATGTTTCTATAATTTTTTTGAATTCTGAAGGAACTGAGTAACCAACTGTGTCAGGAATATTAATTGTTTTAGCTCCACATTTTATCGCAAGCTCTACAGATTTACACATAAAATCAAGATCTGTTCTTGTCCCATCTTCGCATGACCACTCTACGTCATCAGTAAACTTGCTAGCATATGTAACACTTTCTTTAATTAATCCTAAAACTTCTTCTGGAGATTTATTAAGTTTATGTTTCATATGTAGTGGGCTTGTTGAAATAAAAGTATGAATTCTAAATCTTTTTGCGTGTTTGAGAGAATCTTTACAAGCGTCTATATCTTTTTTTGTTGCCCGTGAAAGTCCTGCTGGAATAGATTTTTTTAAAACTTTACTTATCTCTGTAACTGCTTCAAAATCTCCAGGAGAAGCAATAGGGAAACCTGCCTCAATTACATCAATTCCTAGTTCATCAAAACATCTGGCTATTTGAATTTTTTCTTCTAAGCTCATTGTTGCGCCAGGTGATTGTTCACCATCACGCATTGTTGTATCGAAAATTATAATTCTGTTTTTGTCACTCATAAACTGAAAAACATATTACAAGCAAAACGAGAATATGCAAATACTTATAGTTAAATCCTGGAAAATTTAGTTCAGATTGGGCTAATTTTTGTCTTTGTCGACCAATTTGTTTTTTCCAATCCATGGCATCATGGCCCTAAGGTCCTTACCAACTTTTTCTATAGGATGATCAGCTAAATCTTTTCTCATTTTAAGAAAATTCTTTTGACCAGATTTATGTTCCTCCATCCATTGTTTTGTAAATTTACCCGATTGGATGTCTTTTAATACTTCTTTCATTTTTTCTTTAGTTTTCGCATCTACTATTCTTTTTCCAGAAACATACTCCCCGTATTCAGCCGTGTTAGAAATTGAATAATTCATATTAGCTATTCCACCTTCATAAATTAAATCTACAATTAGTTTTACTTCGTGAAGAGTTTCGAAGTATGCCATTTCAGGCGGATAGCCTGCTTCAGTCAAAGTTTCAAAACCGTTTTTTATTAATTCAACTAAGCCGCCACATAAAACTGTTTGTTCACCGAATAAGTCTGTTTCACACTCGTCTTTAAAAGTCGTTTCGATTATACCAGCCTTCCCTCCACCTACAGCTGAAGCATAAGACAAAGCTAATTCCTTTGCTTTTCCTGAACTATCTTTATGTACTGCCATCAAACAAGGAACGCCTCCTCCTTTTTGGTATTCACTTCTTACCGTGTGGCCAGGTCCCTTAGGAGCAACCATAAATACATCTAAATCTTTTCTTGCTTTAATCAAATCAAAATGAATATTTAATCCATGCGCGAAAGCTAAACTTGTTCCCTCTCTCATTCTTTGTTCTATATGATTTTTATAAATTTCTGACTGAAGTTCATCCGGAGTTAACATCATCACTACATCAGCCCAAGCAGCTGCATCAGAAAGTGACATTACTTTTAAACCTGCACTCTCAGCTTTTTTAATACTTGAAGACCCTTCTCTTAAAGCTACAACAACTTCTTTTACCCCGCTATCCTTTAGGTTAAGAGCGTGAGCATGACCTTGGCTTCCATAACCAAAAATAGCAACTTTTTTATTTTTAATCAGGTCTTTTTTTGTATCTTTATCGTAATAAGTTTTCATATTTAATTAAAAATTTTTGGCCCTTTTGTCATAGCAACAGCGCCTGTTCTAGAAGTGCTTATAAGGCCTAATCTTTTTAAATCAATAGCTAATTTATCAATTTCTGCTCTTAAAGCTGTTACTTGAATTACGAAAGACTTATTTGTTTTGTCTAAAATAACGGGATTGAATTTTTTACATATTTTTTTTATTTTTTCTTGCTTTTTCGCATTGGCAAGCATTTTGAACAATGCAAGCTCTCTAAATAAAATATCTTTTTCACCACGTTTAAAGTCAGCAACTTTATGAACTGGAACCAATTTTTTAAGTTGTAAATTAATTTGTTCTATAACTTGAGGCGTTCCTTCAGTTACAATTGTAATTCTAGATATATGCTTTTTTTTGTCTACTTCAGCCACTGCTAAAGACTCAATATTGTAACCCCTGCCAGAAAATAATCCAGCTATTCTAGCGAGAACACCAGCTTCATTGTCCACCCAAACAACAATGATATGACGCTCTGTTTTTCCAATTTTACCAGGTACACTATACGCTGATTTTGATTTTGCCATTAAACTAAAATCTTTCCTTCATCAGAAATTTCTTCCTCTTCTTCAGGTCCTAAAATCATTTGATTATGTGGTTTACCGGAAGGTATCATTGGAAAACAATTTTCAGCTTTATCAACCAAACAATCGAAAATTACTGGTCTATCTATATTAACCATCTCTTTTATCTTTTCGTCAAGCTCATCAGGAGTTTTTGCTCTCATGCCAACGCATCCATATGACTCAGCAAGTTTTACAAAGTCAGGTAGTGCAGCGGTATAACTTTCAGAATAGTTTTTTTCATGCAACAATTCCTGCCATTGTCTGACCATTCCCATGTATTCGTTGTTTAAAATGAATATTTTAATTGGCAACTTATATTGCACTGCTGTAGACATTTCTTGCATTGTCATTAGAACTGAAGCTTCCCCAGCTATATCTACTACTAATTTGCCAGGATTGGCTATTTGAACACCAATTGCGGCTGGTAAACCATAGCCCATAGTACCTAACCCTCCGGAAGTCATCCATCTGTTAGGTTTATTGAACTTATAATGTTGTGCTGCCCACATCTGATGTTGACCAACCTCAGTTGTAACAAATGTGTCTTTGTCTTTTGTTAACTCATATAGTCTTTGAACTGCGTGTTGTGGTTTAATTATTTTGTTACTATTAATAAAGTTTAGAGATTTCTTTTCTCTCCATTTTTCAATTGTGCTCCACCATTTCGATGTTTTCTGTTTGTTAGAACTTAAAAAATTTTTATTTTTTTCTTTAAATCGTTTTATTAATGATTTTAAAAATTCAGAAACATCACTTACAATTGCTAAGTCAACTTTTATATTTTTTCCTATAGAGGATGGATCAATATCAACATGTATTTTTTTTGATCCAGGGGAAAACTCATCAACCTTGCCAGTAATTCTGTCATCAAATCTTGCACCAATGTTTATCATTAAATCACAATCATGCATGGCGTTATTAGCTTCAAATGTTCCATGCATACCTAACATTCCTAAAAATTGTGGATCATCTCCAGGGTAAGCACCTAGTCCTTGCAATGTTGAAGTGATTGGAAAGCCTGTTAAAGATACCAACTCTCTTAAATATTCGCTGGCTTGAGGCCCAGAATTAATTACTCCTCCCCCAGTATAAAAAATTGGTTTTGAAGATTTTTTTAATAAATCAATAAATTTATCTAATTCATTGTTTGAAATTTTATGTGTAGCTCTGCCATTAAGTTTTTTCTTAAGAGTGCTTTTAGAAAAATTATATTTCCCTTTTTTGAATTGAATGTCTTTTGGAATATCAACTAATACTGGACCAGGTCTTCCCGTTGTGGCTACTTCAAAAGCTAAATGTAAAACTCTCGCTAGATCATTAACATCTTTAACCAACCAATTATGTTTTGTGCAAGGACGAGTAATACCAGTTGTGTCACATTCCTGAAAAGCATCAGTCCCAATTAAATGAGTTGGTACTTGCCCAGATATACAAACTAGCGGAACTGAGTCCATATATGCATCCGTTAAAGCTGTAACAGCATTTGTTGCACCAGGACCAGAAGTAACTAACAAGATGCCTGGTTTGCCACTTGATCTAGCATAACCTTCAGCAGCATGTCCTGCACCTTGTTCATGTCTTGCTAAAATATGTTTTATTGATTTATGGTTTTTAAGTTCATCATAAATAGGAAGAACGGCCCCTCCAGGATAACCAAAAATGTAATCAACTTTTTGATCCTCTAAGGCCTTAAAAACTATTTCTGCACCAGTAAATAATTTAGACATTTATACAATCTACCGGAGAATCTCTTTTGGTCAAGTTTTAGCTAACGAGATTTAAAATTTTTTTTAAAAGAATAGAAGAATTACTTGAATATATCATATGCCAGTCACTCATATGAGCTCTGGACCAAGTTTTTTGTCTCTTAGCATACTGTCTTGTTTTAATATTCATTAATTCTACAAGATTCTTTTGGTCTAAATCTCCACTTAAAAATCTTTGAATTTCTTGGACTCCAATTATCTTATTGGGTGAAAGTGATTTTTTTAGCTTTCTTTTCTTAAACTTTATGACTTCATTTATACACTTTTTTTTAATCATAGAATTAGTCCTTAACTCAATATTTTTAAGTAGTTGATTTTTTGGTATATTAATAAATAATTTTTTAAATACATAATTTTTAAATAAAGGTTTTGTTTTTTTTGCCCATTCATAAATTGATTTTTTTGTAAATTTTTTTACCTCATATGCTCTAAGTGATCTTTGAGTGTCAGATGAAGAAATTTTATGTTCGGAAATAGGATCCAATTTTATTAATTTTTCAAAAAATTTTTTCTGGCCTAATTTTTTATGTAAATTTCTTATTCTATTTCTATCGGAAAATTTTATATTTGGAATTTGGCTTATACCATCAGTTATCGCCTTAAAATAAAGACCAGTCCCACCCACTAGTATAGGCACCTTACCCTTTTTAACTATTTGATTAATTTTATCCGAAGCAAGTTTAAGCCATTTACCTGTAGAAAAAATAGCTCCAGAAGATTGAAATCCATATAAATGATGTTTTGCTAATTTTATTTCATCTCTACTTGGTCTAGACGATAAAATTTCAAAATCTTTGTATACTTGCATGCTGTCTGCATTTATAATCTCACCATTAACACTTTTAGCTAATCTAATTGCTATTTTTGTTTTACCTGATGCAGTTGGACCAGCTAATAAAATAATTTTTTTTTTCAAAACTATTTGAGTTTTACACCAAGGTATCTACGTTGATTATTATTGTTGATAATTGTTAGATATAAAGGTTGTCCTTTGTCTTTAACTTTTTTAATTAAATTATCTAAGTTATCAATTTTTTGTATCGGTTTTTTTTGGATTTCAATTATCACGTCATTTACGTTTAATAAACCTACTACAGGGCTTCTCTTCGATATCTCTACGATGACTGCTCCCTTTAAACTTTTATTTAAATTTCTTGTTTTAATATCATTTGAGTTTAGATCTCTTACAGTTATTTTTAATGTGTCTACATCTAATTCTTTAGTTTTTTTGGGTAACTCAGCTTTCTTTTCTTTAAACTCACTCGAAGACTCAAGTCTACCTAGAGTAAGTCTTTTATCGATCATCCTTTTATCTCTCCAAATTTTAAGTGTAACACTTTTTCCGACATCAGTGCTTGCAACTACTTTAGGTAGTTTTCTCATTGTATCAATTTTTTTTCCATCAAACTCTAGAATGATGTCTCCAGCTTTAATACCAGCTTTGTCTGCTGGACTTTTTTCCCCTACACTTGCAACTAATGCTCCAGATGGTTTTTTTAAATTTTCTACTTCTGCTATTTCTTTCGTGACTTCTTGAATTCTAACTCCAAGCCAACCTCTTCTTGTTTCACCATATTTTATTAATTGATCAATAATGTTTGATGCAGCATTTGCAGGAATTGCAAAACCAATTCCAATTGATCCAGCTTGACCAGGAGCAATTATGGCTGTGTTAATTCCAATTACTTCACCCTTTAAATTAAAAAGAGGTCCACCGGAGTTTCCCTGATTTATAGATGCATCAGTTTGAATAAAATCATCGTAACGTGTTAAATTAATATCTCTATTTCTTGCTGAAATAATTCCTGAAGTTACAGTGCCACCTAATCCAAAAGGATTTCCGATTGCCACAACCCAGTCTCCAACTCTAGCTTTATCAGAGTCACCAAACTCCACTACTTCAAAATCATTTTTGCTATCTTTAATTTTTAAAACAGCAACATCTGCGTAAGGATCTGAGCCTAAAACTTCTGCTTTATATTCCTTATCACCAATTCGCACAATTATATCCTCGGCATTAGCGATAACGTGATTATTTGTTACTACAACACCTTCTTTTTTTATTATAAAGCCAGATCCCAAAGATGAGGCTTTTCGTTCAGTTGGTCTTTGAAATTCTTTAAACATATCTTCAAAAGGTGATCCCGGAGGAAATTGGAAAGGAAATTGATTATTATTTGTTGTACGAATTGTTTGTGTAGTTGAAATGTTAACGACTGATGGCATGAGTTTTTCAGCTAAATCTGCAAAAGAGTCTGGTCTAGTATTTGCGCTTATATTACTAGAAAAAGAAGAAATTAATAAAACTATAATAAATTTTTTAAATATTCTCATTTAATGTCTCATATACCAAATTATTACAAATCCAATTAATAAGAAAAAAATGCCAGAGTATCTTAACTTATTTTCAGACATAGTTTCTATAATTTTAAGCATATTTTTTATTCTTGACGGAAACATGGCAAGTAAAAGACCCTCTATAAAAAAAAGTAATCCTATAGCCGTAATAAGATCACTCATATTTTAGATTAGTTTTTTTTGATTAGACCAGATTTTCCAAAAAATTTAAAGAAATCGCTGTCTGGTGAAAGTATTAGAGATGTATCTCCGCCTATAAGAGATTTCTCATAAGATTGCATTGCTCTGTAAAAGCTGAAAAATTGTGGGTCCTTACCAAAAGCATCTGCAAATATTTTGTTTCTTTGGCCATCTCCCTCACCTTTCATAATTTCTGATTTTTTCTTAGCATTTGCTAGAATTACTGTTACCTCTTTATCGGCTGTAGATTTAATTCTCGTAGCTATCTCAGCTCCTTGGGCTCTAAATTCTTTTGCTTCTCTCTGTCTTTCAGTTTGCATTCGAGCATAAATTGCTTCACTGTTTGCTTGTGGTAAGTCAGCTCTTTTAATTCTAACGTCAACAATCTCTATTCCAAAGTTTTTAGCCTCAATGTTTACATCATTTTGAATAATAGCCATTTGTTTCGCTCTATCTTTAGATAAAAGAGTAGCAAGTTCTTGTTTACCTAAAACACCTCTTATTCTTGAGTTAATAATTGTTGCAAGTCTTTGTCTAGCAACTCTCTCGTTACCAACAGAAATATAAAACTTAAGTGGATCAACAATTTTAAATCTAGCAATCGCATCAACAATTAATCTTTTTTGATCTGCAGCTATAACTTCTTCCGGTGGGTTATCTAAATTTAAAACTCTTTTGTCCAAGTATGCAACGTTTTGGATAAACGGCAATTTAAAATTTAAACCTGATTTATTTACAATTTTTTTAGGGTCACCAAATTGTAGAACGATAGCTTGGTTAATCTCTTGAACAATAAAAATTGATTGAAAAGCAGTTATTCCTAAAACAACAATAAATGGTATAAAAAATTTAGATACTTTCATTAACTACCACTCTTCTTTTTAATTTCTGGTAAGGGTAAATAAGGTACTACCCCTGAACCTGATTCTTTATCGATTATTACTTTATCTATATCTGCTAAAACTTTTTCCATGGTCTCAAGAAACATTCTTTCTTGAGTTACTTGTTTTGCGTTTCTGTATTCGCCATAAATCGCTAAAAATCTAGAAGCTTCACCCTCAGCAGTTGCAACAACTTCTTTTTTATATGCCTCAGCTTCTTGTAATATTTTTTCTGCATCTCCTCGAGCTCTTGGAATTACATCGTTAGCATAAGCCTCTGCTTCGTTTTTTGATCTTTCTTTATCTGCTCTAGCTGCTTGTACATCTCTAAATGCATCGATAACTTGACTTGGCGGGTCAGCTTTTTGTGTTTGAACTTGGGTGATTTGAATACCAGATCCATACTCATCTAAAATATTTTGAGTAATTTCTTGCACTTCAACTTCTATATTAGATCTTCCTTCAGTTAAAATTGATTGAATTTCACTCTTCGCTATAACCTCTCTCATTGCTGTTTCGGAAGTTGCTTTTACAGTTTCAACTGGACTTTGAATATTGAATAAAAATTTGCCAGCGTCTTTAATAACCCAAAAAACTGAGTAATTTATATCTACAATATTTTCGTCTCCAGTTAACATTAAGCTTTCTTCTGGAACCTCTCCAACACCAGAAGATCTTCCACTGTCGCTAGCTCCTCGAAAGCCAACATCTATTCTATTAACTTTTGTTACTTTAGGCTTAAGCACTCTTTCGACTGGGAAAGGTAAATGATAATTCAATCCAGGTTGTGTAGTATTTACAAATTTTCCAAATCTTAAAACAACTCCTTGTTCGTCAGGTAGCACTCTGTAAAGACCGCTCAAAACCCAGATTACTAATAATATTATTAAACCCAAAACTATTGGTTTTCCGCCGCCTGATTTTCCACCAGGCATAAATCTATTTATTTTGTTTTGAATATTTCTTATAAGCTCATCAATATTTGGAGGTTCTCTTCTTGATCCAGATCCATTCCCACTTCCACCTGTAGGACCCGAAGATCCCCAAGGTGATTGATTTTTGAATATACTTCCTATTAAACTCATGACACTTTATATAGTGACTTTTATTGTAAAAACAAGTTAAGTAATAGCGATATTATGACCAAAATATTGAAACATTATGAGTAAAAAACCACCTCCTAAGCAATTTATCAAAACTCCAATAAATGGAACAAAATTCACTATATTAGTTTCTAGTGCAAAAGGTGGAGTTGGAAAATCAACGGTGGCAGTAAACCTTGCTTTTGCTTTACAAAACCTAGGGTTAAAGATTGGAATACTTGACGCTGATGTTTACGGTCCATCACTTCCAAAATTAATTAATTTAAATGAAAAGCCAAAAACTGAAGATGGTAATAAAATTATTCCAATTGAAAAGTACAATGCTCAATGTATGTCCATGGGTTTTTTAGTTGATGAGCAAACTCCAATGATATGGCGTGGACCAATGGTTATTAGTGCAATTAAAACAATGACTCAAAAAGTATTATGGAAAGATAGAGATGTAATTATAATAGATATGCCTCCAGGCACAGGAGATACACAATTGACATTTGCTCAAGAGGTAAAAGTTGATGGGACTATTATTGTTTCAACTCCACAAGATTTAGCCCTACTCGATGTAAAAAGAGGAATACAAATGTTTGATAAAACAGGTGTAAAAATTTTAGGATTAATCGATAATATGAGTTTTTTTAAAGGAGATGATGGAAAAGAATATAAAATATTTGGGGAAGGTGGAGTAGAGAAAACAGCGAAAGAATTTAACAAAGAATTTTTAGGTCACATTCCTTTAAATCAAGATTTAAGAAATTCAGCAGACATTGGTGATCCTCTGACCTATTCTCAGCCAGATCACGATGTATCAAAGGTATTTAAAAGTATAGCTGAAAAAATTAAACTATCTTTTCTTTAAAATCAAAAGAACTCATAAGTTCATTCCATTCTCTTTTGGAAAGACCAGAGTCTTCATAAGTAATTTTTTCACCTTTAGCCATTTTTTGAATAACTTTTTTCCCTTTAGCAGAAACATGTACTGCTCCAACTCTATAATCCAAAAAAGCTGAATGAGTTATTGGCACCCATTTTTTAACAGTTTCAAGCATAGTTTCTGCATAAACTCTTATTTCATATTGAGCATGACTATCAGCTCTAAGAAATAAAAAGTTTAATAAGTTTAATAAATCTGTTTTCCAATACCATTGAGTATATGAATTTAAAGTTAAGTTCATTCTTGCAAGTTCTCTTGCCAAACCCGCTTTGCCCTCATCAATTGTAGTTCCGTCAAATCTTTCGTTAAGCATTTTTTCATAGTTGTTGTAAGTTCTTGTCGCATCATCTTTTAAAATTTTTAACACTTCATCTGCTTGCTCACCTGTAATTAAGTCTCCTCTACCCTGTCTATTTGAAATAGATTGAGCAGATAATTGTTCTTTTGCAGGTATATAAAATTCTTTATCTAAAATAGAATATCTTGCTGAATACTCATTTACGTTAGCAGTTCTGTGTCTTATCCATTGTCTTGCAATAAAGATGGGAAGTTTAACGTGATATTTAATTTCACACATTTCAAATGGAGTTGAATGCCAATGTCTCATTAAATATTTTATTAAGCCTTCGTCTGTTGAAACTTTTTTAGTTCCTTTGCCATATGAAACTCTTGCTGATTGTACAATAGAAGTATCATCACCCATGTAATCTACTACTCTGACAAAGCCATGGTCTAGGACAGGTAAAGCTTCGTACAAAATATTTTCTAATTCTGGTGAAGTTACTCTTTTAGTCTCATGTTTTTGAGATTGTTGGTCAGCAATTTCTTGTTTTTGTTCTTTTGTTAGTTTCATTTTGAATAAAGTTATTGAATCTCTAAAAAAGAGTTTTATATTAATAATGTTGGTTTTCCAACTATGACGATAAACGAATCTCGTAATAAACATTGCGGACGTGGGGGCAGTACCCACCACCTCCACCATTTACAACTTGAGGGGGTGAATTAGGCTCGACGGGTGTCTAAAAGTTTTTCTTTCGTTCGAGATAGTTCCGACGTAACGGGCTAATTATAAATGCAAATAATAAATTTGCACTTGCTGCTTAATTAACTTGTTAATTAAGTGAACGGGGTTTGGGGCACCTGGCAACAGAACGCCCCTGCGTATTGGCGTTAACACTTATTAATTCACAACTTTTTTTATCTTGGACTCACATAGGACTCAGTGAGAAAAGACAAATAGCGTTGGCGGGGGAATTATTTATAATGATCATAAATAGTCCACCCAAAAAAAAGGACTGCAACAAAAACTAAACCAACAATTGCTGATAAAAAATAAAATTCATATTGCACTAGAACAACTAATATAATTAATAAAAAAATTGCTAATAGTATATCCATGATTTTTAATTTTGATTTTCTAAAGAAACCATATTATTTTTTTTCATAAAATCCTCCGCTTCTTCTTTAGTTTCGAAGTTCCAGGAATTCATTGGTTGAGGTGGAGAAATATTTCTATATTGTACAACGCACCAATGTTTCTTGCCTTCTTTGTCTTTGTCTGAGTGTGTGAGTGTTTTAGAGACAGTTAGTTGATAAATAAATTTTCGGTGATCCCTATAGACTCTTGGTATTGGAGGAGGCCAAATCATTTTATCATCATCCATTGCTTGGTCCCCAGATTTTTCCACCCCATAGATAACTTAAATGAACGTAACACATTCTAAAAGATAGAAGTCCGCCAATAAATAATAGATAATAAGCCCAAGTGCTTTCAGCCCAACTAATTGCAAGCCAAATTAAACCTACTCCAAGTGTTAGATCAATTAACGCCCAAGCAATCATCGTCCATTTAGGGAATGATTTTCTTAAATCTTTTTTATCTCCAGACCAATAAACCTTTTTGGTATAATCTCGCGTTGAATATTGGCTCTTTCTTTTTTTCACTATTTATTTTGGTAGTTTTTTTTCAAATTTATTAAGCTCAGCTTGTGTCATATTTTCTCTGCACCAACCGCCAACGATTATACTTTGTTTGGATATTTTTTCTCCAAATTTTCCACAATTCATTAACAAGAAACTTTCAAATAAAGCAGTTTCAATCCATTTTGGATTTCTTTCTTCATCTGCAGTAATTTGTTTTTGTCTTTGTTTGGTTGCATCTTGAATTTGTCTTTGCATAATTTTATCGAGTTTTGGACCATGAGGTACCCCGTCAATCTCATTTATTGCTTTTATAATTTTTGTAAATACATTTTTAGCTACTTTGTTTTTATCTTTAGTACTTAACAGATCAGCATGTTCTATAGTTCTTAACGTTTCAGCTACCAAAGCTTTCCCTTGTTTATTTTCAAATAATCCAAACATAAGTATCCTTTATAATATACACACTATATCCGGACTCACTGGCGGGCACAATACGGACTCACCCAGCAAAGAAATAGCCGTTTTTTATGGTCTAGAATTGTTGTATAACGTTAAAAGGTTCACGGCACCTGGCAACAGAACGCCCCTTGCATTACAATTAAGCATGATAAATAATCAAGCATGATTGATTTTAAAAAAAATCCTAAATTAGCATTGTTCACTTATGGAATATTATTATTTTCTGCTCTGATAGAAATAGGTGCAGAACTTGGACTCCATGAATTTGATGATTTTGCTTCACATCACGGCTTAGCAATTTTTTCTATCGGAAGTTTAATTGCTAATTGGGAAAAAATTTCTCAAATATTAACTAAAGGTAAAAAAAAGAAATATTAAGCACCTGGCAACAGAACGCCCCTGCAAATTATGGTACTAAATTTTATTATAAAATATATTGGTTTTTTTGCAGCATTTTGCACCACTATTTCTTTTTTGCCTCAAGCAATTAAAGTTTATAAATCTAGAAGCACAAAAGATATTTCTCTATACATGTTTTTAATTTTTACGATTGGAACTTCTTGTTGGTTAATATATGGAGTAATTATTTCATCAGTTCCAATTATATTGGCAAATGCAATAACTCTTGTTTTAAGTTTTTTTATTTTAGTGTATAAAATCAAATATAAATAAATAAACGAAATGGAAATTATTTTTATAATTGTTGGATTATTTCTAGTCTATTATCTTTTTAGACCTACTTCCAAAGAAGAGCTAAAAAGATTTAAGGATAATGACAATTGGTCGAACATGGGTTTTTAAAAAATATATTTATCTCCTAAATAAAGTAATAGTCCCAAAGCTATACCAGTAATAATCCAGAATATTTTATCTTTCATTTATCAGTTTTTCTAAATTTGGTTTGAAATAATTGGGTCCTTTCATTACTTTACCGAATTCATTGTAAATAGGTTTGCCGTCTTCTCCAAGTTTACTCATGTTAGAATTTTGCACTTCATCAAAACATTTGTCTAAATTAATTCCAAAGGCATGACCTGCGCCATAAGTTACATAAAGTATGTCAGTCAAAGCATCTGCCACCTCTTTTATGTTTTTATCTTTTAAAGCAACTTTAAATTCCTCTAGTTCTTCAGCGATTAAATCGTATCTAAGCTTAACAATTTTTTCTTCAGGAAATTTAGCTTTATTTTTGACTTCTTGTCCAAATGTTTTCATAAATTTTCCCACTTTTTCAAAATTACTCATATTTCCGCCTTTATATTTTTTTAAATTAAATATAAATATAATATATCAAAGAATCATAAATGAAGTATAGAAACGAATTTGATAGTATAGGCAAAATTAAAGTACCTGGTGATAAGTATTGGGGTGCATCAACAGAGAGATCAAATAAATACTTCAACATTGGTGATTTTTTAGTTAGACCGATAGTTATTCATTCAATTGCAATAATCAAAAAAGCTGCAGCTATCGTCAATAAAAATAATGGTGACTTAGATGCTAAAATTTCAAAATACATAGTTAAAGCGTCAGAGGAAGTTATAAGAGGGAAACTAGATGACCATTTTCCGCTGAAAGTTTGGCAAACAGGGTCAGGCACTCAAACAAATATGAATGTTAATGAAGTTATTTCTAATAGAGCTATAGAAATGCTTGGAGGAAAACTTGGATCAAAAAAACCTGTGCACCCTAATGACCATGTTAATAAATCACAATCAACAAATGATGTTTTTCCTTCTGCTATGCATATTTCGATAGCAATGAAAACGACGCAAAAACTTTTGCCCTCATTAAAAATCTTAGAAAAAGAGCTTTATAAAAAAGTAAAAGAATTTAATAAAATTGTCAAAGTTGGAAGAACACATTTACAAGATGCAACACCAATCACTTTAGGACAAGAATTTTCAGGATATCATGCACAACTTAAGGAATGCATAAATAGGATCGAAGATGCTTTAAAAGAAATTTATTATCTTGCTCAAGGTGGTACCGCTGTTGGAACTGGTTTAAACACAAAAAAAAATTTTGATGTTAAAATAATTAAAGAAATTTCAAAAATTACAAAATTACCTTTCAAACCAGCTAAAAATAAATTTGCTGCTCTTGCAGCGCATGATGCAATTGTAAATTTTTCTGGCACTATGAATACTACGGCAGTTTGTTTGATGAAGATTGCTAATGATATTCGATTTCTTGGTTCTGGACCACGTGCAGGATATGGAGAGTTAATATTGCCATCTAATGAACCTGGTTCATCAATAATGCCGGGAAAGGTGAACCCAACACAGTCTGAAGCAGTAACTATGGTTTGTGTAAAAGTTATTGGTAATCACAATGGAATAACTATGGCGGGCTCTCATGGTCATTTTGAATTAAATGTTTTTAAACCTTTAATAATACATAATATTCTTCAGTCTATTGAGATAATGGCGGACTCATCTAAAACTTTTGCTCTTTATTGTATAAAGGGAATTAAAGCAGATAAAAAAAGAATCAAAAATTTATTGGATAATTCTTTAATGATTGTAACAGCACTAGCTCCCAAAATAGGTTACGACAATGCTGCTAAAATTGCTAAAGCAGCACATAAAAATGGAACTACTTTAAAAGAAGAAGTTTTGAAAACTAATCTTATTTCTGAAAAAGAATATGATAAGATTACGGATCCAA
This sequence comes from uncultured Pelagibacteraceae bacterium, assembly GCA_902620525.1. GTDB lineage: Bacteria > Pseudomonadota > Alphaproteobacteria > Pelagibacterales > Pelagibacteraceae > Pelagilacustribacter. The sequence goes on along the minus strand of CACNIK010000002.1, from coordinate 160,734 downwards.
TTCAAATGACTAAGCCAAAATAAGTTCTAATACACTTTTTAACAAAGGTATTAAATATCATCTTTTTTATTATTCTAGGTAGTGTATAAAAGTTAAATAGAAGTCATGTCATCTGAAAATAAATTATTAGATAACTTAAATAGTGTACAAAAAAAAGCTGTATTAGATACTGAGGGACCAAATTTAATAGTCGCTGGCGCTGGCTCTGGAAAAACAAGAGTGCTTACTACCAAACTAGCTTACATAATAAGTGAAAAAAGAGCATGGCCTAATCAAGTCTTATGCGTGACTTTTACAAATAAAGCGGCAAAAGAAATGCAAAATAGAGTTTTAGGATTTATTAAAGGCAAAAATAGTGCTGTTCCTTGGCTTGGTACATTTCACTCGATTAGCGTTAAATTTTTAAGAAGACATGCAGAGGCTATAGGCTTTAAAAGTAATTTTACAATACTAGATACAGATGATCAAAAAAAATTAATAAAAAAAATATGTGAAGCTGAAAATATAGACGCAAAAAAAATATCTCCTCAATTTATTATTTCTTTTATAGATAATTGGAAAAATAAAGGATTAACTCACAAAGATGTGAAGATTAATAAAAGCAATACGTTAGAGTCACAAATTTTAAAAGTTTATTCAATTTATCAGCAAAAAGCACAAGATTTAAATGCAATGGATTTTGGTGATTTAATTTTATTTACAGTTAAATTATTCGAAAACAATAATGATATTGCTGAAATATATCGAAAAAATTTTAAATATATTTTAGTCGATGAGTATCAAGATACTAACTTTATTCAAAATAAATGGTTAAATTTACTTGTAAACTCTAATCAAAATATATGCTGTGTTGGGGACGATGACCAATCAATTTATAGTTGGAGAGGTGCTGAAATTAAAAACTTTTTAACTTTTGATAAAATTTATCCAGATTGTAAAGTTTATAAATTAGAGCAAAATTATCGATCTACCAAAAATATTTTAGAAACAGCATCCAGTTTAATTTCAAATAATAATAGTAGAGTGGGCAAAAAGCTTTGGTCCTCTGGAAATGATGGTGATCTTGTAAAATTGAACTGTTACAGCAATGGAAAAGATGAGGCTACAGGAGTAAGTGATATTATTGAAACTAAAATTAAAAATAAATACTCATTAAATAATGTATGCATACTTGTAAGAGCTATTTACCAAACTAGAGAGTTTGAAGAAAGATTTCTTAAAATTGGCTTAGGATATAGGGTGTTAGGCGGTATAAGATTTTATGAAAGAGCTGAAATAAAGGATGCAATAAGTTATTTAAGAATAGTTAATCAAAAATTTGATGATTTAGCATTGGAAAGAGTTATTGGCGCTCCTAAGAAAGGAATCGGTGATGCTACTCTAAAAAAAATATTCGAGTACGGATCTAAAGAAAAATTATGTCTAGAGGACACTATAATAAAATTAATTAATTTAGATCAGTTTAAACCAAAAATAAAAAAAACATTCTCTGTTTTGATAAAAATCATACAGAAATGGAGAAACGATGCAAAAACAATTAAACACTATGACTTATTAAAATTAATTTTAGATGAGTCAGGTTATTCATCTTCATTAAAAAATAAAAAGGATTTAGAGAATGAAAATAGATTGGAAAACTTGAAGGAATTATTAAGAGCAATGCAAGATTATGAAAATTTACAAGATTTTTTAGAGCATGTATCTCTTGCTACTTCGGCTGATCAAGAATGGGAAGGAGAAAAAGTAAATTTAATGACAATGCATGCGGCTAAAGGTTTAGAATTTGATGTCGTTTTTTTACCTGGCTGGGAAGAAGGTTTATTTCCTCATCAAAAATCCTTACAAGAAAAAGGTGATTTAGCTTTAGAAGAGGAGAGAAGATTAGCCTATGTTGGAATTACAAGAGCAAAAAAAGAGGCTTTTCTTTCTTTTGCAATGAGAAGAGCTTATCAAGGTGACTGGATGGATGCTGTGCCGTCTAGATTTATAAATGAATTACCTGAAAATAATATAGAAAAAAATGAAATCGTAGAAAAAGAAAATGATAATGATTTTGATTTTAACCAGGATAACTCAATTGAATTAGGAGAAGAGTATAGAAGTCCTGGATGGAACAGACTTAAAAAGAAATTAATAAAATGGAAAAAATAAGTAAACTTAAAAATAAACTTAATGAGTTTAATTTAGATGGATATTTAATTCCAAAAAATGACGAATTTTTTAGTGAATATGTACCGCTGCACAAAGATGATTTGCAATACATTACTAATTTTTCAGGATCATATGGGTTGGCATTAATTCTAAAGAAAAGTAATTTTTTATTTGTTGATGGAAGGTATACAATACAAGCAAGTATTGAAAGTGGGAGAAATTTTAAAATTTTACCACATCCTTTTTTTGTTAAGAGGAATAGTTTAAAACTTAAAAATAAGAGAATTGGATTCGATCCCAAACTATTCAATGAAAGTTTTATAAAGAGGTTTTCAAATAAATTTAAAATTGAATGCACCGCAGTTAATAAGAACCTAGTTAAACTTATTAAAGAAAATAAAAACTATTTTTACAAGAAAAAAAATTTTTACGTTTTAGATGACAGAATTACTGGTGAGAACTGTTTGAGTAAAGTTAAAAATTTAAAAAAATATTTCTTAACAAATAAAATTGATATAATGCTTGTGACATCAGCTGAAAACATTGCTTGGTTATTAAATATAAGAGGACATGACTCAGATTATTCACCTATCCCTAATTGTCATCTTGTGATTGATAAAAAAATGAGAATTTATTTATTTTGTGATTTAAAAAAAGTTGACTCAAAATTTGAAAAAAAACTTAATTTTATTCATATACTTAAAATTAACGAATTAGAGAATTTTTTACAAAGAATTAAAGGTCAAAATTTTTTAATTGACAATTTAACTTGTTCAATCTTTTACAAAGATATAATTGAAAAACATAATAATATTTCTCAAAAAATTGATCCGATTTATTTTTTAAAATCACAAAAAAATAAAATTGAACTAAAAAACACAAAAAAGATACATGAATTTGACGGTGCAGCTTTAACAAAATTTCTTTTCTGGATAAAAAATAATTATAAAAAAAGAAAAATTACTGAGTTAGCTGCCCAAGAAAAACTTTTAAAATTTAGAAAAAAATTTAAAAAATTTAAATATCTGAGTTTTCCTACAATATCTAGCACTGGTCCCAATGGAGCTATAGTTCATTATAATGTATCCAAGAGAACTAACAGAGTTCTGGAACAAGGGAATATTTACTTAGTGGACTCTGGAGGTCAATACCATTATGGCACAACAGATGTCACGAGAACGATTTCTTTAGATTGCAAAAGTGAAAAAATTAAAGAAATTTTTACAAGAGTTTTACAAGGCCATCTTAATTTATCAAATTTTAAAATAAAAAAAAATACTTCTGGATCAATACTAGATCAAGTAGCAAGAAAACATTTAAAATCAATAAAATTAGATTATCCACACGGAACTGGTCATGGTGTTGGTTATTTTTTAAATGTTCATGAAGGACCACAATCTATTTCTAAATCAAATAAAGTAAAGTTAAAACCAGGTATGATACTTTCGAATGAGCCTGGATATTATAAAAATGGAAAATTTGGAATACGTATTGAAAATTTGGTCTATGTAAAAAAAAATAAAAAAGGTATGGAATTTGATAATCTTACTTATGCTCCAATTGATAAAAACTTAATTATAAAAAAATTATTAAATCAAAGTGAAATATTTTGGCTCAATAGTTATCATAAAAAAGTTTATAAGACTCTTAAGAAATATATGGATAAAAAAGAATTAAATTTATTAAAAAAATCTTGTTCAAATATTTAAAAATTTGTACCATTCATTTTCAGAATAAATTTTTATTTTAAGTTCTTTTGCCTTATCAATTTTTTTTTTGGTAGGCTTAGAGTTTCCTACCACTAGAATATTTAATTTCTTAGAGACGGATCCCAGAACTTTTCCACCTAAATTTTCTGTTAAAGTTTTGGCTTCTGATCTACTAATTTTTTCAAAACCTCCGGTAAACATCACATTTGTATTGCTAAGCTTCCCTTTTATGTTCATTTCCTTAAAGTCTTGTATTTTTAATTTTGTTATTAGTTTTTGAACAATATCAATATTTTTTTTTTTATTGAAGAAATTTTTAAGGGAGAAAATTTGAGTTTCACCTATACCATTTAAATCATTTAAATTTTCTAATAATTCATCTCTATTATTTTTTTTTAGAATATTTGAAAATTGACTGATTGATTTAAAAAAACTTGCTAAGATTTTTGCATTTTCTTGCCCGATATGTCTTATACCTATTGAATATATAAATCGATTTAAAGAAATATTTTTAGCTTGCTCTATGGCTAATTTTAGATTTTTTACTGATAGTTCTCCCCATCCGTCTAGTTTTTTTATTCTATTAAAGTCAAGTTCGAAAATATCTGATGGGTTTTTTATTAAATTTAATTTCCAGAATTGATCAATCACTTTTTTACCTAAGCCATCGATATTAAAAGCTTCTTTAGAGACTATATGTTTTAATCTTTCTTTAGCAATAAAAGAGCAGTCGTATCCTTTGGTACATCTTCTAACAGCGTCCTCTTTTTTAGTAGATAAATTAAATTCTTTTTGAATTTTACTTCCACATAAGCATTTATTAGGAAAAATAAATTTTTTTGAATTTCTTTTTCGTTTATCAAAATTTACAGAAACAACTTGGGGAATTACGTCTCCAGCTCTCTGTACTATTATGGTGTCTCCGACCCTTACATCTTTTCTATTAATTTCATCTTCATTGTGTAACGTTGCATTGGACACAACGACTCCGCCTACTGTAACTGGTTCTATTTTAGCCACAGGTGTAATAGCGCCTGTCCTGCCAACTTGAATTACTATATCTTTGATTACAGAAGTGGCTTTTACGGAGGAAAATTTATATGCTGTGGCCCATCTAGGTGAATTAGAGGTATTACCTAATCTTTTTTGCAAACTTAAGTCATTAATTTTAAACACTATACCATCAATGTCGTAATCTAAGGAAGACCTTAATGACTCAATATTTTTGTGGTGATTTTCAATTTCTTTTAAACCATTTACCAAAATATTATGTGGATTGACGCTAAAACCCCATTTTTTTAATTTTGAAATAAACTCAGATTGTGTTTTATAAATCATCGGATTTATTATCCCAAATCCGTATGCAAAAAATTTTAAAGGTATTTTTTTTGTTTCTTTTGGATCTTTCTGTCTTAAAGAGCCTCCAGCAGCATTTCGTGGATTGGCAAAGGTTTTATTCAACTTTTTAAAATCTGTTTTTCCTAAATACACTTCACCTCTTATTTCAAGCAATTTCGGTAGATTAATATCTGATATTTTTCTCGGTATTTGACGAATTGTTTTTAAATTTTCTAATATATCTTCTCCTATTATACCATCACCTCTAGAAAGACCTTTAATTAAAATTCCATTTTCATAAGTCAGAGAAGCTGATATTCCATCTATTTTAAGTTCTGATGAAAAATCAAAGTTTTTATTTTTAATATTAAGATAGTTTGAAATTTTACTTATAAAGTCTTCGATGCCATCAGCATTAAAAGTATTGGATAGCGAAAGCATTGGTTTTGAATGTTTGATCTTTTTGAACTTTTTTAACACTGGTGCACCTACTTGATCTTGAATAGACTCTTTGACTTTAAGATAAGGAAATTCTTTCTCTAATTTAATTAATTGATTTTTAATTTGGTCGTATGTTGAGTCTGGTACTAAAGGTGAGTCAAGATTAAAATAGTGATGGTTATATTTCTGTAATAGTTTTTTTTCTTTATTATATTTTTTCTTAATATCTTGTTTGTTCATTTGTTAAGAATTTTCTTTATTGTTTTTCTTATTAATCCCTGCTCTTTTTCTTTTAATGTTTTTTCTAGATTTTTTTGCTGTTTTTTATAATCTTTATTTAAAAGGGCATAAGAATTTTCATACCATTTACTGGAATTGTAATTATAACCGAGTATTTTAGCTGTTTTTCTAGCTTCATCAACTAAACCTAGATTGTAGTAAACTTCCACCAGTCTATGCAAGGCCTCCTCTATAAAAATGGTTTCCTCATAATCATCTATAACGACTTTAAGTCTGTTTATCGCTGGAATCCATTTTTGAGTTTTAATATAAAATTTTGCAATATATATTTCTTTTGCTGCTAATTGATTTTGTATTAGACCTAATTTAAATTTTAAATCAAGTGTGTAATCAGTATCTGGGTATTTTTTAATATATTCCTCTATAATTTTTTTTGTTTTGAGAAGTGGTACTATATCCTTTTTCTCATCAAGTATTTGTTCATAGTTGGAAAGAACAATTAAATACGATGCATATTGTATATTTTCATCTGCAGGATATTTTTTTAAAAAATATTCTAGGGAGGAAATAGCCTCTTCATGAAAATTTATAGTATAATAACAAAAGCTAGACATTAGCAATGCTTTTGCAGAGTGTTCAACAACAGGCAAAACTTTTTCTGCCTCTGAAAATTTTTGAGCAGCAAAAAAGAATTCTCCTTCATTCATTGCATCTAAGGCATCGCTATATATTTTGTAAGATTCTTTATTGCTAGGAGGTTTTACAGAAATTTCCTTTTTTTTTGAACATTCTGTAATAAACAAAAAAATTAAAAAAATAAAAGTTATTTTTCGATACATTTTTTATTCATATCAAAAAAATTATATTAGGTAAAATTTTGTTTTTTAAATACTTGCTGTCAGTGGTTTTTTGTATGTTTCTTCAATACGAGCTTTTTTATTAATTGATTTAGAGCTTTTAAGAGACCAATTAGATTTATCAGAAAAAAATTTAATTAGTAATTTATTTGTCAGTGCATGACCTCCCTGGGATGTGATAACATGTCCTAAAATTCTATTTCCAGATAACATGAGATCTCCAATACAATCCAAAATTTTATGGTTAACAAATTCATGTCTATTTCTCAGACCATCTTCATTTAAAATTTCATTATCTTTTACTACTATCGCGTTTTCTAACGAACCACCTTTAGCTAAACCTTTGCTTTTAATATAATCAATATCTTCGTAAAGACAAAATGTTCTAGAATTATAAATCTCTGTTAGTGTATCTTGACTTAATTTAAATTCTTTTCTTCTTGTTCTAATTAATGGATTTTTATAAACAATTTCAAAATCTATAATTAAATCATCATTTGAAGGTTCAATTGAAATAAATTTTTCCCCTTCTTGAATCTCTACTTTTTTTTCAACCTGAATAAATTGTCTTTCTATTCTTTGTTCTTTAATACCAGCAGATCTAATAGCTTCGACAAAATCACTTGCAGAACCATCTAATATTGGAATTTCTGATGAATTCACCTCAACTAGAGCATTATCTATACCTTCTCCAAAAAACGCTGCCATTAAATGCTCTACAGTTGAAATAGAAGTGCCATTTTCATTTGCTATTTTCGTACATAATATTGGTTCAATTACATTTTTAAAATTTGCAGTAATTAAATCATTTTTATCAATATCAACTCTACAAAATTTAATGCCAAAATTTTCAGCTGCTGGTTTTATTATTAATTCAGCGTTAATCCCGTTGTGTAAACCCACACCATTTAATTTTATTGGTTTGTTAATTGTTTTTTGATTAGTTGATAACATTTTTTTAGGTATATTAAATTAGTCAGATATTCTTAAAACAAATAATGTTTCAAAAAATAACACTTTTATTCAAATAAACTAGAAAAAATCCTCGAAATCAGCGAACTTTTTTTATTTACGACTGGTATTGCCTCTTTAGCCCACCCATTAGACAAAAGTTGACCGAATATTTTAATGGAATCTAAAGGATCATCTTCTTTATTTTTTAGGATTTTAAATTTACATTTTTTTAGACTGTTTTCAAAAATATAGTGAAATTTATCTAAAATATCTTTATCTTCAAAATCAAAATATAAATCAATTTCTTTATTTTTAATATCATATAAATTTTTATTTTTATTGAATATAATGTTAGTTATTTCCTCTATTCTCGCAGAAGAAATTTCCATTATATGATCAAGACTGATTTTTCTAAAATTATTTTTATCAAAATACTTTTTATCTATATATAAGTTTTTATCAGAAATTTTTAAATTAGATTCTGAAATTATTTTTCGTACTGATGAAATTTCAAGTGAACAAACCTTGGAAATGTCTTTAAGTATAATATCTGATCCAAAATTAAATTTTTGAGAGAAACAAAAAGCAGATTCGAAAAAAAATAATAAATTTGTCTCATTTTTACTTATTTTAAATTTGATAAAAGTATCATTTTTATAACTATTTATTATTTTTATCCCATCAGAGAAATTTTTAAGAATTATCTTATTTATATCTAAGTTACATTTATTAAATAAAGTTTTTAAATTTTTAAGTTCATTATTTTTTATTAAAAAGAAAGTAAGCTGATGAGAATAAAAATTACCATATAAACCGATTGGTAAGTTTTTAATTTGCTTATTATCTAATGAGTATTTTGTATTAAAAAGATGAATTATTGTTTTATCTTTTTCAGATTCTAATAATTTTGATTTAACATCATTTAAAATATATGAAATATCATCCGATAATATTTGATTTCCATTTAGCTTTTTAAAACCACTTATATTAATGCAGTCAATGTCAGTTTGATTAATAATTACATTAATTTCAGAAAAAAAAAGGTTAGATTTATTCTCAACTTTCTTGACCACTTTTTTTAAGTTTTCTACTGTAGTTGCCAAATTTATTATTTTTCCATCTTTAAAGCCTGAAGGTGAATATAATTCATGCTCTAAAATTTTAAAGTTGAGCTCATCATCGTGTTCACCAATTGCCACTAAAAAACTTTCGTCTTTTATTTCTACGTAAAGATTTTTTTTTTTAAATTTATTCATCTTATTTTAAAATTAGTTGATCATCGACTCTATAATCAAAAATTGTATATTTATCAAAATTAATCTCTTTACTAATTTCCATATAATTTTTTAAACTAAGATTGAAATTGTTAACAGGCAGTTTGATTACTTTTTTATTTTCCAATAAAATATCCCATCTTCCTACATCAAAATAGTAAAATGACTTAATTTTAGAAATTGGAAAATTAATTTTTATCAAAGTAGAATAAATATTTAAAAAGTTTTTTTGCTTACCAAAAATATTCGGTAATTTTTCTAAACTTGGGTTTTTGAAAAACTTAATTTTTTCTCCATTTTTAGCTAAATAGTATTTATCTCGCTTATCATTAAGTATTGCTATTACTTCTTTTTCATAAACAATAATTTGAAGTTTGGATGGAAAAATTTTTTTAAATTCCAAATAACTTATAAAGTCATTATTATTAAGCATTTTTTTAATTTTTTTATCATCAAAAATAAATAAACTTGAGCCTGATAGTTCTTTTAAAAATTGATTTTCTATTTTTTTTTTTTCAAGAAATTTAAGATTTTTAACTTCTATCTGTTTAATCTTAAAAAACTGTAAACCAAAATTAAAATTATTAGGATTAAATGTTGTGAGCATTATTATTAATAAAAATAATGATAAAACGGTTACACTTTTTTTCATTTATTTAAGCTTGCATCTGAAATTAGCTTATGAATAAGTTTTTTAAATGAGATTTTTTTATAACTAGCTATTTCTGGAACCAAAGATAAATCCGTCATTCCTGGTTGAGTGTTAGTTTCCAACAAATAAAATTTATTATTCTTGAATTTAAAATCCGATCTCGTCACACCTCTACATCCTAAAATTTTGTGTGTTCTTTGTGCAATTTTTAATACTTCATAATATTTTTTTTTGGAAATATTAGCTGGCATTATATGATCAGTTTTAGCTGATTTCGTATATTTAGCTTTATAATCATAAAACTTTCGTTTTGGTTTTAATTCAATAGCCCCTAGTGCTTTACCATTTAGAACTGCAACTTGAATTTCTTGCCCACCAATAAAATTCTCTATTATTAATGTATCGTAAATTTTTAATAAAATATTAATATTTTTTTTTAAAGAAATTAAATTTTTACAAATTCTTACACCAATACTTGATCCTTCATTATTTGGTTTAATTACCATTGGATATTTTAATTTTTGAATTTTAATATTCTTTTTAAGATTTTTAAAATTATAGTTTTTTTTTGTTATGACCATGTATTTTGGTGTTGTAATTTTATGTCTAATAAATATTTTTTTTGATATTAATTTATTCATTGCATTCATAGACGATAGTACACCTGAATGAGTATAAGGAATTTTAGAGTATTCAAAAAAACTTTGCGCATAACCATCTTCACCCTCTTCTCCATGAAGCGCGTTAAAAATAATATCTGAATTGCTTTTTTTAATATCAAAAAATGATTTTTTTTTAGGGTCAAATATTTCTACCTTATGACCTAGTTTTTTTATAGCGACTATACAAGCCTTTCCGGTTTTTAAACTTATTTCTCGTTCCCTTGAATTTCCACCTAAAACTACTAAAATTTTCTTTTTAATCATTTTTGTTTGTTTCACCTATTATTTTCAGTTCTAATTCTAGGTTAACGTTATGTTTTTCAAATACTTTCTGCCTTACTGACTCAATTAATTTCTCAATATCCTCAGATGATGCTCCACCCTCGTTTACAAAAAAATTACAATGTTTTTTTGATATACTTGCTTTACCAAATGATAAGAGATTACAGTTAGAGTCTTTAATCAGCTCCCAAGCTTTTTTATTTTTTGGATTTTTAAAAGTGCTACCACAAGTTTTAATTTGGCTAGGTTGAGAATTTTTTTTATTCTCAATAAAATTTTTAATTTTTTCATTAATCAAACGTTTGTCACCGGTTTTTGCATGGAGTTTGGCTGAAAGAATTATTAAATCTTTAGGTAAGTTTGTGCCTCTATAATCAAATTTTATTTGATCCTTTTTAAATTCTTTTAAATTACAATTGAAATCTATTGTTTTAATTGAAATTAGTATGTTAGAAATTTCTTCCCCATAACAACCACTATTCATTATTATAGCGCCGCCTATTGAGCCTGGTATACAAGATAGAAATTCAAAATTAATAATAGAATTGTCAGCTGCAAATTTAGATAAAGTTTTATCTAAAGTCCCGGCTCCTACTTCCAAAACATTTTTTTCAATTCTATTTATGTATGAAAATTTAGGACTTAATTTTATTACTACTCCACTAAAACCACCATCTCTAATTAAAGTATTAGATCCAGCACCTAAGCAAATTATTTTGTGAAAATTTTTTATGGTTTTCAAAAAATCTGTTAATTGTTTAGTACTGTCTGGTTTAAAAAAAATTTCTGCTGCACCACCAAGATTAAACCAACTATATTTTGATAAGTTTTCTTTAAAAATAATATTTTTTCCAAATTTATCTAATAGTTTATTCTTCTCTAATTTCATAATGATTGTTTTAAATCTCTCATCCAGTTCGATATTGATCCAGCTCCCATACCGATAATTATTTCCTTTTTAATCAAATTTTTTTTAAAAAAATTTTTAAAGTCTTTTTCATTTTTAATAATGATAACTTCAACACTGGAATTCAGAGAAATCATTCTTCCAAACTTTACAAGATCAAAATTATTGATTATTTTTTCACCAGCGGCATAAATTGGACACAAAATCACTCTATCTGAAAATTTAAAAGATTTTGAGAATTCTTGTTTTAATAAATTCACTCTGCTGAATCTATGTGGTTGAAAGACTGAGGTGATTTTTTTTTCATTTGCAACTTTTTTAATTCCTTCTAGCACAGAATAAATTTCTGTTGGGTGATGGGCATAATCATCATAAAACTCATTTTCATTTTTTTCAAATATTTTTGTCATTCTTCTTTGAACTCCTGTAAATTTAATCAAAGCACTTTTAATTGTTTCAATTTTTATACCTAAATTTAGACATACACTAATGGCAGCGACAGAATTTAATATATTATGTTTACCAATGAGATTAACAATTATGTTTTTAAAAACCTTTTTTTTTCCTAAAAAATTTTTAACAATTAAATTAAATTTACAATTTTTGTTATTATATTTTGGATTTGTAATTTGATAATCTGCAAATGATGCAAAACCGTACGTTAAAATATTTTTCGTTCTGATTTTTTTTTTGAGTTTTTTGATATTTTTATCATCTATACATATTATGCATTTACCAATTGGTGGAGTTTTGTTTATAAACTGTAAAAAACTATTCTCTAAATTTTTATAATTTTTGTAATAATCTATATGCTCGTTATCAATATTTGTAACTATTGAATAATTAATAGGAAGTTTTAAAAAACTTCCGTCAGACTCGTCTGCCTCTAGAACGGCCCATTCTCCCTTTCCATGCTTTGCATTGTTTTTGATAGAGTTTATTACACCACCATTTATTATCGTTGGGTCCAATCTAGACTCTAATAGTATTTTTGAAACTAATGATGTAGTTGTTGTTTTTCCATGTGAACCAGAAATAATTATATTTTTTTTTAATGAAACAATGTTAGCTAGTACTTCTACCCTCTCATAAATAGGTAGTTTTCTTTTTTTTGCTTCTTTAACTTCTTGGTTATTACTTTTAATTGCAGATGACTTTACGAGAATAGTTGCTTTTTTAATATTTTTTTTCTTCTGGCCTAGAAAGAACTTAATTCCTAATTTTTTGCAATTCTCAATATTTTTATTCATACTGATATCACTTCCCTGAACTTTAAAACCCATTATTTTCATAATTTGGGCAAGACCGCTCATACCTATTCCGCCCATTCCGATAAAGTGTATAATTTCTTTTTGACCTATATTAATTTTCATAAAAAAGTTTTGTTATTTCTTTTCTTATAATTGCAAATACATTTTTATCAGAGTGTTTCTTCTGATTTGTTTCAATCGATTTTAACACTGATTTGTCGTTATGTATTGATTGAAGTAAATTAAATAGACCAATATTTATGTCTTTTTCCTCTAACATAATACCAAAGCCTTTTTCACTAAAATATTGAGCATTTATGAATTGATGATTATCTGACGATGAAACTAGAGGTATGGAAATAAAAGGGATTTTGCAATTTAATAGTTCTGCTAAGGCTGAGGAGCCTGCTCTTGTAATGACTAAATTAGCCAAACTATAATATTTTATAATATCAAAGGTAAAATTAAAAAGTTCGTGGTCAACACTATTATTGTTATATTTCTTTTGTAAATCATCTTTTTGCTCACCTAAACATTGCTGGTAAATTTTAAGATTTATATGATTATTTTTACATTTTATAAATACATCCGGTAGTTTTTCGGCGAAAACTTTCGCAGCCTGACTACCGCCTAGTACTAATATATTCAGTTTGCTTTGCGTTTTATCTTTACTGAATTTTGAATAATTAAGTATATTTTCTCTTAAAATATTTCCTGTAATAATAATTTTGCTTTCATATTTTATATTAATTCCTTGAGTATCTTTATACGAAACAAAGATTTTTTTTGCATAAGGCGTCAAATATCTATTGGCTTTTCCAATTAACAGATTATTCTCATAAATCACAAACGGTATTCTTAAAATCACTCCCGCTAAACAGACTGGAAAGGACGCATAACCACCCATGCCAAAAATAAATTTAGGTTTTTTTTTGATAAGAAAAAATAATGAGTTTAAGAAAGCAAATATTATTTTAAAAATTGATGTTAATATATTTTTTTTATTGAGGGATGAACTATTGATTAAAACTGTTTTTTTTGAATATTTATCATCAATGAATTTTAAACCTCTTTTGTCTGTGGTAATAATCGTATTAAATCCATTTTTATTAAGATAATCAGCTAAACTTACAGCGGGGAAAATGTGGCCGCCAGTACCTCCTGTAGCTATTATTATATCTTTCTTTAAATTATTCATTTTCAAATCTATTTTTTGTTAAATTAAGAATAACTCCAGCCAGAATAGAGCTACCAATTAGAGAGGATCCCCCGTAACTCAAGAAAGGCAAAGTCATACCTGTGGTTGGTAACAAACTCGTGTTAACACTCACATGTATGAAAGTTTGAAAAATTAACAACGACGATAGTCCACATAAAGCAATTTTTGAACTTTCATTAGAAGTTTTAAAGCAATTTTTTATTATTCTATAAGAAATGTATAAAAAAATAGTTATTACTATTATTGATATAATAGAACCAAACTCTTCTGCTATTACAGCTATAATATAATCTGTGTGAGCTTCAGGCACGCTTTCTTTTAAGATACCTTCTCCCATACCTTGGCCTGTAAGTCCTCCTTGTTTAATTGCCGCTAAAGCTTTATCAGTTTGGAAATTATCCCCCTTAGTTGGATCAAAAAAAGTGTTAAATCTTTGTATTATATAACCAAATTTTTCAGGAAAAATTATTAAAATTGAAATTGCGCAAATGATTAATAAACCAAATAGAAGAAGAATATAGCCTATCTTAATTCCAGAAATAAATAATATAGAAACCCAAGTTGTTATTAATAAAATCGATTGACCAACATCTGGCTGATTTAAAAGCAAGATTATTATCACTGATAAAAGTATTAAGCTGAGAAAATAAGAATAATTTGGATTTTTATCTTTTCCGTTGGCAATTATGTTTGCAGTAATTAAAACAAAAAAAGGTTTAATTAACTCTATTGGTTGTAAACGAAAAATGAATAAATCAAGCCATCTTTTTGCACCTTTAATTTCAATGCCAATAAAATGAACTAAAATTAACAATGTTAGGGAAATTACGAAAATAGGTAAAATTAATTTTCTTAGAAAAGACATTTTTATATAAGAGATAAAAAACATAACTATAATAGCAAAAGTAGAAAATATTAAATGTCTGGAAAAATAATGATAAAAATCTTTGTTAAGTCTCTCCCCTGCTAACGATGATGTTGAAGAAAATGAAAAAAAAATCCCCAAAAAAAATAAAGCCAAAAAACTAAAAAGAATGTTTTTATCAATATTTCTCCAATAATCGCTTACTCTGTCAGAATTAATTAAATTTTTTAGCATGACTGTTTACCAAATGTTTGAATTTTTCTCCTCTCTCAACAAAATTATTAAATTGATCGTAAGATGCGCTTGCAGGACTAAATAAAAAAGTAATTTTTTTTTCTTTGTTAAAAGATTTAAAAATTCTATTTACTGCTACTCTTAAATTTTTAACAATTTCATATTTAATTTTTTTACGTAAATGTTTTATAAAGAAATTTTTATGTTTTCCTATAATATAAGCTTTAATAATTTTTTTCTTAAACTTGTTAATTTTTATTTTATCGTTTTTTTTTGGCTGCCCACCAGTTATCCAAATAATATTATTATTTGAATTTAGAGCATATTTTGTAGACTCAAATGATGTCGCTTTAGAATCATTAATAAAAGTACTTTTACCTAATTTTAAAAATGTTTCATGTCGGTGTGGCAGACCGCTGAAAGTTTTTAATGATTTTAAAAAGTTTTTCTTATTAATTTGAAAAAGTTTTGTAATAAAATATGCAAATTCAACATTATTTTTATTAGCCTCAAGCTGAAGATATCGATTTTTATAATTTCTAAAGTTTAAAGAATTTTTTTTAATATACTTTAGTTTTCCTTGAAATTTATTTTTTTTGTAGATTTTTTTAAGATTAATGTCGTTTAAATATGCGATATTATTTTTTGTTTGATTATTGAAAATTTTTATTTTTGACATTATGTAATTTTTTTTTGTACCATGCCAATCTAGATGATCTTGTGAAATATTGAGCACAGCTGCACAGTATGGTTTTATAAAATTTGAATACTCTAATTGAAAAGAAGATGCCTCGATGACATAAACACAATTTTTTTCAAATTCTAAATCTAAAATTGGTTTTCCTATATTGCCCACTAATCTATTTTTAATTTTGTTTTTTTTTAAAATATGATGAATTAAAGAGCATGTGGTTGATTTTCCATTTGTTCCAGTTATCATGACTGATTTTTTAACGTTATTTTTTAAATAAAATAAATCTAAATCTGTAATAATTTTTTTTTTATATTTTAATAATATTTTTTTAAATTTAGATTTTTTAATATTTATTCCAGGGCTTAAAATAATGTAATTTACAATATCTAATTTTTTTTTGAAATTTATTTTTAATTTTGAATTTTTATTAAATAAATTATCATCCCATATTGAGATTTTTTTAACTTTATTTTTTTTTAAAAATTTCACTACGGACTTACCTGTAAGCCCTAAACCATAGACAGCAAAACTTTTATCATTAAAATTAAATGATCCACACATTATCTTAATTTAAGTGTTGCTAATCCAATTAAAGCTAAAATAATAGCGATGATCCAAAATCTTATAACTATCGTAGATTCTGCCCATCCTTTTTTTTCAAAATGATGATGAATAGGAGCCATCATAAAAACTCTTTTTCCAGTTAGTTTAAAAGATATTACTTGTATAATTACAGAAATAGTTTCCAAGACAAATAGTCCCCCGATTATTGCAAGAACGATTTCATGTTTAACTATTATTGCGACTGCTGCCAAAGAACCTCCTAACGATAAAGATCCGGTGTCTCCCATAAAAATTTTTGCTGGTGGAGCGTTGTACCAAAGAAAGCCTAGACAAGACCCTACAATTGATCCACAAAAAATAGCTGTTTCTCCAACTCCAGGAATATATTGTATCTGTAAATATTCAGAAAAGATGATATTTCCAACTACATAACTTATAAATGTAAATGATAGCGCGACCAACATAATAGGAACGGTGGCTAATCCATCTAATCCGTCTGTTAAATTCACAGCATTTGATGAACCAATAATAACAAATAAACCAAACGGTATAAAAAATATTCCAATATCTAATATTAAATTTTTAAAAAAAGGAAAATAAATATTATTGATATAGTCATGACCTGAAAAATAAATTAATATTAATAAAGTAATAAAACCAATAA
The DNA here is from genome assembly GCA_902620525.1 of uncultured Pelagibacteraceae bacterium. Lineage (GTDB taxonomy): Bacteria > Pseudomonadota > Alphaproteobacteria > Pelagibacterales > Pelagibacteraceae > Pelagilacustribacter. Next base: position 143,777 of record CACNIK010000002.1, on the reverse strand, counting down.
TAAATTGACCAAAAAATTTAAGTTTTGAATTTAATCCACTTGAATTTCTATATTTTATTTTTAATAAATCATCTATAAAACCTAATGTGCCTAGGCCGATAGAGATAAATATTAATGTCCAAATATATATATTTTTAAGATCTGCCCATAGAAGTGTGCTGGTTAACATTCCAATTATAATTATGATTCCACCCATAGTTGGTGTACCAGATTTTTTTACTATATGATCAATAGGTCCATCTTGTCTTATAGGGCCAGTAATATCCATTTTTGAAAAAAATTTAATAAGGGGTCCTCCTATAAGAAAGACAATTACTAGTGACGTCATTAAAGACAAACCAGTTCTAAATGTAAGATATTTAAAAACATTTAAAAACGAGTATTGATCAATAAGCGAAGTTAAAAATTCAAATAGCATTTATTCTTCCCTTGGTTAAATTTTGAGAAATTTTTTTTAATCCTGTTGCATTAGAACCTTTTATCATCAAATAATCGTTATTTTGTAAAATTGGAAGTAATATTTCTTTAAAATCAGATTTTTCTTGTAGAATATTACCTCGTTTATTTTTATTCACATTTTTATAAGTATTCATTATATGTTTTCCGTGAACAAATAGTTTATTTATTTTCGAATGATTTATAATCGGGGATAGATTCTCATGTAAAATTTGGGATTTACTACCTAGCTCTAGCATGTCTCCCAGCAAAATGTATTTTTGATGGTTTTTATTTATTTTTGATAAATTTAAAATAGACTGTTTCATGGATAATGGATTTGCATTGTAACTTTCATCTATCAAATTAAAATTTAAATTTTTATATTTAATTTTATAAATTTTTCCTCTTCCCGCTAAGACTTTTATATCTTTGATTTTATTTTTTATCTTATCTACATTTAATTCTAAAATTTCTAGCACTGCGATTGCGAAAGCTATATTTTGAACTATTTGGTCTTTAGTTTTTATTTTGTATTTCTTTCCAAATGCTTTAATTGTTAATAATTTATATTTGGGAAACTTTTTGATTTTTACTATTTTAATGTCTGATTTGCTATTATGCCCTATAGAAACCACCCTAATATTTCTTTTTTCAGCTTTGGATTTAAAATAATTGAAAAATTTATTTTCTCTATCAATTATTAAATAACCGAAATTTGAAATGTTATCAATAATTTCCCCTTTAGCTTTTGCAATGTGGTTTAGATTTTTAAAATTTTCGATGTGTGCCTCAGCTATATTTGTGATAATTGCAATATTAGGTTTAACGAGTTTTGAAAGATTATCAATTTCACCTTTTTTACTCATTCCGATTTCAAAAACTCCATATTCGTGTTCGTGTCTAAGATTACAAAGGCTAAGGGGTACCCCATACGAATTATTAAATGATTTAGGAGAGAAGTATGTGCAACCATAACTGTTGAGCAAGTTTCCTATTAAATCTTTTACTGTAGTTTTGCCGGAGCTACCAGTTACAGCAATAATTTTTCCATTTGAGTAATTTCTTTTTAGAATAGCTAATTTTTTTAAAAAATTATAAGTATTAGTAACTTTAATAACTTTGTTTTTTGAAATTTTATTTAAATTTTTTGATATCACACAATAATTAGCTCCTTTTAAAACAGCTTCATTTAAATAATTGTGTCCATCATTATTTTTTCCTTTTATTGCAAAAAATAAGTCCCCCTTTTTTACTGACTTGGAGTCTATAGAAACTCCATAGAAGTCTTTTTTCAATTTTTTATTTGTTATTTTATTTATTAAAAAATTGTTGTGCTGGAAATTAATTTCTTGTTTTGTTTTATTTTTTTTTATTTGAAGACTTTTAACAATTTTGTAATCAGAAATTTTATATTTCTTGTTTCCATAGTCTTGGATATCCTCATGACCTTTACCTGCAATTAAAATTATTTCGTTTGGATTGGAATTTTTGATAGCTAAGTGCACTGCAGAAGTTCTATTTCCTATTTCAACGACTTTTTCTTTATTTATATGTTTTATTATTGCTTTTCTTATTAATTCTGGTTTTTCTCTTCTCGGATTATCATCAGTAACAAAAATTTTATTACAAAGTCTATTAACAATTTTTCCAATCTTTTTTCTTTTGTTTTTATCTCTTTCACCTCCGCAACCAAAAACGATTGTTACATCTTTTTTAAAGTGTGTTTTTAATGAAGAAATAGCGGAATTAATTGCATCAGGGGTATGGGCAAAGTCTATGAACACCCTCGTTTTATCAGGAAATTCTTTTACTAGTTCTAATCTTCCCTTAACATTTTTTAATTTACTAATGCATTCTAAAATTTTTTTTTTGTTCAAACCGAGTATCTCACAAGCTTTGATTGCCATTGTTAAGTTTTTTTTTTGGAAATTACCAATAGGATTGAATTCGTTTAAATCATAGTCTTTTTTAGAAAAGTCAATGTATATTTTTTTTAATTTTTTTTTTTTTGCGATTTTATTTATTTTATTTAATTCAGGTATAGCTTTATCAGTAATTATATAGTTATCTTTTTTTAATAATTTTTTAAAAAGTATCAGTTTAGAATCTAAATAATTTTTCATCGATTTGTGATAGTCCATATGATCTTGACTGAAATTAGTGAATATACCAGCCTTAAGATTTATTCCATTAAGTCTCCCTTGATCTAAACCGTGGCTAGAAGCTTCTAACAAAACGTTGTCAATTTTTTTTTCTTTTAAATAACTTAGTTCTTTATGAAGACTAATTATGTCTGGGCTTGTGAGATTATTTTTTTTAAACTTTTTTGTCTTTATTCCTAGAGTTCCAATAGTTGCAACGGGTAAACCATTTAAAGTTAATATTTGGTGAAAAAAATCAGCCACAGAACTTTTTCCATTTGTGCCTGTTACTGCAATAATATTTTTTGGTTTTAATTTGTAAAATTTAGAGCAAATTTTCCCTAATAAATCTTTAATGTTATTTGTTTTTAAAATTTTTAAATTTTTTTTAACTTTTTTCGTTGAAACAATCGCACAAGCCCCTTTTTTGAAAGCATGATTTATAAATTTTTCACCGTTAGTTTTAGATCCTTTTAAAGCAAAAAATAAATCACCTTTTTTAATATTTCTAGAATCTGAAGAAAGTCCTTTTACTTCTATATTTGAGAGTTTTTTTGGACAATTTTTAATTAGTTTTTTTAACAACATGATGATTAGAAACTTCTTTATTATTTATGGCTAAAATAGGTCCAATTTTTTCTATAATTTTGCCTGACGAATAAACAGCGTTCCAACCAGCCTCGTTTCTCGTTCCCCTAATTTTAAATCCCCTATAATTATAGATTAAATTTTCTGCAATCTGGGGATCATCTAGCATTACCAAAAGAGTATAACTTTTGTTCGAGACAGTGAAAAATGATATAAAAGTATTGATATTTTTGCTTTCATCATCGTAATACTGAGAAGTTCCAGTTTTTCCAGAAACATTGTATCCATAAATATTCGCTAAACTGGCTGTTCCTTGTTTGTCAGTTACAACTTTTCTTAAAATTTTTTTTAATTTAATACTAGTTTTTTCAGAAATTATTCTTCTAGATTTTAAATTGTTATTTTTATTTTTTTCTAATGTTGGCAATACAAGTTTCCCGCCATTAATTAAAGTTGCATAAGCTGCAGTAGCTTGAAGAGGAGTAGTTGTAATCCCGTGACCGAATGAAACTGTTTCAAGTTTACATTTGTTCCAATTAAAAGGAATAGGATTGCCTATTTCATCTAGTTCAAATTTTGGGCTGTTAAATAAATTTAAATTTTTTAAAAAATTTTTATATTTTTCTTCTCCAATTTTTCTAGCTATTTTTATTACGCCAATATTAGAAGATTGAACAAGAATATCCTCTACTGTCATAGAATTAGGAAATTCTTTTATATCTGAAATATTATGAATTGAACATTTAATGCTTTTTGTTATGTTTTTAATAATAGTGTCAGTTTCAACTATTTCCTCTTCTAAAGCTAGCGCAACTGTAAACGTCTTAAATATTGATCCTAATTCAAAAACACCCTTTGTAACTTTATTCATGTAAGCTTTATCGCTTAAATTTATTCTTTTGTTTATGTCGAAGTCGGGTAATGAGACTAAAGATAGAACTTCTCCATTTTCTGAGTCCATGAGTAAAGAAGCGGCTCCTTCAGCTTTGAAAATTTTAATTGCTTCTTCAAGTTCATTTTTAATAAGATATTGAATATTTGTATCTAATGAGAGCTGTAACGGTTTTCCAAATTTCTTTTTATCTCTTAAATAGTTATCATAATAATTTTCAACACCAGAAATACCATAGTTGTCATAATCGGTCTGTCCTATAATATGACTGTAAAGATTAGAATGAGGGTAAACTCTAGTTTGAAAGGGTTCAAAAATAATACCTTTTTCTCCCAGTTTCCACAATTTTTCCTTTTCAATGTCAGTCAATCTCTTTTTTAAATAAAAATATTTTTTATTATTTAAATTTAAAATTAGTTTTTTACTATCTATCTCTGGAAGAACTAGTTTGACTTTGACTAAAAATTTCTTTTTGTCTTTAATAAAACTTGGTTTTATTGCTGCATGATATGCGGTGATATTTCTTGACAGTAAAACTCCATTTCTATCAACAATATCATTTCTTATAGGATTAAAATTATATTGATAATTTTTATTGATACTTAAATTTGAACTTTGAAAAGAAATAAAAATAATTTTTAAAGAAAAAATTAAGATAAGAGAAAAAAAAGAAAAAAAAAGTATATACATTCTATCTTCATTGATGAGATAATTCTTTTCTTTTCTAAATTTTTGATTAGTGCTTAAATAGTCTTCAAAGAAAAAACTTTGTTGATTTTTATTAAAATTTTTTTTATTTTTTATTTTTTTCATAAATTATTTTTGCGTAATTTTTTTTTGATCCAAAATAAAGCTGTTATAGTCTAAATAGATATTGGAAATATCCATGTTTTGAAATTGATCATTTGTTAAAAAAGATAATTTTTTCTGCAATATTTTTGGTGAAGTTAAATAATTAAATTCTAATTGACTTTCATATATTTCTTTTTCTAGGGCAAAAATTTGCTTTTCATAAAATAATATATTTTTTTCAATTATATTTGTTTTGTTTTTGACCACTGAAGTACAAAATAATAATAAAGAAAAAACCACTATAGATAATGTTAATTTTTTATTAGGCAATTCTTTTCTCCAAATCAGTAAGGTATTTAAATTTTTTTCTTAATTCTTCAGGATCAATAAATTTGTCAGCACTTCTTATTGCAACTCTTAATTTTGCTGATCGTGATCTTGGATTTCTCTTAACCTCTTTTTGTGATGCTTTGATAATCTTATTTTTATAATTGTCGAATAAAGGTAATTTATCATTATTATCAGGAAAATATTTATTAGACCTTGAGCGATTTTTAGAAAAATTTTTAAAATAGAATTTTATAATTTTATCTTCTATAGAATGAAAACTTATTACAATTAGTTTTCCTCCAGGTTTAAGAATTTTAGTAGCTTTTATTACTCCTTCAATAAGTTCGTTTACCTCTTTGTTCACAAAAATTCGAATAGCTTGGAAAGTTTTAGTGCTTTCGTTGATTTTTTTAAAATTTCTTTTTTTGGATTTTTTTATAATTTTAACTAATTCATCAGTAGTTTTAATATTATTTTTGGTTCTTTCTTTTACAATATTTCTTGATATTTTTGATGCATCTACTTCCTCACCAAAAACCTTTATAATATTTTTCAGATCTTCACTGCTGTATGTGTTTAAAACTTCCTTTGCAGATATTTCCGTTTGTCCCATTGACATGTTTAATTCACTTTTAGATTTAAAGGAAAAACCTCTTGATAGATTATCAAGTTGAATTGAGGACAATCCTAAATCAAAAATTACTGCATCAAATTTATCTGTTGAAACAACATCTAAGTTGCTGAATTTTTTATTATGAAATACAAATCTCGATTTGAAATTATCTTTTAATTTATTTGCAAATTTAATTACGTGACTGTCTCTATCTAATCCAACAACTTTAGTTTCCTGAAATCTTAGCAATTCTTTCGAATAACCACCTGCACCGAAGGTGCAATCCATAAAATTTCCACCATTTTTAGGATTACAAATTTTTATAACCTCATCGATCATCACTGGAAGATGTTTGCCTTCCAGTGATGTGTGGGGTAATTTCATTATAGTCGGTCAAAATTTGCCTTAAAACTTTTGCTTTCTTAAAAAAGCAGGTATTTCAAATTCTTCATCATCTAGTGTAGTTTGATTAAATAATTTTTCATTTTGAGTTTCTGCCTCTTCAACTTTTTGATTATCATCCTCAGAAAATAGTTTTGGAGTTTCCTCTTCGTTGTTTCCAATATTTTCTAATTCTTTTTCTACGTCTATATTGTTTTCAATATAAGAAGCGTTTTCCATCGAAATATCCTGAGGATTAAGTTTATGAGAAAATTTTTGGTTTTCAGATATTTCTTGCCCCAACGATGATTCATTTGTATTGGAAAGCGTTGTATCAATTTCTAATTGTTCATCCAGTTTTAAAGCTGTAGCGCCATCGATTGAGCTTATAGGATTTTGCTCAATGTTTGGGTTTTTAAAAATATTATCAGAGTAACCTGGGTTTCTATTCTGAATTCTATTTACCATATTTAAAACAGTTTTTGACTCAGGCCTGTGTCCATCTAAAGATGTTGCAACAATCGAAACTCTCATTTTCCCATTAAGTTTTTCGTCTTGTATAGCACCAAAAATTAATTCAGCTTCTGGGTCAACTTCAGCTCTGATTTTGTTTACTGACTGGTCTACTTCAAATAAAGTAATATCTTCGCCTCCAGTAATATTTACTAAAAGGCCTTTTGCACCTTTTAGAGAATACTCATCTATAAGTGGATTGTTTAAAGCCATTTCGGTAGCAACATTAGCTCTATTCTCACCTTCAGCTTCGCCAGTGCCCATCATAGCTTTGCCCATTGAACTCATTACAGTTTCAACATCGGCAAAATCTAAGTTAACCATACCAGGCCTTACCATTAAATCTGTAACACTCTGAACTCCATGTTTAAGAACATCATTAGATAAAGTAAAAGCTTCTTTCAATGTCGTGCCTTCATTTGCAATCTTAAAAAGATTCTGGTTAGGTACGACTATTACTGTATCAAGGTGTTTTTTTAATTCCTCTAATCCTGAAACTGCTCTTCTCATTCTCTTAGGTCCTTCATAAGCAAACGGTAGAGTTGTAACACCAACTGTAAGTATATTTAATTCTTTCGCAGCACGTGCAATTATATGAGAGGCACCTGTTCCAGTCCCTCCACCCATACCAGATGTTATAAAAATCATATTACTTCCTTGAATATAACTTACAATTTCATTCAAAGACTCATCCGCTGCTGCTTGACCAATGTCATTTTTTGCCCCTGCGCCAAGTCCTTTCGTTAAATTCATTCCAATTTGAATTTTAGACTCTGCTTTATTAACTCTAAGGTCTTGCGCATCAGTATTTACTGCAACAAATTCCACTCCTTGCATACCTGACTCGATCATGGAATTAATTGCATTTCCGCCTGCTCCACCAATTCCCATTACTAAAATTCTCGGTTTTAATTCTTTTAATTCACCTCCTCCTATATTTATACTCATATACCCCTCCTTCATTATTTATTGTTGTTATCCCATTTAAGCGTTGATCTAATCTGTAAGGCCTTTTTTTTTGCAAAAGATTTAAATTTCTCGAAATTTCTAGGGCTCCAAACTTGAAAAGTTTTACCTAGTCCAATAAATAAAATATCATTTTTGATCTTGGCAACATCTAAAAGTTTTTTCGGAAATTGCACTCTACCCTCGGTATCAAAAATCAAGTTTGAACTTTCAGATAAAACAGCAGTTGCAAAATAATCTCTTTTTTCTTCAAATGGGTTTAAGGTATCAATCGAATTTGATAGTTTTTCTATTCTCTCTTGAGTGCAACATTCTAAAGCTGGGTTGCTAAAAGAAGGGTAGGATACAAAACCATTGTAACCTTGGGTTGTTAAAAATGATCTAAATGAGGCTGGCACAGATACCCTTCCCTTTTTGTCTATTTTGTTTTCGTAACTCGATAAAAACATACTGTTTAAATTTTCTCTCTTTTTTTTCTTTAATCAATAAATCCTCCAATTTGGGATTATTTGGGATAATATGGGATTTAATAAGTTAGTCAATATAATAGTTTTATCTGTTCTTAGTACAAAAATGGAACATTTATTGAGTGGTTTTGAGCAGCCAGATAATCTATAAGCCGGGTTCTGTCATTTAAGAAGTCATTTATCTAGGCATATACTTACGAATATGCTCAAGCAGCTAACCCGGATGACGAACTAAAGACTGTTTTTAGCGTAAAACGCAGTGTCATCCCTATTTAGCCTTGCTCCATTTGGGGTTTACCTAGCGATTTTTGTTACCAAAAACCCGGTGTGCTCTTACCACACCTTTTCACCCTTACCTTGATTAGGCGGTTTGTTTCTGTGGCACTAGCCCTGAGGTCGCCCTCGCCAGCCGTTAACTGGCAAATTGTCTTTACGGAGCCCGGACTTTCCTCTATTTAAAATAGCGACTGTCCAATTATCTGGCAGAAGTTAAATAATATTTATATAGACAAAAATCAAGAAAAATTAGACTTTTACGCTAATAATTGGCTTATTTTAAGGGTTTTTGCAGTAATTTTTCCATCTACTTCTCTCGGAAGAAATCTTCTTTGAAAAGCCATGATTATCTCACGATCTCTTTTGGATTTTTTAGATAAATTAAAAAATCTATATCCAATTTTATGAATATTTTTGAAAAAAATTCTTCTTTTCGTTTTTGATTTTATTTCTTTTTTTTTTAATTTAAATTTTGGATACCAAATAGATACTCCTTTTGTACTTAAAAAACTCCAAGGGAATTTTTCGCCTGGGTCTTTCTTCCTAAGAGGAGCAATGTCTGAATGGCCTAGCACATTACTCTTATTTATTTTATATTTTTTTATAAGTAATTTTATTAAAACTATTAAAGAAGAAATTTGTTTATTTGAAAAGTGTTGATAATAAATTAGATGACCTTTATTTTGAATTTCAATACCGATTGAGTTTTTGTTTAAATTACTAACATTTTTCCACTTAGATTTTCCTGCATGCCAAGCTATCTTATTATCGTCTACCATTTTGTAAGTGTCGCCATTCCTATCAATTAAATAGTGGCAACTCACTTTTGATTTAGGATTCTTAAGTCTTTTCATAGATACACGTGCAGATTGCATCCCGGTATAGTGAATTATCAGATATTTAATGTCTCTCAAATTTCTCGTCTTTTTTGAAAAATTTACCGATTTATTAATCTTTATCTTCATAATTGAGCCATAATTATTCCCAAAATCACATGAATTTATATGCAAATTCTTTTAAAATAAAGCCATGATTTATGTGCATTATCTCAATATTTTATATATATAGCCATTATGGAAACTAAAAAAATACAAATAATTTTGTACTCTATATTACTTAATATTTTTCTATTAGGGAGTGCAAACGCTCAATCAGAAAATGAGTGTTTTGAAAAAATAAGTAGAGGAGTTTTTAAGTTTAATCAAGGATTTGATAATATAATATTAGAACCAGTAGCGAAGGCTTACAACAAACTACCTGAGCCAGTTAAGAATGGGACTGGAAACTTTACTTCAAATATTGCTACTTTACTCTCAATACCAAATCATCTTCTTCAGGGTGAATTACGATCTGCAGGTCATGCGACTGGGAGCTTTCTCATAAATTCAACAGTCGGAGTTTTAGGTTTAGGTAATCCGGCTGCAAAAATGGGTCTTAAAAACCAGAGAGAAGATCTAGGCCAAACTTTAGGTGCATACGGAGTTAAAGGTGGATGTTATTTTGTTTTACCAATTTTAGGACCAACGACATTGAGAGACTCAGTTGGAATGGTAATTGATAATAATTACCTAGATGCATTTGCTAGGGTTACATGGCATGAAAGAGAAATTAAAAGTATTTCAGGAACTAAACTAGATTATGTAGGGATAAAATCTGCAGAGGCTATAGATTTTAGAGGTGATAATATAATTAATTTTGAGAGTTTAGAAAAAAATTCTATCGATCTCTATGCTGCAACAAAAAGTTTATATCTTCAAAATAGATCAAAAAAAATTCAAAATGAGACAGGTACAGACGATGATGCCTGGGGTGATTTAGATAAATAAATATCTTTTAATGAAAAAAGGACTATTTTTTTTAATACCTGCTCTTTATCTTTATTTAAGTCCTATTTTTGCAGTAACATATAATTCTGAACCAAAAATTTTTGTACAAGAACTTGTTGATGATGCAGTAAAATCTTTGAGTGACAAGTCATTAACCGAAGAAGAGAAAAACGATGCTATTGAAAAAATAGCTTTAGAAAATGTGGATATTAAGGCATTAGGACTTTACACTCTAGGAAGTATTAGAAAAGATCTTGATGAAAACACAATGAACAACTATCAAGAACTTTTCCAAAAATACTTCTTAAAAAGTTTAACATCAAGACTGACTGATTACTCATCTCAAAAATTTGAGGTCTTCAACTCTGAACAAAAAAGTTCAAATTACACAATTGTAAATTCAAAAATAGCTGAAAGTATAAATTCTCCGGAGGTTAAAATAGATTGGAGAATTTATACAAAAAATCCTCAAAAACCTCTAATTAGAGATTTAATTGTAGAAGGATTAAGTTTGGCAAGAACTCAGAAAGAGGAATTTGCATCAATTTTAAATTCAAATAATAATGATGTAAATGCTCTGATAAATAAATTGCAAGAGTTCGTTTCAAAATAGATTTCAAAAGGATAAAAAATTTAATATAGTAACTCATACTATGACTATCAAAAAATTATTACCTGGTTTTATTAGAAAAAAGTTGAGAGAATTGAAAACAAAACAAGATTTTCAATTAGATCTTAGGAGAATTGAGCTTATAAGAGAGAGTAGCATTGAGGATTTAAAAAGAATTGAGTATTTAGAAAAATTAATTCCTAAATTAGGTTTAAACAAAGAAGTCTTAATTGAACAACCCGAAATTGTAAAACAAAATGGAGGGGGATTATTGATATGGCAATACCCTAATCAATTTTCAAAATATTTATCTTTGTTACAAAAACAAGAAATCAGCTCGTATTTAGAAATTGGTTGTAGGTGGGGTGGAACATTTATACTTACAAATGAATATTTAAAAAAATTCGGCAAAATTAAAAAAAGTTTAGCCATTGATATAATAGACTCGCCAGTTCAAAAATATTGCTTGAAAAACAATGAAACTGAATTTTGGAAAGCAGACAGTAAATCTGATTTATTTAAAAATTATATGGAAAATAATTTTTTTGATTTAGTTTTAATCGATGGAGATCACAGCTATGCAGGAGTAAAAAATGATTATGAATATACTAAAAATAAAGCTAAAATTTTTGTATTTCATGACATTGTAAATAACGCGGCTGAGGGTGTAGTTAAGTTCTGGAATGAACTTAAGAAAAACAAAAAGGATTACAATTTTTTTGAATTTAAAGATCAATATGATGAAGTAGTTCGTAAAACAGGAAATACATTTTTAGGAATCGGTGTAGCTATTAAGAAATAAAATTTTGTTTTGAACTAATTGTTGGTGGGCCCGCCAGGACTCGAACCTGGGACCAATACATTATGAGTGTACTGCTCTAACCAACTGAGCTACAGGCCCATTACATTCTTTTACATTAGAAAAAGTTACTTTTCTAGAAAACTTTTAAGTTGTTTTGATCTACTTGGATGCTTTAATTTTCTTAAAGCTTTAGCTTCAATTTGTCTAATTCTCTCTCTGGTTACAGAAAATTGTAGTCCCACTTCCTCCAATGTGTGATCAGTATTCATACCAATACCAAACCGCATTCTAAGAACTCTTTCTTCTCTTGGAGTAAGAGAGGCTAAAATTTTTGTCGTTGACTCGCTTAAGTTGGACTGGATAGCGGTATCAAGAGGTTGAAGAGCATTTTTATCTTCAATAAAATCTCCAAGACTACTATCTTCTTCGTCCCCAACAGGTGTTTCTAATGAAACTGGTTCTTTTGCAATTTTTAAAACTTTTCGAACTTTTTCTAGTGGCATTGCGAGTTTTTTTGCTAGCTCTTCAGGAGTAGGTTCTCTGCCAAATTCACTCATGATTTGTCTTTGAGTTCTTACAATCTTATTAATTGTCTCTATCATGTGAACTGGAATACGAATTGTTCTAGCCTGATCGGCAATTGATCTCGTGATTGCTTGTCTAATCCACCATGTGGCATAAGTTGAGAACTTATAACCTCTTCTATATTCAAATTTATCAACTGCTTTCATTAAGCCTATGTTCCCTTCCTGTATTAAATCAAGAAACTGTAATCCTCTATTAGTGTATTTTTTTGCAATTGAAATTACTAATCTTAGATTAGCTTCAACCATTTCTTTTTTGGCAATTCTAGACTCTCTTTCTCCCTTTTGAATCCTACTTACTAGTCTCTTAAATTCTCCAACTGAAAGCCCAATCTTTTTACTAAATTCTACTAATCTGTCTCTTATTTCTGCAAAATCTTTTTTAAACTTCTTAAAAAAAGATTTCCAAACAGGGTTTTGATTTAGAAATGTTTCAAATTTAGGGTTTATTTCATTGCCAATATAATATTTCAAAAATTCTTCTCTAGAGATTTTATTATCCATAGCTAATCTTAATAAAACACCCTCCAGAGAAACTATTTTCTTATTTTCTTTGTAATGGGATTGAACTAGTTCTTCTACTACATTGGGTGCGATTTGTAAGTTTTTAAAATTATCTACTAAAATAGACTGTATTTTTTTAAAATTTTTATTTTTTGAGACTGAAAGTTCTTTTCCTGATAAAATACAGTCTAAATTTTCTTTTTGATATTTTTGTAATTTTAAGTAATTTTTATTTAAAGATTCTAATAGTTTTAGTATTCTAGGTTTAATTTCTTCTTCCATTTTTGCTAGGGAAACGTTAAACTCATCTTCTTCGGTTACCTCTGCTTTTTCCTCTGAATTTTTTACGCTATTACTATTTTCATCTTTTGTTTTGATCTTTTTTTCTGGATCTTTTTTTGTTTTTATCTCCTCATCATCTGAAGCTTCAAAATCTTCATAAGTTGAATCTATGTCAATAATATCTCTAACTAACATCTCTTGATTTTCAATTTTATCTTTCCACTCAGATATTTTTTTTCCAACTATTGGACTTTGGGTGAGAGCGTTAATCATAACGTCTTTTCCAGCCTCTATTCTTTTTGCAATAGCAATTTCACCTTCCCTAGAAAGTAACTCAACTCCACCCATCTCTCGCAGATACATTCTAATTGGATCATCGCTTTTCTCAGATGTTTTTTCCTCAAGATTGTTTGAAGTTTCTTTTTTCTTATTTGATTGGAATTCTGATTTCTTTTCTACTAAAGTAATTTTATTATCGGCGATAATTAAAAAAGCTCGCTCAGTGTTTTCAAAAGATCCACCCCTCTTACCCAGGGATTTTCCCAGTTCTTCGTATGTGATAAATCCTCGATTTTTTCCTTTTTCGAGAATTCTTTCAAATGATTTTGTTATTAATTTTTCACCCATAAACTGAAATTAACAGTGAAATATATATAAACACTAAATATTAAAAATCTATCTTTAATTATTCCCTATTTATTTGACTTTTAAGCTTTAGAAGCTCTGAATATGCCTTCTCTTCCATATTATTTATTAATTTATTCTCTAAAGATTCTATCTTTTTTTTATTTTGACCCTCTAAAAGATCATTAATGAAATCCTCAAATAATTCTTTAATCTGGTCATAGTTTTTTTTATTCGTAATCATTTTTAAATTTGAATTTTCGATGATACTTTTAGCAAGATTAGAATGAGTTTTTAGCACTTCATTTTCAATCTCTTTTTCTGTTTTATCTGACTTTATTAGATCAATTAAAAATATTTTTAGTTCTTCATTCTCTTGATTTGAAAAATCAATTGTCGATATACTTTCTAAGTTGTTCTTTACTGCTCCACCATAAAATATCATTATAAAAAGAATTGAAAATTCAATTATATTTTCTCTAGTAAGATCCTTTTTTTGCATATGTATTTTTTTTGTTTCATTGAGCATTTTAAAATTTTTTCGTTTTGGAAAACCATAACTTATTTTACTATTTACGTTAGGAGTCAAACTATTAATTTTGCTTAAAAAATTTTCTAATATATATTTTTTTAGTGTATTATCATTAATAGAGGAGCATAATTTTCTCATCTGTTTTTCGAATTTAGTTATCTCATAAGGATTATTAATGTTAATCTTTTTTACATAAGTGTCCCAAATAAATGATTGAATAATAGTCTTGTTATTCAAAAATTTCAAAAAACCTTCTTTGCCCACTGCTTTTATAATATCATCTGGATCTTTCCCTTCATCAAGGACCGAAAAATAAATTTTGTTTTCTTCGTTTATTAATGGAAATAATCTCTCTGCTATTCTAAGAGCTGCTTGTTGACCACTTTTATCTCCGTCTAAACATATAATTGGGTCTGAAAAAAATTTCCATATTAAATTAATCTGGTTTTCTGTAATTGCGGTTCCACAATTTGAAATAACATTTTTGATCCCTCTCGAATATAATGATATTACATCCATATAGCCTTCAACTATAATTACCTCTTTTGAATTAGATCTATCATCTTTTGCAAAGTTTAAATTAAATAATTGTCGTCCTTTTTTAAAAAATTCTGTTTCAGGAGAGTTGATATACTTTGCTAAGTTTACATCTCCAATTATTCTTCCACCAAATGCAATGGTATCTCCTGACAAGTTAAATATGGGAAAGATAATTCTATTTTTAAATCTATCTATAAATTTTTGATTTTTTTCAACAAAATAATAGAGGCCTGTTGAATTAATATCTTCTGTAGAATATTTTTTCGATAAATGGTCAAAAAAATTATTAGGTGGCATAAATCCTAATTGAAATTTTTTAATTACTTCTTCAGAAAGTTTTCTTTCTTTTAAATAATTTAACGCAAATAAATTTTTTTTATCAAATAATTCACTTTGCGAGTACTCGGAGTATTCTTTTATTATTTTTTTATATTTATTATATTTTTCCTCTTTTTCTTTATCATATTTTGTAAATTTATATATTTGCATTCCCGCTTCTGAAGCTAAAACTTTTACAGCTTCTCCAAATCTTAAAGATCTAGTCTTCATTAAAAAGTCAAAAATATTTCCATGTTCGCCAGTGCTAAAACAATGATAAAACCCCTTTTCATCGTTTACAGTAAATGAGGGTGTTTTTTCATTTTTAAATGGGGACAAGCCAATAAACTCTTTGCCTCTTTTTTTTAATTGAACATATTTACCGACTACTTGTGATACTTTAACCCTAAGTTTAATTTCTTCTAAATATTCTTTTGGATACTTCATGATCATTTCAAAAATTCTCTGATAAAGTTGCTGACTTTTGAAAAATCTAAAACATCTCCATATTCTTTTTTAAGCGATCCCATAACTTTTCCCATGTCTTTAATAGATTTAGCTTGAAGATTTTCAATTGCTTTTTTGCAAATATTTTTTGTTTCTTCATCGCTCATTTGTTTAGGTAGAAACTTATTTATAATTGAAATTTCCTCTTGTTCTTTTTTGAGTAGATCTTCCCTACCTGCCTTTTTGTAAGCTTCACACGAATCATTTCTTTGTTTGTTCATTTTTTTTAATATTGAGATGATTTCTTGGTCCTTCAAAGAACCTTCCTTAATTTTAGAAGCAATTTTAAAATCTTTAATAGCAGAAATTATTAGTCTTAAAGTTGGAAAGACTGTTTTATCTTTATTTTTGAGACTTTCGTTTAATTTTTCTTCTATTTTTTTTTCTAGAGACATTTTTTTTTAGTAAGTTTAATCACAAATTATATTTAAAATAAAAAGATCTTTCTTGACGATTTTTAAAGTTTTTCATATGTTTCGCAAAATCATGTTTATAAGTTTTTTACTTTAACTCATGAGTTGTATTTGAAACAGATTGATCAAAATATATACTCAAAAAATAATCTTAAAAAGATCAATTGTACCGCTATTTTAGTTCTAGAAAATGGAAATATTTTTAAAGGTTTTGGGTTGGGGTATGAGGGTCATGCAACGGGAGAAGTTTGCTTCAATACTTCTATCACTGGTTATCAAGAAATAATTTCAGATCCATCATATGCTGAGCAAATTATAAATTTTACTTTTCCTCATGTGGGAAATGTTGGAACAAATAAAGAGGATCATGAGTCTGATAAAATTTGGACGAAGGGTGTTATATTTAATACCGAGATCACTGATCCAAGCAATTACCGTTCATTAAAGCATTTAGATTTTTGGTTAAAAAAAAATAAAATTGTTGGAATAACTGGTATCGACACAAGGAATTTAACCAATTTCATTAGAGATAAAGGTGCTCCTAAAGGCACAATAGTTTTTTTAAAAAACGGTAAATTTGATTTAAAAAAAATATTAAATACTACAAAAAAATGGAGTGGTTTAAAAAATTTAGATTTAGCTAAACAAGTTACGACTAAAAAAAGTTATGTTTGGAAAGATTTTAAAACTTGGAAAAAAGAATCAGGTTTTATAAAAAATAAAAAGAAAAATTTACATGTAATAGCAATAGATTATGGAATAAAAAAAAATATACTAAGATATTTTTCTGATTTTAATTGCAAAGTAACAATTGTTTCGTGCAAAACAAGTGCAAATGATATTTTAAAATTAAAACCTGATGGTGTTTTTTTATCTAACGGACCTGGAGATCCAGCGGCTACAGGAAAATATGCTATTCCAATTATAAAAAAACTTATTAAGATGAATTTGCCCATATTTGGAATTTGTCTTGGTCATCAATTATTAGGTCTAACTTTGGGAGCAAAAACACAAAAAATGAATTTAGGACATAGAGGTGCTAATCACCCTGTAAAAAATTTACTAAAAGGAAATGTTGAAATTACAAGTCAAAATCATGGATTTGAAATAATAAGAAAAAATTTGCCCGATAATATTCAAATTACTCACCAGTCTCTTTTTGATAACAGTATAGAAGGGATTAAACTCAAATCTAAACCAGTTTTTTCAGTTCAATATCATCCTGAGTCAAATCCTGGGCCACAAGATAGTGTTTATTTATTTGAAGAATTTATAAAAACCATGAAACAAAATGCCAAAAAGAAAAGATATTAAAAAAATTTTAGTAGTTGGCGCCGGTCCAATTATTATTGGACAGGCTTGTGAGTTTGATTATTCTGGCACTCAAGCATGTAAAGCTTTGAAAGACGAGGGATATAAAGTAATTTTAATTAATTCTAATCCAGCAACAATTATGACAGACCCAGATGTTGCAGACAAAACTTATATTGAACCCATAACGTTAACAGTTTTAGAGAAAATTTTAGCCAAAGAGAAACCAGATGCAATTCTTCCAACAATGGGAGGTCAAACCGCATTGAATTTAGCTATGGAGGCAGAAAAAAAGGGCATCTTAAAAAAATATAAAATTGAACTTATTGGTGCTAATTCAAGAGCTATTTCGAACGCCGAAGATAGAAAAAAATTTAGAAAAAATATGCTTGATATAGGCTTAGATCTGCCTAAGTCAAAGATTGTAAATAATTTTAACCAAGCTTCAAAAGCTCTAAAACAAATCGGCCTTCCAGCGATTATAAGACCTGCTTTTACCCTAGGTGGACTTGGCGGAGGAATAGCAAAAAATAAAAAAGAATTTTTTAAAATATTAAAAAATGGACTACATGAGTCACCCGTTAACCAGGTCTTAGTGGAAGAATGTCTAGAGGGCTGGAAAGAGTTTGAAATGGAAGTGGTAAGAGATAAAAATGATAACTGTATAATTATATGTTCGATTGAAAATGTCGATCCTATGGGAATTCATACTGGTGACTCGGTAACTATCGCCCCTGCATTAACTCTTACAGATAAAGAATATCAATTGATGAGAAACGCATCGATAGCTTGTTTAAGGAAAATAGGTGTTGAAACTGGAGGTTCAAATGTTCAATTTGCAATAAATCCAAAAGATGGAAGAATGGTTATCATAGAAATGAATCCAAGAGTTTCAAGATCTTCTGCTTTAGCGTCAAAAGCTACTGGATTTCCAATTGCTAAAGTAGCTGCCAAACTTGCTGTGGGTTATACTTTAGATGAGTTAAAAAACGAGATTACTAAAGTCACTCCAGCTTCTTTTGAACCAACAATAGACTACGTTGTAACTAAAATCCCAAGATTTACTTTTGAAAAATTTTCAACATCTGCTGCAGTTTTAGGCACATCTATGAAGTCAGTTGGTGAAGCTATGGCTATAGGTAGAAACTTTAAGGAGTCCTTGCAAAAAGCTTTGGTTTCTCTTGAAACTGGTTTTTCGGGTGTAGACCAAATATTCAATTTAAAAGTCAAACAAATTGAAAAAAAACTTGCAGAAAATATACCTAATAAAATATTGCTAATTGGTGAGGCTTTTAGAAAAAAAATCAATTTTAAAAGAATACAAAAACTTTCAAAAATTGATAACTGGTTTTTAAATCAAATAAAAGAAATTGTAGATGAAGAAAATAAGATTAAAAAAAATGGTTTGCCAAAAACGTTTAATGAATTTAATTATATAAAATCAATAGGTTTCTCAGACAAAAAACTTTCTGAATTAGCTAATACCACAGAGGATAATATCAGAAAAATAAGATCAAAATTGAAAATTTTTCCTGTTTATAAAAAAGTAGATACTTGCGCCTCTGAGTTTAAATCATTTACCCCATATATGTACTCTACTTATCAGAGAAATTTTTCCGTTGACTCTGAGTGTGAGGCGGATCCGTCTAATAGAAAAAAAATTATTATTCTTGGAGGTGGGCCTAATAGAATTGGCCAGGGTATTGAGTTTGATTACTGTTGTTGTCAAGCTAGTTTTGCTTTGAAAAAAGCTGGGTATGAAACAATAATGGTTAATTGTAATCCTGAAACTGTTTCAACAGATT
Organism: uncultured Pelagibacteraceae bacterium; assembly: GCA_902620525.1. Classification (GTDB taxonomy): domain Bacteria; phylum Pseudomonadota; class Alphaproteobacteria; order Pelagibacterales; family Pelagibacteraceae; genus Pelagilacustribacter. The sequence goes on along the minus strand of CACNIK010000002.1, from coordinate 124,722 downwards.
ATGATACGAGCGACAGATTGTATTTTGAGCCATTAATAGAAGAATTTGTTTTTAATATTATTAAAAGAGAAAAAGTTAGAGGAAAATTGGTGGGCGTCATAACTCAATTTGGTGGACAGACACCTATAAAGTTGGCCAAGTTCTTGCATGAAAACAAACTTCCAATATTAGGGACTCAATATACTTCGATTGATTTAGCTGAAGATAGAGATAGATTTAGAAATCTTTTGAATAAATTAAAATTAAAGCAAGCAAAAAGTGGAATAGCAAAAACATTTTCACAAGCATTTAAAATAGCTGAAAAAATTGGATTACCGCTTATGGTTAGACCTTCCTATGTTTTAGGAGGAAGAGCAATGGAAATTGTACATGAAAAAAAGCAACTTAAGAATTTTGTACAGGAGGCATTTAAGGCGGCAGAAAAAAATCCAATTTTAATCGATAAATTTATAGATAATGCGATGGAAGTAGATGTTGATGCGCTATCAGATGGCAAGCAAGTATTTGTTGCAGGTATCATGCAGCATATTGAAGAGGCAGGTATTCATTCTGGTGATTCAGCTTGCAGTTTGCCTCCAGTTTCTATTAAACCTTTTTTAATTAAAGAGATTGAGAGCCAAACTAAAAAGTTGGCCCTAGCACTTAAGGTAAAAGGTTTTATGAATGTACAATTTGCAATTAAGCATGATGAAATATTTGTTATTGAAGTTAACCCTAGGGCAAGCAGAACTGTTCCATTTGTGTCAAAAGCAAAAAATCTTCCATTAGCAAAAATTGCATCTAGAGTAATGGCCGGTGAAAAATTATCCAAATTTAATTTAAGAAGTAAAACAAAAAAAATGTTTGCGGTAAAAGAGGCGGTATTCCCATTTAATAAATTTCCTAATAGTGATCTTATACTTGGTCCAGAGATGAAATCTACTGGAGAAGTAATGGGTTTCGATGAAAATTTTGGTATGGCTTTTGCCAAAAGTCAAATGGCAGCTTCAAACTCGCTTCCTACAAAAGGTTTAGCATTTATATCACTAAAAAATAGCCATAAAAACGAAGGTGTTGATTTAGCAAAACAGTTAAATAAGCTTAACTTCAAACTTTGCGGTACTGGAGGAACAGCTGAATATATTAACAAGCATGGAATTAAATGTAAAAAAATAAATAAAGTCAATCAAGGATCACCTCATATTGTCGATGTACTTAATGCAAAAAAAATTGCTTTAGTAATTAATACTGGTGGAGGTAATAGTGAAAAACAACTAAACGATGCTTTAGCATTAAGAAGAGCAACTTTAGCAAATAAAGTCCCTTATTGTACAAATATGTCGACAGCAAAAGTTTGTATTGAAGGTATTAAGTCTCTCAAAAATAAAGAAATTAAAGTAACTTCTCTGCAAGATATTTAGGATTTTATCTTACTTTCCAATCAGTCTCGAAAGTGACGTAGTTAATTTGAATACATCTACGCTCTTTTTTAATATCTTTTTTTTCCATACCATGCCAGGAGTTTGGTCCACTGGTAAAGAAATATCCATAATTATGTTTATACGGAACTGTTTTTACTTTGGTTAATTTAGTATCGTAAAAATCTGTTCCTAAGTTTTCAGATTCGTTATGAAGGTTGATGAAAACTATTGAAGACATTAATTTTTCTTTAATATCACAATGGGGTTTAAGCCAAAAACCTTCTCTATCACAAATAACTTCTAGCCTGACGAAAGAGTTGCTTAAATCTTTTCTTATTAAGCTACCAATTTTATTGTAAACTTTAGGAGATCTCAGCTCCTCAATAAAATTTTTAAGGTGCGGAAATTGATTTGCATTTTCTTTAGTTACGTAGCATCTTATTTTTTTTGCCTTTCCGCCATCTTTGATGCCTGAGCGAAAAGCACCATCTCCACCATCAAGTGCTCTAGTACCGTCGTAGTTTAAGTTTTGTTTTTTAGGGTCGACAATATCTGCATTACTGATTTCTTCAATAGCTTCTTTGGTTAATGGTTTATTAATTTCAAAGTGTTCAAAAGGATCGTTGAACGATTTAGTTCTGTTCTCTAATGACTTAAATAATTCCATTTTTTTTTATCTTTTCGTTAATCAAAGGTGATATTCTGTTTACCTCGTCAAGTTTACTATATGACCATAAATCAATTTTATCTGTCAAATCTTTTATTATATTTAATTGTTTAAATTGGGAGAAAAATTTTTGAAATCTATAATTATTCTTATTTGGTTTCATTTGTGCCACATAAATCGGTTTTCCAGTAATTGCAGCTTCAGAAATCATAGAAGTAGAATCGCAAGTTACAACAATATAATCTGAGATTGAAAGCGCAGACAAGTAAGATTTTTTATCTACATCTTTTACAACCATGTGATCGTGACCAAAAGAATTAAAAGCTTTTTTAATTATGTCTGATGGAGTCCTATAAGAAGGTATTACGATCAATTTGTATTTATCTCTAGTAAAAATAGATTTTATTTTGTTAAATAAAAAATCAATCTCTTTTTCTGAATAACTATAATATTTATTTGGCCCACCAATAATAAAAGCAATTATTTTTTTGTTTTCTTTATCAATCTTTAAATAATTGTTTTCTTTTGAAATTTCTTTTTCAGAAAGATAATGAATTGCTCCGGTTGTTTTGATAACATTAGCGCCTATTATATTATCATGTTCAGGGCAAATGATTAAATCAAATTTGTCTAATGAAACTTTTGGATCTTGAATATGAATCGTAAAGATTTTTTCTTTATATTTTTTTTTTAAAGCTAAAGAAGGGATTACACTCTTTCTTCCACAAGAAATAATTACTTTCGAATCAAATATAAATTGACTTTCAAGAATGCTCATAGATATAGGTGTAAGAAATGGTGGTATAAAATTCCAAAACTTTTTAAGTTTAATTTCTTGATGTTTATAGTTTAAATTCAAAGCTTTTGCTAAGCCTTCAACCTGACTAACCATACCGTGCATACCTTGCGTTAAAAGGAGTGCTTTTAATTTTGACATTTGTTACTATATACCTTCATTAGAATGAATAATATATCATCTAAACATACAAAAGTGTTGATTCTTGGATCAGGACCAGCAGGTTATACTGCAGCTATATATGCTGCCAGAGCCCTTCTTAAACCAATATTAGTTTTTGGGTCTGAGCCGGGTGGACAACTTACAACAACAACAGATGTTGAGAATTTTCCGGGTTTTGCAAAAGTAATTCAAGGACCGTGGTTGATGGAAGAAATGAAAGGCCAGGCGAAAGCTGTGGGCACCGAAATGATTCAAGATCATATTAAAAAAGTTGATCTTTCAAAAAAACCTTTTTCGGCTCATGGCGACAGTGGTCAAATTTATACTGCAGATAGCATTATTATTTCCACAGGCGCTCAAGCAAGATGGTTAAATTTAGAGTCCGAACAAAAATTTAGAGGGTTTGGAGTATCTGCTTGTGCAACATGTGATGGTTTTTTCTTTAAAGAAAAAGAAGTTGCAGTTGTTGGTGGTGGAAACGCTGCAGTAGAGGAAGCAATGTTTTTAACTAAATTTGCCTCTAAAGTTCATTTGATACATAGAAGAAATGAGTTAAGAGCAGAAAAATTATTGCAAGAAAAGCTTAAAGCTAACAAAAAAATTCAAATTATTTGGGATAGTGTTGTTGAAGAAGTTATGGGAACAAACGAACCCAAAGGAGTTAATGGAATAAAAATCAAAAATGTCAAAACTAATAAAACATCTGAGCTTAAAGTTGATGGTTTATTTATAGCAATAGGTCACGACCCGGCTACGGCTTTATTTAAAGATCAATTAAAAATGGATAAAGAAGGTTATTTGATTACTAAACCAGACTCAACCATTACAAATATACCAGGAGTATTTGCTGCTGGAGATGTGAAAGATAAAATTTTTAGGCAAGCAGTCACTGCTGCTGGCATGGGTTGTATGGCTGCACTGGAAGCTGAAAAGCATTTATCTAGTAAATAAAGTGAAAAACAATTTACATGTATTTTTAGGTTCTACTGTTGCAGATGCAGCTGCAAGACCTTTGCATTGGGTATATAATCAAAAAAAATTACTGAATTACATTAGAGGAAAAAAAGATTTTGCCTTTTTAAAAATAAATAAAAGCCCTTTTTATACCATTAAAACTGGTAAAGTTTCTGGTTACAATGATATTGGTCAAGTCATGTTCAAAACATTAATTGAGGGACATAAAAATATTGAGGGTAGATTTAAAAAAAATATTATTAAAAATTTTGGCCCTGGAAGTGTATATTGGAAAAATTATAGTCTAAGAGCAAAATATAGAAAGGTTAAAGACTGGCGTGGAATAATTAAAGGACCTTGGATACATCAAAATATAATCGAGACAGTTCAAAATATAAAAAAGGGAAAAAAATTAACAGGAGGAAGAAAAGTAAATGAGTCGGATGGTTTCTGTGCAGCACTACCTTACTTTTTATATGGTCATAGTTTTAAAAATCTTAAAAAAATTATTTCATTAGTCACGGTTTCAAAAATTAGTCTAAGGTATGCTTTGGCTAAATTTCATTTAATAGATTTGGCTCTTAAAGGTTCAAAAAATCCCATAAAAGAGTTTGCTTTAAAATACAAAAATAAATCATATTTTAAAAACATCGTTAAGAACATAAATAAAATAAAACGATTAAAAAAGAAACCTCATCCTGAAGTAGTAAAAAAACTTGGAATGGCTTGTAGTTATCCCGGTACTTTTGAGAGCTCTATTCATTCTATTTTAACCTCCTCTAGTTATAAAAGTGCTGTTTTAAAAACAATTAAAGCAGGAGGATGTAATTGTTCTAGAGTAAACTTTATTGGAGCATATTATGCGGCATTAAAAGGAGTGGGATCTATTCCAAAATCATGGGTAAAAAAAACAGATGCAGCTGAAAGAATTTTGAGACAAAATTAATTATTTAAGCTATCACAAAAATCTTTAATTCTTGTTATGGCTTTCTTTAAATTTTCCATAGAGGTTGCATAAGAAATTCTAAAATAACCATCTAATCCAAAGGCTGATCCTTGAACTACAGCAACCATAGATTTTTCTAATAATTTTTGAACAAATTCAGTATCAGTTTTAAGTTTAGTTTTTTTATTTAATAGCCCTTTACAGCTTGGAAAAACATAAAAAGCTCCATTTGGATTTAAGCAATTGATACCTTTTATATTATTTAAACTATTTACAACAAAATCTCTTCTCTCTTTGAAGGCTTCTGCTCTTTCTTTAATAAAATTTTGTTGCCCATTTAATGCCTCAACTGCTGCTGCCTGGCTAATAGATGAAGGATTTGAAGTAGATTGAGATTGTATCTTTCTAATTGCATTAATTATTTCTTTAGGACCTGCCGCATAACCAATTCTCCAACCTGTCATAGCGTAAGACTTGCTAACCCCATTCATGGTCAAAGTTCTCTCTTTGAGTTTCGAGATTTGAGCGATTGTAAAAAAATTAAAGCCCTCGTATCTAATATGTTCATAAATATCGTCACTTAAAATAAAAATTTTTTTATGTTTAAGTAATACTTTTGATAAATCTTCTATTTCTTTTTTTGTGTATCCTGCTCCAGTCGGATTAGATGGAGAGTTTAAAATAAGCCATTTTGTTTTTTTAGATATTGCTTTTTTTAATTTTTTTGCTGAAAGTTTAAAGCCATCTTTTTCCTCACACTTTACAATCTTAGGAGTGCCACCAGCTAACAAAACCATATCAGGGTAAGAAACCCAAAAGGGTGCAGGTATAATTACTTCGTCTCCTTTATTTAATGTTGCCATGAAGGTATTGTATATAACTTGCTTGCCCCCTGTTCCGACTGTAATTTGGTCAGTTGTATAATTTAAATTATTCTCTCTTTTAAACTTTTCAACAATAGCTTTTTTTAAATCTGTAGTTCCATCAACTGCTGTGTACTTGGTATCACCTTTTTTGATAGCTTCTATAGCGGCATCTTTAACATTATCTGGGGTGTCAAAATCTGGCTCTCCAGCACCTAACCCTATAACATCCTTCCCACTTGCCCGCATTTCCCTGGCTTTTGTGGTAACTGCTATGGTAGGCGACGGTTTTATACGTTTTAAATTGTTGGAAATTATGCTCATTGAATTTTATAATGTTTTTTTTAATTATTAATATCACAGAATGCAAAATACGTATCAAGAAAAAATATTAGATTTAGAAAATACTAACAACTCTATAAATAAAAAATTAGAGGGAGGCATTAAATTTAAAATTAAAAGTAATTTTCAACCTGCTGGAGACCAGCCTCAAGCTATCAAAAAACTGATTACTAATCTTAAAGGTCAAAAGAACGAACAAGTCTTACTTGGTGTTACAGGCTCTGGAAAAACTTTCACAATGGCAAAAGTCATCGAAGCATCTAACAGACCAGCTTTGGTTCTCGCTCCAAACAAAACGTTGGCCGCACAGCTTTATGGAGAGTTTAAAAATTTTTTTCCTAATAACGCTGTTGAATATTTTGTGTCTTATTATGACTATTACACTCCAGAAGCTTATGTTCCAAGATCTGACACTTACATAGAAAAAGAGGCATCTATTAATGAACAAATAGATAGAATGAGACATTCAGCAACTAGGTCATTATTGGAAAGAGATGATGTAATAATTGTTGCAAGTGTTTCATGTATCTATGGTCTTGGATCTGTAGAGGCTTATTCAAAAATGACTATAACTCTAAAAAAAAACTATGAGTATGACAGAGATCAATTAATTAGGGCATTTATTAACTTACAATATAAAAGAAATGACCAAAATTTTTTTAGAGGCACATTTAGAGTTAGAGGAGAAAATTTAGAAATATTTCCATCACATTTGGAAGATAGGGCTTGGAGATTAAGTTTAAATTTAAATAAATTAGAAAAAATTGAAGAGTTTGATCCTTTAACTGGAGATAAGACTAATGATTTTTCAATTATTAAAATTTATGCTAACAGTCATTATATTACTCCTAAACCAACAATCGATCAGGCTATTCAAGGGATAAAAAAAGAACTAGAAGTCACTTTAAAAAAACATCAGGACAACAACAAATTATTAGAGGCTCAGAGATTAAGAGAAAGAACAAAATTTGATTTAGAAATGATTGAGGCAACAGGAACTTGTGCTGGAATTGAAAATTATTCACGATTTTTGTCTGGAAGAAAACCTGGAGAACCTCCACCAACATTATTTGAGTACTTTCCTGATAATACAATTATTTTTGTTGATGAAAGTCATGTCACTGTGCCACAGCTTAACGGAATGTACAAAGGTGACAGAACCAGAAAAAGTACATTAGCTGAATATGGTTTTAGGCTTCCATCATGTATGGATAATAGACCTTTAAAGTTTGAAGAATGGGATTTAATGAGGACTCAAACAATATTCGTATCTGCTACTCCTGGACCATGGGAATTGAAACAAACAAAGAATGAATTTATAGATCAAATTATCCGTCCTACAGGTTTGATAGATCCACCAGTTGAAATAAGGCCAGCAAAAACTCAGGTTGACGATTTAATGCACGAAGCAAAAGAAATCGTAAAAAAAGGTTTCAGAATTTTAGCTACAACGTTAACAAAAAAAATGGCTGAAGATTTAACAGAGTATCTTCATGAAAATGGATTAAAGGTTCGATATATGCATTCTGACATCGATACACTGGAAAGAATAGAAATTATAAGGGATTTGAGAATGGGTGTATTCGATATCTTGGTTGGAATAAATTTATTAAGAGAAGGATTGGATATTCCTGAATGTGCACTGGTTGCAATACTTGATGCAGATAAAGAAGGGTTTTTAAGATCAGAAACATCTTTAATTCAAACAATAGGAAGAGCTGCTAGAAATGTAGATGGAAAGGTAATTTTATACGCAGACAAAGTCACAAAAAGCATAGATAAGGCCATCAAAGAAACTGATAGAAGAAGAAATAAGCAATTACAATATAATAAAAAAAATAAAATTACAGCAGAGTCAGTTAAAAAAGAAATAAGTGATATTTTAGAGTCAGTTTATGAGAAAGACTATGTAAAAATAAGCGAGGGTTCAAATGTTGGTGGAAATCTTAAGAAACATTTAAAGGCTTTAAATAGAAAAATGAAAGAGTCCGCTGCTAATTTAGAATTTGAGGAAGCTGCCAAAATCCGTGATGAAATAAGAAAATTGGAAGCAAGTGAATTAGAGATATCTTTAAATCCTAAAATAAACCAGTACAAATTAAAAAATAAAGTATACCCTAAAGGTAGATCATCAATGGGAATGCCAGGCACTAAGCCTAGAAAAGCAATAAAAAAATGGAAGCCAAAAAGATAATTATTACAGGTGGTGCAACAAGAATTGGCGCTGCTATCGCAAAAAGTTTAGCAGGTTACGGTATTTATATAGCAATTCACTATAATAAATCGATAAATCTGGCTAATAAATTAAAAAAAGAATTAGAAGATTTAGGTAGCAGTGTGTTTTTAATTAAGGCTGATTTAAATAATTCTTATCAAGTAAAAAAATTAATAAGAGATGCTTTTAATAAAATGAGAGGTTTAGACTGCCTTATTAACAATGCTTCAGTTTTTGAAAATGATAACCTCAATAACTTTAACAATAAAAGCTTTTCAAAACACATGAATGTTAATTTAAAAGCCCCAGCCTTATTAACTCAAAATTTTAAAAAATATGTAAAAAAAAACTATGGGATTATCATTAATATTATTGATCAAAGAATTGAAAAATTAACGCCTTATTTTCTATCCTACACTTTAAGTAAATCAGCTTTAGGAACGCTTACTATAACTTCAGCTATGAAATTAGCTCCTAATATTAGAGTGAATGCTATATCTCCTGGTCCAACAATTAAGAATAAAAGACAATCAGAATCTCATTTTAAAAAACAATGGAAATCGGTTTTATTAAAAAAGCAAGTGAATTTAGAAAACATTAGTGAAACAGTAAAATTTCTTATAAAAAATGACAATATAACAGGAGAAATTATAAATGTTGACAGCGGCCAAAGACTAGCGTGGTTAACGCCTGATATAATTAACGTTAAAGAATGAAAATAATTAAATTTAAAGATAAAAAAAAATATAAATATAAAAGAAAAGTAAGTATTAAAAACTTAATATTGAAAATTTCAATAGGTCTTCATGATTTTGAAAAGAAGAAGAAGCAAAGAGTGAGATTTAATATTGATATTTCGACTAACTCAAATATTAAGCCTAATAATAATAATTTGGCATCTATAGTAAATTATGAGGATACTATAAACAAAATAACCTATATTACAGAAAAAAAACACCATGAACTTTTAGAAGATTTAGCAGAAAATATTTTTGATATAATTTTTGAAAATAAGATAGTAAAAAAAGTTAATCTGAAATTAGAGAAGTTAGATATAATCAAGAATACAGAGTCTGTGGGTATAGAGGTGTCAAAAAGTAGAGATGAATAATAGTTTAGAGTTAGGAAAGAAAGTTATAAAAGAAAAAATTCCACTTATACCGAAAAATCCTGGTATTTATAGAATGATAAGTGTTTCCGGAGAAATTTTATATATTGGAAAAGCTAAAAATATTCCAAATAGACTTAAAAGTTATGTTTCCGACACAAACTTACCAATAAGAACTGAAAGAATGCTTTCTCTAACACATAACCTTGAGGTAACTACTACTAGTAATGAGAGCGAGGCTCTTCTTCTAGAAGCCAACCTTATCAAAAAACATAAACCAAGATTTAATATTTTGTTGAGGGACGATAAATCGTTTCCATATATTTATATCGGTCACAAAGATAAATGGCCTCAACTGACTAAACTTCGTGGAAAAAAATCAAGAAATGGTTATTATTTTGGACCTTTCGCTTCAATAGGGTCTGCAAATTGGACAATTAAAATTTTACAAAAAATTTTCCAAATACGAGTTTGTGATGATACTGTTTTTAAAAATAGAGAGAGACCATGTATATTATATCAAATCAAAAGATGTTCTGGTCCATGCGTCGGGCACATTGAAGAGTCTCAATATAAAAGAACTGTATCTAATGCTATAGATTTTATCTCTGGAAAATCAAGAAGGATACAAAAATCTTTATCTAAGGACATGGAGCTAGCAAGTAAAGAATTAGATTTTGAAAAAGCTGCAATAGCTAGAGATAGAATAAAAGCCTTAACTCAAATTCAGACATCACAAAAAATAAATCAAACTAATTTAAATGAAGCTGACGTTGTAAGTATTTATAAGGAGTCAGGAAAAACGTGTGTACAAGTATTTTTTTTTAGATCAAAACAAAACTGGGGTAATCAAGCTTTTTACCCAAAGCACGACACTGATGATAATATAAAAGAAATCATGACTTCTTTTTTAACACAATTTTATGAAAATAAAGTGGTACCAAGTATGATAATAACGAATACTGAAGTCAAAGATTTAAAGCTTTTAGAAAATGCCTTTTCCCAAAAAGAAAAGCGAGATGTATTAATAAAAAAAGCAAAGAGCAAGGATGAAATTAATATATCAAAATTAGCAGAGAAAAATGCTAAACAAGCTTTAACCCAAAAACTTTATCAGACTGAAAGTAATAACAATTTGATAGAAAGTTTAGCCAACAAATTTAATTTGAATAATAATATTAATCTTATTGAAGTTTATGACAATAGTCATAATCAAGGTAGTGATTCTATTGGAGCTCTAATATGTTTTGGCAACGAAGGTTTTATTAAAAAACGGTATAGGAAATTTAATATTAAGAATGAAAAAGTCAAAAATGATGATTATGGTATGATGAAGGAAGTTTTATTTAGAAGGTTTTCAAAAGCAGTAAAAGAAAAATCTGGTTCCCTTTCCTTGCCAGAATTAATTTTAATAGATGGTGGTAAGGGACAATACTCAGTAAGTAAAGAAGTATTAAATGAGCTAGGTTTACATGATTTACCAATATTAGCTGTTGCAAAAGGTAAAAACAGGAATGCAGGTGAAGAAAAAATATACCATGAAAATAAAGAATATATTTTAAAAAAAAATGATCCTTTATTATTTTTTATACAAAGATTAAGAGATGAAGCTCATAGATTTGCCATAAGCACTCATAGAGCAAAAAGAAAAAGAGGGTTAAGTAAATCTTTATTAGATCAAATTGATGGAATAGGAAAACAAAGGAAAAGGTCTTTACTTAATCATTTTGGGTCAGCTAGATCAGTAGAATCTGCTAGCCTAGAAGATTTAAAATCTGTAGAAGGTATTGAAGAAAGTATGGCAAAGAAAATTTATGATTACTTTCACGAATAAAAATGAAATTTAAAATTCCAAATATATTAACAATAGGTAGAATAATAATAGTTCCAATATTTATATTTACTTTCTTTCTGCCAGGATTTTTTGGTGATCTAATCCCCTTTTTTCTTTTTGTTTTAGCAAGTTTCACAGATTATTTAGACGGGCTTCTAGCCAGACTATTTAAAGAGGAGTCTAAACTAGGAGAGTTATTAGATCCTATTGCTGATAAAATTCTTGTCTCTACTGCTCTCCTTTTACTTATAATGAATGGTACAATTAAAAATTTTGAGGTAATCGCAGCAATAATAATTATAACTCGTGAAATTATAATTTCTGGTTTAAGAGAATTCTTAGCTAAAGGGAGTATATCCATGCCTGTAACAAGCTTATCTAAACTTAAAGCGTTTATACAAATGTTTGCAATAGCTGTTCTTTTAACAGGAGATTTCGGGAATAAAATTGTTAACTTTCAGGACTATAACGCTCAGACTATTGGAATTATTCTTTTGTGGTTATCGGCAGCCATAACTTTATATACAGGTTATGGTTATATGATAAAAGGAATAGATCATGCTTTGAGCGAGGATGATAAATCCTAGGCAGCAGATTTTTTTCTAACGATATTTTGATAACTATTGCTTAGATCTTTAATAAGCTCACAAACCTTGAAATCAAATTTATCAATTTTAGAAACAGGAGTAATTTCTGCCGCAGTCCCTGTTAAAAAACAGCCCACAAATTTTTTCATTTCGTCTGGAGCAATTTTTCTTTCATTAACCTTAATATTTTTAGACTTAGCTATTTCAATAACAGCTCTTCTTGTTATACCGTCAAGAAATGAGTCCGGTACAGGAGTATGTAGTTGACCATCTGCTGATTTAAAAAAAATATTTGCTCCTGTTGCTTCAGCAATGTTTCCCTCAAAGTCTAACATTAATGAGTCTGTAAATCCTTGTTCTTCTGCCTCATGTTTAGATAAAGTGCATATCATATATAATCCTGCAGCTTTGGTATCCCAAGGAATAGTGTTCGGTGCTGGACGTCTCCATTTTGATATATTCAATTTTATTCCCTCTATTTTTAATTTTGGGTCAAAATATGATCCCCACTCCCATGTTGCAATTGCTACATGAACTTTATTTTTTTGTGCTGAAATAGCCATCATTTCGCTCCCTCGCCAAATAACCGGTCTTACATATCCATTTTTCACTTTTTGTATATTTACTATATTTTTACAAGCTTCGTTAATTTCTGTTTGATTAAAAGGAATAGCTATTCCCATTCTTTTAGCAGAATAAAATAATCTTTCTGTGTGCTCTTCAAGTTTAAATATTTCCCCGTCGTAAACTCTTTCTCCTTCAAAAACACAACTAGCATAATGCAGTCCATGATTTAACACATGAATTTGGGCATCTTTCCAGTTTATTGTTTTGCCATTAAACCAGATTTTACCAGATCTTTTATCGTAAGGTATCATTTCCATAGAAAAAAATAATATATCTTTTTTTTTGTTAGAAAAAAGTATATTTCTTATTAGAATAAGTCAATATAGTTGACCATTTATGAAGGACTTACTTTATCTTAAAGACGAGCAAATTAAAGATTTTATACAATTACTTTACTATGCATACAGAGAAACCTATTCAGATCCAAAAGATATATTATCAAAAAAATTTTTTGGCCCTGCGCATCTTAGAGCATTAAATTTAATTGAGAGTAACCCAGGTATAAGTTTGGGAGAACTTATATATAAACTTAAAATTACTAAGCAAAGTATTAATAGAGTTATTAGGGATTTATTAAAATCAAAAATGATAAAACAATTAAAAGATGACGCCGATACACGAAAAAAAAAATTATATCTTGATAAAGATGGAAAGATATTTTTTGAAACTATATATAGAAAACAAAAAAAAAGAATATTTAATGCTTTGAAAAATTCTGAGCCAGAGTCTGTCGTTAAATTTAAAGAGGTTTTAAAAAAAATTATAAATGGATAATTTAAATCATATCTTAGTAGTGGATGATGACGATCGTATAAGAAGTCTTCTAAAAGAGTATCTAAACGAAAAACATTTTGTTGTTTCTACAGCTTCAAATTCAGAGGAAGCCAAAATTAAGTTGAGCCATTTTAAATTTGATTTAATTGTTCTTGACGTTATGATGCCTGGCCAAAATGGTTATGAACTTGTAAAAGAAATTAAAAGTGACAATTGTCCGCCTATCATTTTACTTACGGCCAAAGGGGAGGTTGAAAATAGAATTAAAGGTCTAGAACTAGGAGCGGACGATTATATTGGTAAACCATTTGAGCCTAAAGAGCTTCTTTTGAGAATAAATAATATTATTTCAAAAAATATTAAGATAGACCTTGAAAAAAAATATTCAGTAGGTGAAGCTGTTATTGACTTAAATAAAATGGTAATAAAATTAAATAGTTCTGAGAGAAAGATTAATGTAACTGAAAAGAAAATTTTAATAGAAATGTTATCTAATCCTGGAAAAACTTACTCAAGATCTCAAATTGGTGATATATCTGGAATATCGCAGGAAAGATCTATTGATGTAATGATTACTCGTTTAAGACAAAAAATTGAGGTAAATCCAAAAAATCCGAAATACTTACAAACTATAAGGGGCTCAGGCTATGTTCTCTGGATTGAATAATTTTTTTAAAAGATTTTTACCAAAAGGTTTATTTTATAGATCATTAATAATTGTTGCGGCCCCTACAATTCTTTTACAATTAATCGTGACTATTGTTTTTTTTGACAGTATATGGATTAAGGCCAACAAAGGAATGACTAGATCGCTTGTAGGCGAAATTAAAACTTTAAGCGACGTTTACAATTCTGACAATAAAAACCAAATTAATTACTTAACTGATATTTATAAGAAAAATTTTGACTTTGTTATTAACACCATAGACGAAAAAATTCCTAAAGAAGTTTTCGAAAGAAGATTTAGTCCTATGGATAGATCTCTTAGACGTGAATTAAAGTCGACCTTTGGAAATGATAACTACTGGTTTAATACAGTAAATTATCTAGATATTGTTGAAGTAAGAATAAGATCAGGAAACAAACATTTACAATTTTTCTTTCCAAAAGAGAGAATAGCGACATCTTCTGTTCGACTGTTTGTTTTATGGATAACATTGCCTTCTATTATTCTTATTCTTATAGCAATACTTTTTTTAAAAAATCAAACCAAGCCACTTACTAATTTAGCTAAAGCAGCTCAGAGATTTGGTAAAGGAGACTATATAAATGAATTTAGACCGTCTGGCGCTAGAGAAATAAGAAATGCTGCTTATGAGTTTGATAGAATGGCAAAAAGAATAAATAGACATTTAAATCAACGATCTGAAATGCTTTCTGGCATAAGTCATGATTTACGAACACCACTTACAAGATTAAAGCTACAATTAGCAATGGTCAGCGACAAAAATATTTCAGGTAATATGTCTAAAGATATAGATGAGATGGAAAATATGTTAAACGATTACCTTCAATTCGCTAAGACTCAAGCTAAAGAAAATACTGAAAAAGTTAGTTTAAAAGATTTATTTAATATTATTGAGAAAAGAATTAAAAATTCAAATGTAAATGTAAAAATTGAAAGTGATGTTTCTTTTTATGGAAGAAAGAATGCACTTCAAAGATGTTTTTCCAATGTTATAAACAACAGTCTAATGTATGGAGAAAAAATAAATATTACTGTACAAAAAAGTTCTAATAGAGCAGTAATTTTATTTGATGATGACGGACCTGGTATTCCTCCTGAACATTACAGAAACGTTTTTAAACCTTTTTTTAGGCTTGATAAAAGTAGAAGTTTAAACAAGTCTGGAGTAGGTTTGGGTTTAGCAATAGTTGAAGATATTGTCCATTCTCATGGAGGAAACATTCAGTTATCAAAAAGTGAATTGGGTGGTTTGCAAGTTAAGATTTCTTTGCCTTTTTAGTTTTTTTTAACAATTTTTTGATTTTTGCATCTTGTGTTTCCACTAGCTTTTTAAGTATTTCAAACTCTTCTCTAGAAACAAGATTTAATTTATTAACAATACTATCTTTTTTAAATTTTAAGTTAGTTGTAAGTTCCTTTTTGACATCATTTACAGTCAAAATTCCAGTTTCTAACAAGCTTGATAGAGTTTTTAATATTTTTTCTTTGTCTGACACGCCCTATCATATTTGATAAGTAAATTTATTTCAATTATGTTATTAATTTTATAATGTATATTCATAATTTAAATCCAATAATATTTGATTTTGGTATCCTGTCCCTAAAATGGTACTCTCTAGCTTATTTATTTGGCGTAATATTTGGTTGGTGGTATGGAAAAAAAATTATTCTATTTATCAATAATAAATATAATAATAATTTTAAATTAGATTTATTTGATGATTATATAACTTATGTAATTATCTCCATAATTATTGGAGGTAGATTAGGTTACGTTTTATTTTATAACTTAAGCTATTTTATTTCGAATCCTATAGAAATTTTTTTTATTTGGAAGGGGGGCATGTCGTTCCATGGGGGTCTATTAGGTATATTTGCTGCCACTATATTATTTTCAAAGAGAAGAGGTTGTGATAAAATGGTTCTACTTGATGTAGTTTCATGTGTTGCGCCTATTGGAATTTTTTTCGGAAGATTAGCTAATTTTATAAATGGTGAGCTTTACGGAAAACCAACTGATCTTCCTTGGGCAGTAATTTTTCCATTAGTTGACGATTTTGGTAGGCATCCTTCACAAATTTATGAGGCATTTCTAGAAGGAGCTTTATTATTTTTAATTTTAAATCTAATAATAAAAAAGATGCCTTATAAAAAAGGTGTATGTGCTGCTGCGTTTTTGATATTTTATTCTTTGTTTAGAATTTTTTCAGAATTTTTTAGAGAACCCGATTTACAAATAGGTTACATTTTTAACTATATAAGCATGGGATCTTTGTTAAGTTCTTTTATGTTTTGTATCGGAATTGCGATGTATTTTAAGATCAAATGAATAATTTAAATGGAACTCATTCAATTGATAAATTTATAGAGAGTGCTCTATATGACAAAAATTACGGTTATTACTCAAAAAAAAATCCATTTGGAAAACAAGGTGATTTTATAACCGCGCCATTAATATCTCCGCTGTTCAGTGAGATGATATTGGTATGGGTGATTTCTTATTGGATAAATCTTGGTAAACCAAAGGAATTTTTTTTGGTTGAGCTTGGTCCTGGAGACGGAAGTTTTTGTAAAACTTTTTGTAATAGTTTAAAAAAATTTCCCTCGTTTGAAAACTCAGTCAAAATATTTTTATTTGAAAGAAGTAAAACACTTATTAAAATTCAAAAAAATACGGTAAAAAATAAAAGGGTTGCTTGGATAAAAAACTTGAGTCAGATAAAGAAAGGACCAACTCTTTTTTTTGGCAATGAATTTTTTGACTCTATACCAATAAAACAATTTGAAATAAAAAATTCCTCTGTTTATGAGAAATTTGTTGAATTTAAAAACGATAGATTTAATAGATTTATTTTTAAAAAAATATCACCAAACACTCAAAAAAAATTAAAAAAATTAGGTTTGCTTAGAAAAAAAGGAATTATTGAATACCCTCAGAAGGGTTTAAAAATTCTGGAAACAATTGTAAAAAAAATTAATAAGTTAAATGGAGGTATTTTGCTTATTGACTATGGTTATACAAAAGCTCAGGGTAATGATACTTTACAATCAATAAAGTCACACAAAAAAAATATGTTTTATGAAAATATTGGAAAAGCTGATATCACATATTTAGTGAATTTTGGACTTTTAAATAATTTTTTTGCAAATAAAAAACTTATTTTAAATAAAATAGTAAGCCAAAATTTCTTTTTAAAAAAATTGGGCATAATAGAAAGAGCAGAAATATTATCCAAGAATATAAGTTTCAAAGAAAAGGTTGATTTATATTATAGACTAGAAAGGCTTTTGAGTGAAAAAAAAATGGGCAGTTTATTTAAAGTTTTATTTGCTTCAAAAAACAAAACTAAATTTAATCTAGGATTTAAATAATGTATTATTCAAAAAAATTCCAAAAATTTAAAAACATTAATCATTGTTTTTTTTCAAGAAAAGGTGGGTGTTCTAAGGGCATATATAAAAGTCTTAATTGTGGTCAAGGATCAAGGGATAACAAAAAAAATGTGAGTAAAAATTTAAACTTCGTCTCTAAGAAAATTAAAATTAATAAAAAAAAACTTTATTTAATGCATCAAACACACAGTAATAAAGTAATTGTAATTACTAAAAAAAATAAAAGTTTAAATAAATTTAAGTCTGATGCTATAATTACAAAAATTAGGGGAATAGGTTTAGGTGTGGTTACAGCAGATTGTGTACCAATTATTCTATTTGATAAGCAAAATCATATCATCGGATGCATACATGCTGGCTGGAAAGGTGCCTTTTCTGGAATTATTGAAAACACAATTAAACGATTTAAAAAAATAAGTATAAATAATAGAATATATGCTGCTATCGGTCCTTGTATAGGAAATAAAAGTTACGAAGTTGACTTAATTTTTTATAAAAAATTTATTTCAAAAACCAAAAAAAATAACATCTATTTTATAAATAAAAGAAAAAATAAAAAATTATTTAACCTTCGAAAATATGTAAATGATAAGTTGATCAAATTAAATGTTGTAGTAGATAATATAAACAAAGATACTTTCAGAGAAAAAAGTAATTTTTTTAGTTACAGAAGGTCTCAAAAACTAGGTCAAAATGATTATGGAAGATGTATTTCTGTAATTGCTTTGACAAAGTTTAGCCAAAATTAATCGTTATATTTATAATTGTTAAAGCTCTTTAACGTTAAATCTTCAACAACAAATTGATTAAGAACAGCTGGAAAAGGTTAAAAAATAATTGTATATATAATTAAATTTCATGAAAATTTTATCTGGAACAAGTAATCCTAAATTAAGCAAAGAAATTTCAAAGCTGCTTAAACTCAAACTTGTTAATACGAATATTAAAAGATTTTCTGATGGAGAAATTTATATTGAAATAAATGAAAATATTAGAGGAAATAGTGTATTTGTAATTCAATCAACTTCAAATCCAGCAAATGACAATTTAATGGAGTTGCTATTGTGTATAGACGCTTTGAGAAGATCTTCGGCAAAAAATATCACTGCAGTTATTCCTTACTATGGATATGCTAGACAGGATAGAAAAGTAGTTCCAAGAACATCTATCTCTGCAAAAGTTGTTGCTAATTTAATTACAAATGCTGGAGCTAGTAGAGTGGTTACAGTAGATTTACATGCAGGTCAAATTCAAGGATTTTTCGATATGCCCGTTGATAACCTTTTTACAACCCCTTTATTTGCAAGGTATATCAAAAAAAAATTAAAAAACAAAAAATTAATATGTGTTTCACCAGATGTTGGTGGAGTTCAAAGAACTAGAGGTCTTGCAACAAAGATTAAAGCTGACCTGGCGATTATTGATAAAAGAAGACCAAAACCAGGTAAGTCTCAAGTGATGAATATAATAGGTGATGTAAAAGGAAAAACTTGTATTATTGTTGATGATATAATTGACAGTGGAGGAACAATTGTAAATGCAGTTGATGCTTTAAAAAAGAGTGGAGCAACCGAAGTTTATGTATTTATTACTCATGCTGTTTTAAGTGGTGATGCTGCTAACAAAATTAAAAAGTCAAAAATAAAAAAATTAATTATAACAGACACAATTGATAACTCACAAAAAATAAAGAATAACAATAAAATTGAGGTATTATCTATATCTTCATTAATGGCAGAAGCCATAAAAAGAATTTCTAACTCAACATCTGTGTCAGATTTGTTTAATTAACACTTGTTTTATTTTTAAAGTTGAGTTAAATAGCTTTCTCAAAATAAATAATTTATGATTAATATAAAAGCTAACAAAAGAGAAAAGTCTACAACAGGTTTTACCAATAAATTAAGATTAGATGGTTTTATTCCCGCCATATTATATGGTGGAAAAAACCCTAACGAGAAAATATCTATAGCAAAAAAAGATCTAAAAAATTTTATTCAAAATGATTCTTTTTTATCTACTGTATTTGAAATAGACCTCAATGGTAAAAAAGAAAAAGTTTTGCCTAGAGACGTTGCTTACCATGTAACTACAAATGAGCCGATACATTTGGATTTAATGAGAATAGTCTCTGGAACTAAAATTGTAATTGAAATTCCAGTTAAATTTATAAATAATAACGATTCACCCGGTCTTAAAAGAGGAGGCGTTCTCAATATAGTCAGAAGGAAAGTAGAATTGAGATGCCCAGCAGATAATATACCAGAAGATATTACTATAGATCTAGCTGGTACAGATATAGGAACAAGCATAAAAATTTCATCTGTAAAATTGCCAGAAAATGTTACACCGGTAATTACTGACAGAGACTTTGTTATTGCAACGGTAGCAGCGCCAACCATTATTAAGGAACCTGAAAAACCTGCAGAAGGAGAAGCTGCTGAAGGTGCTGGGGGTGAAGCTGCGGCTGAGGGAGTAGAAGCGACTGCAGAAACATCTGGTAAAGAAGGTGAACCAGCTAAAAAAGATGATAAAGGCAAAGATGCGTCACCTGACAAAAAACCTGCAGACAAAAAACCTGCTGAGAAAAAACCTGCTGAGAAAAAATAAATAATATGCTTTTATTAGTTGGACTAGGAAATCCAGGACCTGATAGTGAGAATAATCGACATAACATCGGGTTTAAAATAATCGATGCAATCAATTCTCATTTTAAACTTTCGAAACAAAAACCTAAATTTAAAGGGCTTCTAACAACTGGAAATATCGAATCTAAAAAAGTTTATGCTATTAAACCCTTAACCTTCATGAATAATTCAGGAACAGCAATAAAAGAATTGATTGATTATTTTAAAATAGATGCAAAAAATGTAATCGTATTTCATGATGATTTGGATATTGATTTTGGTAAAGTTAAGGCTAAAGTTGGTGGAACAAGTGCTGGTCACAACGGAATAAAATCTATAGACAAATTTATTGGTACAGATTACTCAAGAGTGAGAGTGGGCATAGGTCACCCAAAGGAAAAAAGAAGGGTTAATAGTCACGTTCTCGAAGATTTTAAAGATGACGAAGAAGAAAGAATAAAAGAGATTACTGAAAATATCGTAAAATTAGTTCCAACTTTAATAGACAAAAAAATAGATTTATTTTCAAGTAAAGTTAATCAAAATTTAAATGGGATTTAAGTGTGGTATTGTTGGTTTGCCCAATGTAGGAAAATCGACTTTATTTAATGCACTGACTTCAACAAAAAATGCTGAGGCAGCTAATTTTCCTTTCTGTACAATTGATCCAAATATTGGGATAGTAGAAGTACCGGACAATCGTTTAGATGCCCTTGCAAAATTATCAAATTCAAAAAAAAAAATTTATACCACAATTACTTTTGTAGATATTGCTGGATTGGTAAAAGGTGCATCAAAAGGAGAAGGATTAGGCAACAAGTTTTTATCTCATATCAGAGAGGTTGATGCTATCATTCACTTAGTAAGATGTTTTGAAAATCAAAATATCCAGCATGTCAATAATAAGGTAAATCCAGTTGAGGATCTTGAAACAATTAAAACAGAAATTGCATTATCTGATATTGAGACTATTCAAAAGAAACTAGAAAAATCAAAAAAAAAACTACTTTCTAAAAAAGAAATAGAGATTTTGGAAGAATCACTAGAAACACTTAATAGTGGAAATGAACTTAATTCTTTAGATCAATTATCTAAAATATTTTTACGTCAAACCGGCTTACTTAGCTTAAAACCCAAAATAATTGTATGCAATGTTGACGAAGAAACTTTAAAGGAGGGAAATGCACACACCTTAAGTATAATAAATGCTTATCCAAAAGAAAAAGTGATAACAATTTGTGCAGATATTGAAGATCAACTCTCTAGTTTAACAGAAGAAGAAAAATCAAATTTTATGAGAGAGATAGGTCTTAAAAAAATGGGTATTACTAAGCTTATTAAAGAAGGATATGATTTGCTTGATTTAGAAACTTTTTTTACTTCTGGAAAAGAGGAAAGCAGGGCTTGGACGGTAAGAAAAAATACATCAGCTCCGAAAGCTGCTGGCGTTATTCATACCGACTTTGAAAAAAATTTTATTAGAGCTGAAGCTGTCGATACCGCAGATTTCATAAAATTTGGTAGTGCTGAAAAATGTAAAGAAAATGGAAAATTAAGAATTGAAGGTAAAGATTATATTGTTAAAGATGGTGACGTATTATATTTCAGGGTTAACCCTTGACCATATTTTTTTCATGCTTAAAAAAACTAATATTGAAAGCAAAACAAGATATAAAATTACTTTAACTCCAGTTTTGTGTCTGCTTTCTAATTCTGGTTCAGCAGCCCAGCTTAAAAAAGTAGTAACATCTTTTGCCATTTGATCAACTGTTGCTTCTGTACCATCAGCATACTCTATTAAACCATCTGACAAATTATTTGGCATTTTGATCTTATTGCCAATCATATATTTATTATAATAAACACCCTCATCTAATGTTACTCCAGGAGGTGGATCTTCATAACCAACTAAAACTGAGTAAATATAATTAGCCCCTCCTTTTCTTGCTTTTACTAATACAGACATGTCAGGAGGATATGCTCCTCCATTAGCTGCTGCTGCTGCATTAACATTTGGGTAAGGACTCACAAATTTATCCGAAGGCCTTCCTGGTCTAGTAAACATTTCCCCTTGTGCGTCTGGACCATCGGTCACCTCAAAACCTGCAGCTATAGCTTTAACTTCCTCCTCTGAGAACTCTGGTCCTCCAGGTTCGCCTAGATTTCTATAACTTAAATACTGCATAGAATGACAAGAAGCGCAGACCTCATTGTACACTTGATACCCCCTCTGTAACGAGGCTCTATCAAATTTGCCTAGTAAACCTTTGAAGCTCCAGTCTACTTTAATTGGATCTATTTGCTCTGCGGATTTTAAAGTATTAAAAATTGTGAGAGATAATAGTATACAAAAGAATAATTTAAATTTTTTCATTATCCTTCTTCGCCATTGAATAATCAGCCGAACCTGATAGGACTGGATCAGATATACTTAAAGGAACAGGTTCGGTTTTTTCTAAATATCCAACTACTGGTAATACTACTATAAAGTGAAGGAAATAATAAATAGTTCCAACTCTGGCTAAAACTAAATAAATGCCTTCAGCTGGCATTGCTCCTACGTAACCTAGAACTAACACATCTATAACTAAAATCCAAAAAAACTGTCTATAAATTGGTCTAAATACTGCAGACCTCACTTTCGAAGTATCTAACCATGGTAGAACAAATAAAATGAATATTGCCCCAAACATGAGAATTACACCACCAAGTTTGTCTGGAACTGATCTTAAAATTGCGTAGAAAGGTAGCAAATACCATTCAGGAACTATGTGTGCTGGAGTTACCATTGGATTTGCTTGAATATAGTTATCCGAATGCCCTAGAACGTTTGGAGCAAAAAATACGAAGCCAGCAAAAATAATCATAAACAAAAGTAATGCGAAAGCATCTTTTATAGTAATATACGGATGGAAAGGCACGGTATCCTTAGACGGTTTTTTAATATCTATCCCGACTGGATTGTTGTTTCCTGGTACATGTAATGCCCATATATGTAGAACCACTAAACCTAAAATTAAAAAAGGTATTAAATAATGTAAGCTAAAAAATCTTGTTAAAGTAGGATTGTCAACCGAGTACGCACCCCACAACCATGTGGTAATGCTATCACCAATCAATGGAATTGCACTAAATAAATTTGTAATAACTGTAGCTCCCCAAAAACTCATTTGGCCCCAAGGCAAAACATAGCCCATGAAAGCAGCAGCCATCATAAGAAGATATATCATTAAACCTATTATCCATATAATCTCTCTCGGAGACTTATAAGATCCATAAAATAGTGACCTAAATATATGGATATAAACTGCTAGAAAAAACATCGATGCTCCGTTACTATGGATATACCTAATTAACCATCCGTAATTAACATCTCTCATAATATGTTCAACACTTGCAAAAGCTAAATCTGCGTGTGCTACGTAATGCATAGCTAAAACTATTCCAGTAATAATTTGGGTCAACAAACAAAAAGTTAATATACCACCGAAGGTCCACCAATAATTCAAATTTTTAGGAGTTGGGTAATCTGTTAAATGAGATGCCAATGATAATAAAGGCAATCTGTCATTAAACCATTTTCCAGCTTTCGATTTTGGTACGTATTCTTGTTCACTCATAAATTTTATCCAATCTTAATTGTGTTAGCGTCAACAAATTCATATTTTGGTATTTCCATATTTTTAGGCGCCGGACCTTTCCTAATCCTGCCTGACAAATCATAATGCGAACCATGGCATGGACAAAACCATCCTTTATAATCTCCTTTATTTGAAAGAGGGACACATCCAAGATGTGTACAAACTCCCAACATAACAAGCCACTCATCTTTTCCATTTTTAACTCTCTCTTCATCTTTTTCTGGATGAGGAAGCTCTTCTAATGAAACTGATCTTGCCTCCAAAATTTCTTCTTGAGTTCGTCTTTTTAAAAAAACAGGCTTTCCTCTCCATAAAACAGTAATAGATTTTCCTGGTTCAATTTGACTTATATCAACTTCTGTTGTTGCAAGAGCCTTTTGAGCTTTATCTGGATTCATTTGGTCTATTAAGGGCCATATAACTGCACCTAAACCTACCGCACCAACCGTATAACTCGTGGTAAATAAAAAGTCTCTTCTTGTTGTCTTTTTTTCTGGTTTGTTCATATTGATGTTTATACTCTTATTTATTAAATAAGACAGAAAATTAATATTTTCTAGGGTCAGAATGACACATAATATTATTGAAAATGATAAGCATTGCGCTTTATAAACCTGATATTCCGCAAAACACAGCTTCAATTTTAAGGCTTTGTGCATGTTTGGGATTAAAAATGCATATTATTGAACCATGCGGTTTTAATTTAAACGACTCTAGATTTAAAAGAGTAATAATGGATTATATAAATCAGAGTAGTATTATTAGATATGATAATTTTAAAGAACTTTTAAATAAAAATAAAAAATCGAGAGTAATCTTAATGTCTACAAAAGCAAAAAAATCTTTATTTAAATTTAATTTTAAAAAAAATGATATAATTCTCTTAGGTAGGGAGAGTAAAGGTGTGCCTGAGAATATTCATAGAAAGCTTAAAAATAAATTGAAAATTCCAATATCTTATAAAACAAGATCTTTGAATGTGGCAATTGCGGCTTCAATATCAGCTGCAGAAGCTTTAAGACAAATTAAAAAATTTTAATATGGATTTAGAAGATAAAAAATTATACTCAGAAAAATGGTTCTCGTACTTACAAGCACAAATTTGTAACCATTTTGAAAAAATTGAAAACGACTCCAAAAGTTCAAAAAAATTTATTTCAACTGACTGGTCCAAAAAAATTAATGAAGGGGGAGGAACTTATAAAATATTAAAAAATGGAAAAGTATTTGATAAAGTGGGTGTAAATAAATCTACAGTTTCAGGTATTTTCTCAAAAAAATTTCGCAAGAATATTCTTGGAGCCCAAAAAGATGGTAAATATTGGGCTTCTGGAATTTCAGTAGTAGCACATATGACAAATCCTAAAGTTCCGGCTATTCATTTTAATACAAGATTTATAGTAACCTCAAAAAGTTGGTATGGAGGTGGTATAGATTTAACACCTAGTTTTAAAGATAAAAAAGAGGAAGTTTATTTTCATAATAATTTAAAAAAAGTTTGTAAAGAAAACAACAAGAATTATAATAAATTAAGAAATTGGTGTGATAAATATTTTTATTTACCTCATAGAAATGAGCCAAGAGGTATAGGAGGTATCTTTTTCGATTATGAAAATAAAAATTGGGAAAAAGATTTTAAATTTGTAAGAGAAGTAGGCATGAGTTTTATCGAGATATCAAAAAAGATTATTAAAAAAAAAATGAAGCTGAAATATAACAATGAGGATAAAGAAAAACAACTTTTGAAAAGAGGAAGGTATGTGGAATTTAATTTATTATATGATAGAGGAACTAAATTTGGATTAAATTCTGGCGGTAACACTCAAGCAATTTTAATGTCCTTACCTCCTCAGGCTAAATGGTAAAATGAATGGATAAAGAACCTATTACAAAAGATGGTCTTGAAAAATTAAAAAAAGAGTTAGAAAATTTAAAAAATATTGAGCGACCAAAAATTGTAGAAGCAATTTCTGAAGCAAGATCACATGGTGATCTAAAAGAAAATGCAGAATATCATGCAGCTAAAGAACAACAGGCTAAAATTGAGGGTAGAGTTTTATCAATAAATGACACGATTGCTAGAGCAAATGTCATTGATGTTACAAAATTAGAAAATAACGGCAAAGTAATATTTGGCTCAACCATAACTGTAGAGAATTTAGAAACAAAAAAAAAAATTAAATACAAATTAGTTGGAAGAGATGAGGCTGATATCAGTATGAATTTAATTTATTTTCAAAGTCCTATAGGAAAGGCCTTAATTGGAAAAAGTTGTAAAGAAATGATTAGTGTCAAAACACCTTCGGGAGAGAGAAATTTTGAGATATTAAAAGTAGATTATATTTAATTTTAAATTGTATTTTTCTTTATAATTGTCTCGAAATCTTTAGGTGATAGATTAAAATTATTATTAACCCAAATTTTTTCAGCCTCATTTAATATGATACCAATTTTTCTTCCCTCTTGAACACCTTTTTTTAATAAAAATTTTCCATCAAATGGGAATTTAGGAATTGATATTTTTTCTATTACTTTAAAAATGCTGACTTCTTTATCAGAAATTTTCTTTTTATTTAATAGGTTAAGAGTAAATAATATTTTAAGGTTCTTCAATCCCATATTGTATGCATTATTTTTTAAATTTTTTTTAAAAAACTCTTTATCGGTTTGAAGCTCTCTAAACTTACTACCTAACAATTTTAAATTATCTCGAGTTTTATTAGATACTTTATATTTATGACAAAAATACTCATGATTATCCTTTAAATCTATCAAAAGAATTGACAATAATAAAATGTCTGAATTTTCAATATGATTTCGAATTAAGCTGAAATTTTTAAATCTATTTAAATATTTTAATTCTGGAAAAACTAATAAAAAGATTTCGCTTAATTCTTTTGTGTCTATCAATTCAGAAAAATTTTCTATTTTAAGTATTTTCAGTAATTCGGATAAAACTCTTTCTTTCGAAAGAGCTTTAACACCATTTAAATTAAGTTTTATTGCTTGAACAGTAGAACGTTCGATTGATGATTTATATTGTATAGTAAACCTTAAAAATCTTATTATCCTGAGAAAATCCTCTACAACTCTAGTTTGAGGATCACCAATAAATTTCACAATATTATTTTTAAGATCGTTCACTCCTTGCTGAGGATCAAATATCTTTCCCCTCTTATTTAAGTAAATTGCATTTATTGTAAAATCTCGTCTTTTAGAATCTTCTTTCCAATCGTCAATGGTTTTAATTTCAGCGTGTCTTCCATCAGTTTTTACATCTTTTCTTAAAGTTGTTAATTCAAATTTATTATGATCAAGTACAACTGTTACTGATCCGTGTTCAAGTCCAGTATCGATTACTTTAAATTTGGAATTTTGTAATTTCTTTTTTATTTCGTCGGGTGTAAATATAGTTGCCATATCAATATCACCAATTTTTTTTGACTGCAGATAATTTCTCACACAGCCCCCTACAAACATTGCAACTTCTTTTTCTTTTGACTCACCCTTTTCTAAATTTTTAAATAAAAGTTTGATGTTTTTAGAATTATAAAATGGAAAAAAATATTTTTTTATATTTAAAACTAAATTTTCAATTTTTTTTTTCATTATTCTGGCTGGGGCACTAGGATTCGAACCTAGGATGGTGGTACCAAAAACCACTGCCTTACCGCTTGGCTATGCCCCAATACTTTGCTTCATATATCATAAAAGATTTAAATTAAATAGTTTTAGTAATAACGCACCAATATTTAGGGTATTTTCTTTTTAATTTAGCAATAGCAATTTTTGCAGTTTTTTTTGATTTAAAGACTCCATAACAAGCTGATCCCGATCCAGTCATTCTAGAAAAAATACAACCCTCCTGCCCATTAATAGAAAGAATTAGTCGAGAAATTTTAGGATATTTTTTCTCTACCAATTTTTGTAAATCATTTTGATCATTTTTTAATGTGTTAATAAATTTTTTCCTTTTAATATTTTTAGTATAATTGTTGCCTGACGAAAAACTAAAGTTTTTTACCATCTTATATATATTTTTTGTTTTACAGTTTATGTATGGAAAAACAATTAAAATATATGAGTTAATACTATTTTTAGTCTTTAAAACCTTTTTCAATTTTTTTTGGAAGGAGTATTTGTTCAAAAACAATCTAAAATCAGATCCTATTTTTTTTTCAAAAATTCTTATTATTTTTTCGCTAAATTTATTGTTCATGAAATGACTAGCAATACTAAAAGAATTACTTGTTCCACCGCCTAAGCCTGCAAAAACAGGAATATTTTTTTTTACTCTTATTTTATAGAAGTTTTTTATAATCTTGTTTTTTTCAAGTAATAATAATGTATCTTTGACTGAGTTTTTTTTAATATCTACTTGATTTTTAAATTTTCCAGAAAAAGTAACTATATTTTTCTTATTTCTTTTAATATTTATTTCATCAGAAAGGTCAACCAAAGTTGAATTAGTCTCAATATCGTGCATCCCATTTTCTAATTTGTTTAAAACTCTCAATGTTAAATTAATTTTTGAAAAAGATTTTATTTTCATTAATTTAAAGAAGATGGGCCATTCAATATTTTTTGATTGATTTTCTTTTTAAGGTTCATATCAGTTTCCTCTAATTTCAAAACGTATTTCCAATAATACCTAGCCTGTAACTTATTTCCATTCATCCACAAGATATCTGCAAAATGATCATTGACTATAGGATCTGATGGCATCAATTGGACAGCTTTTTTCAAATAAACTTTAGCTTCTTTATATTTTTTCAATTTGTACAACGCCCATCCCAAAGAATCAGTTATGTAACCATCATTTGATCTTAATTTATTTGCTTTCTTTAACATTTCTAAAGATTTTTCAATTTTAATTCCTTTTTCAATCCAACTATATGCTAAATAATTTATGACATAAGCTTGATCTGGTTTTGCTTCAAGTGAGTCTAAAAAATCTTTTTCAGCTTTTACCCAATTGCCTATTTGTTCATACGCTATTCCTCTCCCATCTTTAGCTCTGGGATATAATTCATGTGACTTCGGAATGCTTTGTAATACCTTCGAATAAAATTTTATAGATTGTTCAAATTTTTCATTATTTTTTAAAAATTGAGCAAAATCATAAGTTTGATATACAGATGGTGTATTTAAATTATCGTAACTCTTTTTTAAATTTTTTAACGCTTCCTTTATTTTGGAATTTTCAATATCTAATAAAGCAATTTGTTTTGAAGAATGCCAACTATAATATTCTCCAAAATTATCTAATAAAAAGTAAATTTTTTTTGCTTTTTGATAATTTTCTATTCTTACGAAATTTTCAGCAAGTAATGTATTGTAAGAATAAAAGTTTTGATTCAAATATTTTGCAAGATTTATATAAAAGTTTGATAAGGAATAAAAATTTTGTGAAGCTAATGCGTTTGCTGTAATATAAAATAATTCGGCAATTATATTTGAGACGTTTGTGCATTCAAAATTATTTTGTAAATGGTTTTGTTTTTTTAATTTGATGTCAGAATAAAGTTGATTAAGTAATAGATTTCTCGGATGTTTGGCCAATTTTTCACTTAGAATTAAACTTGCCTTTTTTGTTAGGTTTTTTTTATATAAATAATTAGCATAAAAAAATGTGTATCTTGAAAAGTCAGTCGTTTTATCACTGATTAGGTTTTGAAACTCTCTTTCTAGGTTTTTTGTATCAAAGTAG
The DNA here is from genome assembly GCA_902620525.1 of uncultured Pelagibacteraceae bacterium. Lineage (GTDB taxonomy): Bacteria > Pseudomonadota > Alphaproteobacteria > Pelagibacterales > Pelagibacteraceae > Pelagilacustribacter. The sequence goes on along the minus strand of CACNIK010000002.1, from coordinate 95,388 downwards.
CAATTAAGAAAAATATTATTAATTTTTTTTATATTTTCGTACTGAGGACTTATTAATTTAAATTTTTCATTAGCTTCATAATAATTTAAATCAAATTTTTTAACTTGTACCCAGTTAAGTATTATTTGGCTCATCAATTCTTCTAGAGATATGTATTTGTTTTTGTTGATTGTGGTTAGAAAGTTATTTGCTTTTTCAAAGTCATTGCTTTTCACGTATTTACTTATAATAACAAGATCGCTTTGAAAAAAATTTATTTTTTTTATTTGAAGCTTTTTAGAATATTTAAAAGCCTCATTTATTTTTGAATTATTTACCAAAGTCTCTAAAAATGACCTTGAATATTCGAAATGATTATCCTCAAGATTTTCAAGTTTTTTAAAAAAATTATATGACTCTTTATACTTATTATTTTGTAAGGAAAGAATGCCTGAAAAATAATTTGATACCGAATCTCCCTTATAATACTTTTCTAAGCTAATACCAGGACTGGTTAATAACACAATATATAAAAAGAAGATTTGTAAAATTAATTTATTTAGTTTAAAAAAATTATTCATAATGTCTAAAAATATAAATACCAAATTAATTAAATTAATTAAATACTATAGTTTAATTAATCACAATTTAATTCTTAAAAATAAATCAATAAATAGATACAGCCAAAAGCAACCTAATATACAAAAAGATAAAGCTCAAAGTTTAAAAAAACTTAGAGATGAAATTAAAGATATAAAAAATTGTAAGTTAAAAGAGAGCGCTTCAAATCTCGTATTTTCAGACGGAAATCCTAATTCAAAAGTCATGATTATTGGAGAAGGCCCCGGAGCTAACGAGGATAAAGAAGGTTTTCCGTTTGTTGGCAGAGCTGGTCAGCTGTTAGACAAAATGCTTAATGCTATAAATTTAAATCGTACTAAAGTTTACATTACAAATGTTGTAAACTATAGACCACCCGAAAATAGAAAGCCTACAGAGAAAGAAGTAAAACGTTATCTCCCATTCCTTAAAAGACATATAGAAATTGTAAACCCAAAAATTATCTTACTTTTAGGCAGTACAGCAATGAATGCTATTTTAGGGAATACAGACGTTATTTCAAAAGTGAGGGGGAAATGGTACAAATTTGAGATTAACAAATTAAAAATATATTCGATAGTATCGTTTCACCCGGCTTATCTTTTAAGACAACCGGAACAAAAAAAATATTCTTGGATTGACTTAAAAATGATAAGAGAGAAATTAAAGAAGCTTTGAAAAGATTTACAAAAAATAAAATTATTGCTGGTGTCGATGAAGTCGGGAGAGGATGCTTGGCTGGGCCGGTTGTTTCTGCAGCAGTAATTTTAAAAAAAGGTGCACTAATTAAAAACTTAAAAGACTCTAAAAAACTCACTTTTAAACAAAGAATAGAAATTTCAAAAGATATCAAAAATAAATCTTTGTTTTCAATTGGAGTTGCTACAGTCAAAGAAATTGAAAAATTAAATATTTTGCAAGCATCACTATTGTCTATGAAAAGAGCTATTTTAAGTTTATCTAAAAAGCCAGATTTAGTCTTAGTAGACGGTATTTTTGCCCCTAAAATTTTATATAAATGTAAGACCGTCATTAAAGGAGATGAAAAAATTAAGTGTATTAGTGCAGCTTCTATTCTTGCAAAGGTTTACAGAGATAAAATAATGATAAGAATGTCAAAAAAATTCAAAAATTATAATTGGAATAAAAACTTTGGATACGGAACTAAACAACATATTATGGGATTGAAAAAATATGGATTAACCACAATGCATAGAAAGAATTTTAATCCAATACACAAGATGTTGTTAAAATAATTTTAATCCAACTAAAAAACTTTTTTTTTCACGTAAAAATAATTGACCTGAGATTCAATTTAAGGTTGAATCTAAAAATGTTAAAGTTTCTCAATAAAATTATAAACGGAGATTGTTTAAAAGAATTAAAAAAAATTCCAGATAATTCATTCAATTTAATTTTTGCCGACCCTCCTTACAATTTGCAAATAGGAGAAAAATTAACTCGGCCGGACACAAGCAAAGTAAATGGAGTAAAAGATAAATGGGATCAGTTTAAAAGCTTTAAAGATTATGATGATTTCTGTAAAACATGGCTTACGGAATGTAAAAGGACTTTAAAAGAAAATGGAAGCATTTGGGTCATAGGTTCTTATCATAATATTTTTCGTTTGGGTTACCACTTACAAAATTTAAATTTCTGGCTTCTTAATGATATAATTTGGAGAAAAAACAATCCAATGCCTAACTTTAAAGGTACTAGATTTACAAATGCTCACGAAACTCTTATTTGGGCATCAAAAGATAAAAAGTCAAAATATACGTTTAATTATCAGTCTTTAAAGTGTTTAAATGATGATTTGCAGATGAGGTCCGATTGGGTATTTCCAATTTGTAATGGAAAGGAGAGATTGAAGAAAAATGGAAAAAAAGTTCATTCTACCCAAAAACCAGAAGCATTAATTCATAGAATTATACTAGCTACTACAAATAAAGGGGATAGCATTTTTGACCCCTTTTTAGGTACCGGAACAACAGCTGTTGTTGCAAAAAAATTAGGGAGAAATTACTACGGGATAGAGAAAGAGAAAAAATATTTTAATGCTGCTTACGAAAGAATTAAAAATACAAAAGTCATTAATGATAGTTATCTTGATACAATAAAAAATAACAAGTCAAAACCGAGAATACCATTTGGCTCACTTGTAGAATTAGGAATGTTAAAGCCAGGAACATCTCTATTTGATGCTAAGAAAAAAATTAACGCAAAAATAATGGCAGATGGAAGTATAAAATATAAAGAGTCCGAAGGTTCAATCCATAAAGTAGCCGCAAAAATAATGGGTGCTGAAAGCTGTAATGGTTGGACTTATTGGCATTATAATTTTAATGGATCAACTGTTCTAATTGATAGTCTTAGACAAAAGTTTATTACACAAAAATAAATTTAATTTTTATAAACTGTGCCTAAATAAGAATTAATAAAACTTTTCCTTTTTAATAAAAATTTCATAAAATAGTTTCTTATCTCTTGCATAATCTTGCTTGATAAATGAAATATAAAAAAATTAAAGTTTGATCTTCTTTTAATTATTTTTGCTCTTTTTGACCTATCTTGAAAATAAATATTTTGTATATCCACTCTTTCATTTTTTATTAATTTATACAATTCAAAAGCACTTTCTATTGATTGTCCCGCACCTTGGGCTAATGTTGGTAAAAAACCATTAAATGCATCACCAATATAGAAAACTTTACTATTAGATGAAGGAAGTATTTTAGGAGTTGCGTATAAGGGCCAAGATTTTAAATTTTTCTCAAAAGCTTTTTTTAAATTAGAATTTTGTTTGATAACTTCTTCCAGCAAAGTTTTAACATTATCGGGATCTGCATACTTATGTCTCAATATGCAAACAAAATTTAGTATTTTGTTTTTATTAATTGGGTAAATAACTAAATGACAATTTTTACCCATCATTAGACTAATTTTAGATTGATCAATATCCAACCCTGATGTTGAATTTAGAATTGTCCTTATTGCAATGGCATTTTTAAACACTGGTTTATTTTTTTTCTTTTCAAAAAATGTGCGTGTGTTAGAAAAAATTCCATCAGCGCCAATAACATAATCTACAAGATCATTTGTGTTATCATCAAATTTTATTAAAACTTTACCCTTTAATTCAGAAACTTGTTTAATTCTTTTTCCAAACCTTAGATGCTGAGTGTAAATATCGTCTTTTAAAAATTCAATTAAAGTAGATCTTTGCAAAGTTGTATATTTGTTATTGTTTGTGTTAAATTGGATTAAATCCAAATCACATATTTTTTTATTTTGAATATTATAAAAGTCTACACCCTTTGGATGATATATGTTTTCACTACTAATTTTATCAAAGTTTATTTCATTTAAAATTCTAATACTATTTGTAGAAAGTTGTATACCATATCCCTCATCAAGAGGTAGGCTTTCATTTTTTTCATAAACCATGAAATCATTTTTTTTTTCTTTATGTAAGAGGTTTGCTAAAGTTAAACCAGCAATTCCAGATCCAATAATTGCAAATTTTTTTTTCATTAAAATAAAACTGATACTTGTTTAAATATTTTTTTTGTGAATGAAGGCATAAATTCGTTATTATTTTTTATAGAATACCAAGAATAATTACTTGGTATATTTTCTGAGAACTGATAATACAAATTTATATTTAGTTTTTTATTTGAAATAAAATTTTTATATTTTGATAATAATTTCCAGTTTTTAAAATTTGTATTACATTTGTTAGTTTCTACTTTTGGTAAATTAAATTCGTTTAAAAAACCTAAACTATTTTTTTTAGTTAGGGCTATTTCACCTTTTTTTGATAAATAACAAAAAATATTTAAATTTTTATTTATAATTTCTTTTTTTATTTGTTTAATTTTTTTCTTAGAATTATAAAATCTACAATTCTTTTTAAAGGGACACATTTCACATTTTGGAATTTTTGCATTACAAACTAGGGCACCAAATTCCATCATCGCTTCTACAAAGTCTGCGTTTCTATTTGTATTAAATAAATTTTTCTTATTAATATTTTTAAAGTGTTTAAAATTTATTTTATTAATTTCTTTGTTTAAAATTCTAGATATTACTCTTTTCACATTTCCATCTAATGCTAATGTTGGTGTATTATAAATTAGAGCGGCTAAAACATTTGAAGTATAATCTCCGATGCCTGGTAAAGTTTTAATTTCATCTATCCGTCGAGGGAGTTTAGAATTATATTTTTTAACTATAATTTTTGATGTAGCTAAAAGATTTCTAGCTCTTCTGTAATATCCTAAACCCTCCCACAACTTAAGAATTTTATTCTCACTAGCTTTAGATAGTGAGTTAAAATTTTCATATTTTTTTATAAATTTTTCAAAATAGGGAATAACTGTTTTAACTTGTGTTTGTTGTAACATAAATTCACTTAATACCCTATAATAAAGCCTATTGGGTGAATTTTTACCAACACGCCAAGGTAAGGTGCGCTTGTTATTATCATACCAAGCTAAAATTTTTTTTGTTAAGTTAAATTTTATATGCATAAAAAAAGAATTAATAATAGTTTAACTAAAAATTTCATTCAAGGCCTTAGACCTCTATCAAACACTTTGCCCACTCAAATAAAAAAAGTTTTAAAGAAAAATGGATTTAACTTGTCTTCGATTGTTGATAATTGGACTAAAATTATAGGAAATGATATTTCAAGTAGTTGTTATCCCATTAATATTAAAGCTCAAGGCAACTCAAAATATGTAACGTTAATACTTAATGTTATTCATGGTAAAGAGATAGATATTGAATACAATAAAAAAAAGATCATAGATAAAATTAATTCATACTTCGGCTATTCCTTAATAAAAAATATTCATGTTAAAGTTATTAATACAAAATTTAAAGACTCTTTGAAAAATCAAACTACAAAAATAAATAAAAAAAGTTTCATTAATAATTTAAAAAAAGTCGAAAATATTAATTTAAAAAATAAATTAGAAAGATTAATTAAAGCATACAATGAAAAGAGCTAAACTTAGTTTAATAATAATATCAATTTTTTTTCAGTTATTTGCGTCATCAGTAGTTTTGGGCGATGTTCTGAAAATTGGTAATGAAAATGCAAAGATAACGGTAAAAGTTTTTTCATCTTTAACATGTCCACATTGCGCATCATTTCACGAAAAAATTTATGAAGAATTAAAAAGAAATTATATTGATAAAAATTTGGTTAAATTTGAACATCATGCTTTCCCTTTAGATCTTGCTGCTCTTAATGCCGAGAAGATAGTAAGATGTGCCCCAAACTCAGAATCCAAATTTAAACTTTTAACAAAAATTTACAATAAACAGAAAAAATGGGCGTTAGGATCAGATATTAAAAAAATTAATGAATTCTTAATTAACATCGGAAGCGATTCTAAATTAAGTGAAAATGAACTCAGAAAATGTTTAGATAATGAAAAAACTCAAGAATTAATTTTAAAAGAGAGAATTGAGGCACAAAAGGAATATAATATAACATCTACACCTACCATTTATATTAATGATAAGAAATATGAGGATAAGCACGAATTCAAATCTTTCAAAAAACAGATAGATAAATTATTATAGTAGTATGAAGTTTAAAAAATTGGAGCTTACTGGCTTTAAGTCATTCTTCGATAAAACTACCTTTTATATTGAAGATGGTTTGACTGGAATTGTAGGTCCAAATGGTTGTGGAAAATCAAACATTGTTGAATCTTTAAGATGGTGCATGGGAGAAACATCTGCCAAAAGTATGAGAGGTACCGGAATGGAGGATGTTATATTTTCTGGAACATCTAACAGACCAGAAAAAAATTTCTCTGAAGTATCATTGTTAATAGACAACAAAGATAAAAGTGGTCCCGACCAATATAATAATTTAGATGAAATTTTAATAACAAGAAAAATTGAAAGAAACAAAGGTTCCAAATATTACTTAAATGAAAAGGAAGTTAGAGCAAGGGATGCTCAAACTTTTTTTGCAGATCTATCTACTGGAGCTCATTCTCCATCCTTGATTAGTCAAGGTAAAATTGGCCAATTAGTAATTGCTAAACCAGTAGAAAGAAGAGCCATTTTAGAAGAAGCCGCAGGTATCGCCGGAATACATGTAAGAAGACATGAGGCTGAAACAAGATTAAATGCAGCAGAAAATAATCTTAAACGAGCGGATGAACTTAAAAAACAACAACAAAAACAGTTAGATAACTTAAAAAAACAAGCCGAAGAAGCAACAAAATATAAAGAGATTTCAAAAGAAATAAGAAAAGCTGAAGCAGGATTGTATTATCTAAAATTAATAGAAATAGAAAAAAATAAAAAAGAAATTTCAGAAAGTGTGAATGAGCAAGATGATGAGATAAGCGCTATTAAAATAGATTTGAACCATAATACCGAATTACTTAATGAGGAAAATGCAAAATTAACACCTCTTAGAGATAAAAAGTTAGAAAGTTTAGCTAAACTTCAAAAAATAAATTTAGATATGGCTAACTTAGAAGAGGAAGAAAAAAGAATTAAAAAACTATCCACAAAGCTTGAAAATTCATTAGCCACAATTGAGTCTGATTTAGAAAGAGAAAAAAGTATCTCTTTAGATGCATCTTTAAACGAGAAGAGAATCTTGGAAGAAAAAGATGAGCTAATAAAAACTGAAAAATCCTTTGGAACTACTGAAGTAGAAATAAACGAAAACTTGGAGATATCAAAAAGAAATTTGGATAGTCTGAAAAAAGAACTGGAAAGTTTGATTTTTGAAATTGGAAAATTTATTGACGAAGAAAGAAAAATATCAAAAGATTTATTTAATGATATAAAAAAATTAATAGATCAAATAACGTCCGCGCATGAAAAATATGGAACTAATTTTAGCAAGAACGAGACTGTCAAAAGTGATTCGATAAAAAGAAAAGAAAGAATTAAAAATATTGATATTGAATTGGAAAATTGGAAAAGTTTAAAAATAAATTCTGAGAAAATGATAAATAATTTACAAGAGAGGAAAAAGAAAATTAATACCGAAATGAAAGAAAATCAAAAAAATCCTGAGATTATTGCAACCACTAAAGGTCAAAATATACAAAATCTTGAAAACACTAGAAAAAGAAGTGATGAACTTGAGCAAGAACTTAGTTCTGCTGAGGAAAAATTTAATAAAATAAATAATAACATTCAAGAAATTCAAGAAAAGCTGGCAACGCTGCGTGAAGACAAAGCTAGAAATGAAGCGACATTGGAAGGTATAGCAACAAGAAAAAAAGATTTGTTTTATTCAATTAATGCAGAATTGAACATATCAGAAGAGTCAAAGCTTTTATCATTGTCAGAATTAAATATAAATGAATTGCCTTCAATAAATGATCAGATTTCACTCGTTGGAAAAATAAGGAAAGAACGAGAGTCAATGGGAACAGTAAATTTAAGAGCTGACATTGAAACAAAAAAGTTTGAAGACGAAATAAAAAAAATGGAAGATGATAGAGCCGATCTTTATTCTGCAATAGTAAAACTTAAGTCTAGCATTGAAGAATTAAATCAAAAAGGAAGGGAAAGACTTTTGGATGCATTTGAAAAAGTTAATAGAAAATTTAACGAGGTTTATACAAAACTTTTTAGTGGTGGCAGCGCTAAATTAGAACTAGTGGACTCTGAAGATCCATTAGAGGCTGGACTGGAAATGTTTGTTTCTCCTCCGGGAAAAAGATTACAATCAATTACTTTATTATCTGGAGGAGAACAAGCACTTACAGCATTATCCCTAATTTTTGCAGTGTTTTTAGTAAACCCTTCACCAATATGTGTTTTGGATGAAGTTGATGCACCTTTAGATGACGCAAATGTTACAAGATTTTGCTCTTTACTTGATGAACTAACAAATATTACTAGAACTAGATTCATAATTATTACTCACCATGCTTTAACAATGTCTAGGATGCACAGATTATATGGTATCACCATGCCCGAAAAAGGTATAAGTCAATTAGTTGCTGTTGACTTAGAGAAAGCAGAAGAGCTTGTAGCTTAGTTAAATGGACAACAATAACTTTAAAACTCGCCTCAGGATTGCAAAAAAAGAAATATTGAAAAAGAGTTTAAATGAAAATGAAAAAAGAGGACTTTTTATGGGTTCAGCCTTTCGATTAGGAACAGAATTAGTTGCGGCTGTAGCAGTTGGGACAATTATTGGGTTTATTTTAGATAATTGGTTTGATACTAAACCTTGGTTTATTATAACATTTTTTTTTATAGGTGTGATAGCTGGGATACTAAATGTTATCAGAGTAGCAAATAACATGCAAAAGGAAGATAAATAGGTGAATTAAATTATGGCAACTAATCCGATGCATCAATTTAAAGTCTACAAAATTGGACCTGAAATTAAATTAGGAAATGTAGACTTGTCATTTACTAACGCAAGTTTATTCATGCTAATAAGTGCTCTTACAATTTGTTTATTTCTATATTTTGGCTCAAAACAAAAAAGTATAATACCAAATAGATTACAATTAATCGCAGAGCTGTTTTATAATTTTATAGCAAAAATGATTAGTGATACAGCAGGCTCTAAAGCAAAGCCATATTTTCCATTTATATTTACTCTTTTCATGTTTGTTTTGCTCTGCAATATGATTGGAATGCTACCCTACTCTTTTACAGTAACTAGTCATATAATTGTAACACTTGTTATGGCGTTATTTATATTCTTTGCAGTAACAGTTATTGGATTCATTAAACATGGTTTTAAATATTTGTCTATATTCGTCCCTAAAGGTGTACCAGTTATATTGTTGCCTTTAATTACGATAATTGAAATTATTTCTTATTTAAGTAGACCGGTAAGCCTCTCTGTTAGATTGTTTGCTAATATGATGGCCGGGCATACTATGTTAAAAGTTTTTGGAAGTTTTGTTATAAGTTTAGGTTTTTTAGGTGGCTGGTTACCACTTAGTTTTTCAGTTGCATTAACTGGCTTAGAAATATTAGTAGCTTTTTTACAAGCTTATGTTTTTGCAATTTTAACCTGCATCTATTTAAATGATGCATTAAATCTTCACCATTAAAAAAAAGGAGGAAAAATGGAGTTAGAAGCAGCAAAAATGATTGGAGCAGGATTAGCTGCAATCGCATTGGCAGGTGCTGGGGTTGGTATCGGAATTATTTTCGGTAACTACTTATCAGGTGCCATGAGAAACCCGTCTGCAGCGCAAAAGCAATTCCCTAATTTACTTTTAGGTTTCGCTTTAGCAGAGGCGACAGGTTTATTCGGACTTGTAGTTGCACTTATTATCTTATTTGCATTTTAGAGATAAATATGAGACTAAAAATACCTTTTATAATTTTTATATATTGGTTTGAAACATTATTGTTTGCAGCTGAGGCGGGAATGCCTCAGCTGGACTCTAAATATTGGTTCTCACAATCGTTTTGGTTAATTTTAATTTTTTTATTACTTTATCTATCGCTTTCAAAATTTTTTATACCCAAAATAAAAGATAATTTAGATGATAGAGAAAAAAAAATTAAAGATAATCTTGATGAAGCAAAAGAACTTTCTGAGTTGGCAGAGAAGAAAAGCTTGGAGTATGAAAATGAAATATCGAATGCAAAAAAAGAGGTTATCAAAATAATATCTGAGTCCAAGAAACAGCTTGATAAAAATATAAGTCAAAAAAAAGAACAATTTGAAAAAGAGTTAGAGAAGGAAATTAATAAAGCAGAAAAAGAAATTTTAGATCTTAAAAAAGGTTCTTCTAAATCAATTAATCTAATTGCTGAAGAAATCTCAGCAAAAATAATTGAAGATGTTACTGGTGATAAATTAAATAATAGTAGTATTAAAGCTTCAGTTGCAGAGGTATCAAAAAATAAGATTGGAAAATATTTATGATAATTGACGCAACGTTTTGGGTAGCAATTTCTTTTTTAATTTTCATAATTCTCTTAATTTATTTTAAAATTCCGTCAAAAGTTAAAAATATATTAGACGAAAATATAAATAAAATAAAAAATCAAGTTGACGAATCTGAAAAATTAAAAGAGGAAGCTAAAAGACAATTGGCTGAATATGAAAAAAGAATTGGAGACTCTAAGTCACAAGTTAATAAAATGATTAAAGAAGCTAATGATCAAGCGGAAAAAAATATAATTAAGTCAAACGAAGTTTTTCATAAATTAATTGAAATCAAAAAAAAGAATACTGAGGAAAAAATTAAACAATTAAAGAATCAAGCTATTAAAGACATTAAAAATGCTTCGGTTAAAATAGCTTTTGAAAGTATTGAAAAACTATTGCTTAATTCTTTGGATAAAAGCAAACTAGATAAGATTTATAGTCAAAGTATAGAAGAAACAAAGTTAGCACTTCAAAAGAAATCCAGTTAAAATAAGCCAAAATAACATGGTAAAAAAAATTATAGTTATAGGCTCAGGCTTTGGTGGTTTAGCTTCATCCCTTCGATGTAAAGCTAAAGGTTACGATGTTACTTTGTTAGAAAAACACCCAGATTTAGGCGGTAGAGCAAGAGTGTTTAAAAAAGGAAATTTTATCTATGATGGTGGTCCAACTGTAATTACCGCTCCTTATCTTTTCGAAGAATTGTTTTCTTTATTTAATAAGAAAATTACTGATTATGTTCAAATTGTTCCATTAGATCTTTGGTACCGTTTTGTATTCAGCGATGGCCAAACTTTTGATTACTCTGGTAATGAGATGTCGATGGAAAAAGAAGTAAAAAAGTTTTCAGATCAAGATTTCGAGGGATACAAAAATTTAGTCAATTTTACTGAAAAAATTTTTAACAAAGGTTTTACAGATTTGTCAGATAAGCCGTTTAATGATATTATTTTCATGTTAAAACAGATTCCATCATTATTAAATTTAAAGAGCTACAAATCTGTATATCAATTAGTTTCAAATTATATTTCAAACGAAAAACTAAGAAGAGTATTTAGTATGCATCCTCTTTTAGTGGGTGGAAATCCTTTTACAACAACTTCAATTTATACCTTGATTTTATTTTTAGAAAAAAAATGGGGTATCCATTACTCGATGGGTGGAACGGGTAATGTTGTTTTGGCTCTTGAAAAATTAATGAGAGAGGAAAATATAGAAATTATTAAAGGTGCTGAAGTAACCGAAATAATTACAAATGATAGAAGAGTACAAGGTGTTAAAATAAATAATTCTAAAATTATTAATTGTGATTATATTATTTGTAATTCTGACCCTCCAAATGTTTATCAAAATTTGATTAAATCAAAAAATGATTACAATTTTTTGTTTAAACGAAAAATGAAAAGAATGGATTATTCAATGGGATTGTTTGTTTATTATTTCGGATCTAAAAAACAGTACGATAACGTGGCTCATCATACTATTTACTTTGGTAAATCTTATGAAAGGCATTTAAATAAAATATTTGAAAAAAAAGTTCTGTCTGAAGATATTAGTTATTACTTACACAGACCTTCCGCTACAGATCCAAATATGTCACCAAAAAATCAAGATGCATTTTACGTTTTAGTTCCAGTTCCAAATAATTTATCAAATATAAATTGGTCTGAAGAGGGGGAAAAATTTAAAAATCTAATTTTAGATAAAATGGATAAGACAGTGCTTCCCGGAATAAAAGAAAATGTTGTAAGTGATTTTTATTTAACACCTGATTACTTTGAAAAAGACTTAGCAACCTTACATGGATCAGGATTTTCAATACAACCAAAATTTTCGCAGTCAGCTTATTTTAGATTTCATAATCAATCAGAGGTTTTTAATAATTTATTCTTTGTGGGAGCTGGAACACATCCTGGAGCAGGAATGCCAGGTGTTCTATCATCTGCTAAGGTATTGGATAGACTATTTTGATGAATAACTTAATAAAAAAACACGCAAAATCTTTTTACTGGGCAAGTTTTTTTTTATCTAAATCAGTATTTAAAAAGTGTTCATCCCTATATAATTTTTGCAGAACATTGGATGATATAGTTGACGATGATAAAGAATTGGAAATTAAAAAAGAAAACTTTTTGAAGTTTAAAAAAGATTTTATAAATAAAGATATCAATAATCCTATTATCAAAGAAATGTGGTCAGTAATAAATGAAGAAAATATCTCTAAACAGGTAGTGATAGACTTATTTGATGGAGTTCAAACAGACCTGGAAGAAAAAGTTAAAATTAATTCAAAAAAGGAATTGTTAATATATTCATATAGAGTTGCTGGAACAGTTGGGTTGATGATGTCAAAAATTTTAAAAGTGAATAATAAAGAAGCTCTGAAAGGTGCTATTGATCTTGGAATTGCGATGCAATTTACTAATATTGCTCGTGATGTTTGTGAAGATAAAGCACGCAATAGGCAGTATGTTAAACATGATTTTTTTTCAATAACAGAGATAATAAATGAGTCTCAAATATTTTATGATAAATCTTTTTACTCAATTAGCAGTATTCCTCTAAAATCAAGATTTTCAGTAATAGTAGCTAGACGCGTTTATAGAAAAATTGGAGATTATATCCTCAAACAAAAAAATATTGAAAATTATAATAATGCGGGAAAAATATATGTGCCAGTTTTTGAAAAAATAATTCAGACTTTTTTGTCTTTTTTTGATTTTATAAAATTATTATTCGTAAAAGAATTAAGTTACAAAAATCATGCAAATCATACTATTCTGGAAAAGGAAGTAAATTTAAATGAAAAAATTTGACTACATAATAATTGGTGGTGGGTGTGCTGGATTATCTTTGGCTTATGAACTAGAAATTAATGATAGATTAAAAGACAAAACGCTTGCAATTATTGAAAATCGCAAAGAATATAAAAGAGATAAAACATGGTCCTTCTGGAAGGTTTTTGATCATAACTTTGATGATTGTGTAATTAAAAGTTGGAACAGTTTTACAATCAATACCTCAGAAATTTCTCATGAATTGACTAATAAAGAATTTCCTTATCAAAGTATTGATAGTGGTAAATTTTATAGCAAAATAAGATCTAAGCTTTCAACTAATTCTAATGTCAGTTTTTACGATAATCTTAAAGAAATCAATTCAGAAAATTCAATAATTTTTAATAGCGTTTTTGAAAAACATCCTGATAAATCTGGTTTGTGGCAACATTTTCAAGGTATTGAGATAGAGACAACAAATAAAATTTTTGATGAGGAAATTATGAATTTAATGGATTTTAATTGTGATCAGAGAAATGATGTTCATTTTTTTTATACATTACCATTCAGTAAAAACAAAGCTTTAGTTGAAACAACTTGGTTATCAGACTTGGAAAATCAGAATCTTATGGATTATGACCTTCAATTAGAAAATTACATAAAAAATAATTTAGGTATCAAAAGCTATAAAATAAATTTTACTGAAAAAGGAGCTATTCCCCTTTTTTACCCCTCAATCAAAAATAATAAAAAGGTAATTAATATTGGGTCCGCAGGAGGGATGACCCGGTTAAGCACTGGTTATACCTTTTTAAATATTCAGGAACACAGTAAATATATCGTGAAAAATATTGATAAAATTAATGAAGTAAAAATATTCGAACTAGGAAAAAAATATCATTTTTTAGATAAAGTATTTCTTAGAGTTTTAAAAAGATACCCTGAAAAAATGCCTAAAATATTTTTAAACATGTTCAAAACATCATCAAATACAATAATTAAATTTTTATCAAACAAAAGTAATTTAATTGAAGACATTAAAATTATAAGCAAAATGCCTAAATTAATTTTTTTAAAGGCATTATTTAATTAATGAAAAATATTAACTTTAAACATTCAATTATATTTTTTAATTTTTGTATTTTGATAAGCCCAATGTATTTAATGCTAAATTTTGAACCAATAATATTTTGTTTGTTTTTAATATTAATTCTTGGAATCTCTCATGGAGCGTTGGATAATGTTAAAGGAGCGAAGCTTTTAAAATTATTCGGATATAAACATATAATTTCTTTTTATCTTGCCTATATGTTTATCTCATTATTAATAATAATATTCTGGCTGTTTTTTCCCAACACAGTTTTATTCTTATTTTTAGTAGTTGCGGCCTATCATTTTGGTAAGGAAGACACTGTATTTACTTTTAGAGAAAAATTTTTCATATCTGAATGTTTATTATTTTTAAAAGGTTCTGCGGTAATTATAGCCCCATTATTGCTCAATAGAGAAGAAACAAATGAAATATTTAAAATTCTTAATTTTAATTTTTTTGAAGCAAAATTCTTTAGTAATGAATTTTTAATTGTTATGTTGTGTCTAAGTTTTTTGGCCTCTTTTTATATTTCAAAAAAAGAAAATACGGACATAAAAAGCGTTATGATCGTAGACTTGCTTTCTTTAATAATATTAAATCTTTTTTTATCACCTATTTTAGCTTTTACTCTTTATTTTTGTTTTCTTCACTCTATAAGGCATTCGATTTCTCTTATTTTTGAACTGGACAATTCATTCAAACCAGGTCTTAAAAAGTTTATAAAAAAAGCTATCCCTTTAACTATCGTGACTGGAGTTATATTTTTATTAGCAATATTTTTTTTAAATAGTTCTTATAAGCTTGATGAGGCTATTTATAAGGTGATTTTTATTGGTTTGGCGTCCCTCACTTTTCCGCATATATTGTTAGAATATCTTTTAGAAAAAAATGAAAAAAGAACTTAAAATTTATTTAGCTTCGCCAAGGGGATTTTGTGCTGGAGTAAAAAGAGCAATAGACATTGTTGAAAAATCAATCAACAAGTTTGGGTCCCCAGTATATGTGAGGCATGAAATAGTACATAATAAACAAGTTGTTGAAGAACTAAAAAAAAAGGGAGCAATTTTTGTTGACGAATTATCTGATATAGAGAATGAAAAAAGGCCAGTAATTTTTTCTGCTCACGGCGTCCCCAAGTCAGTACCGCAAGAAGCAAAATTAAAAAATTTATCCTTTGTAGACGCTACTTGTCCTCTAGTATCTAAAGTGCATAGGGAGTCTGAACAATTACACAAAAAAGGTTTTGAAATTTTACTTATAGGACACAAAAATCACCCAGAAGTTATAGGAACAATGGGTCAGTTGCCAGAAGGATCTATAAAACTCATTGAAACAAAAAAAGATGCTGAAGCGCTCGAAATTAAAAAATTTAAAAAACCCTTAGCCTACATAACTCAAACGACACTTTCAGTAGATGATACAGCTGAAATAATTGATTATCTTAAAAATAAATTTCCAAACATTAGAGGTCCAATAAAGGAAGATATTTGTTATGCAACAACAAATAGACAAGCAGCAGTTAAAAAAATAGCTTCAAGATGTGATATGTTTTTTGTAGTGGGAAGTCGCAATTCATCAAATTCTGTAAGATTAGTAGAAGTTGCCAAAAAGGCAGGTTGTAAAAATTCACAATTGATGCACTCAGAAAAAGAAATTCCATTCGAAGAAATAAATAATTCGAATACTATAGGAATATCTTCAGGAGCTTCAGCACCAGAAAAATTAGTACAAACATTACTAAACAATATTAAAAAAGAGAGGAAGGTATCCATAGAAGAAGTAGTTGTGGCTGAAGAAAAAGTTGTTTTTAAACTTCCAAAAGAGCTTAACTAATGGCTGTCTATACAAAATTTAATCGTGATAAAATAGAGAAAATTTTATCTTACTATGATTTAGGCAAACTAGATCAATTCAAGGGTATTGAAGAAGGAATAGAAAATACAAATTATTTTTTGTCCGTTGAAAAGAAAAAGTTCATTCTTACAATTTATGAAAAAAGGGTAAAATCTGAGGATCTACCATTTTTTTCTGACCTAATGTCCTCATTAAATAAATCTAATTTTAAGTGCCCTGCGCCAATAATAAATAAACAAAATAAAACTATTACAGATTTTGAAGGTAAAAAATTAATGATAGTCTCTTTTCTTGAAGGTAAGGCAAAGCAAAACTTATCTCCTTTAAATTGTAAATCAATTGGAATTGAAATTGCAAAAATGCACAAAATTACTAAAGATTTTAAATTTAGTAGAGAAAACGATCTTTCTGTAAAATCATGGAGAAATTTATTTGATTCTGTTAAAGGCAAATGCTCAAAAATTCATAAAGATCTTCCAAAATTAATAGAGGAAAATCTAAAAGATGTAGAGAAAAATTGGCCAAATGATTTGCCTCGTGGGATCATTCATGCAGATTTATTTCATGATAATATTTTTTTTATTCAAGACAAATTTAGTGGCATAATTGATTTTTATTTTTCTTGTGAAGATTTTTTTGCTTTTGAAATAGCTATTTGTTTTAACGCTCTTTGTTTTGATGGATTAAAAGATAACTTAAGTTTTAATGTTACAAAAGCAAAAAATTTCATTGACGGATACACTTCAGTAAGAAAACTTAATGAAAAAGAAAAAAATAATATTAAAGTTTTGTCTCAAGGGGCTGCTTTGAGGTTTTTGCTAACTAGAGTATTTGATGCACTTAATACTGTTGAAGGAGCTATAGTCAAAATTAAAGACCCAATCGAGTATTTAAAGAGATTGGAATTTCATAAAAATTCAAAAAATTACGAGGACTATTTCTTTTAATGAAGTTTAAAATTTACACTGATGGAGCTTGTTCAGGAAATCCCGGCAAAGGAGGTTGGGCCGCAATTATATTAGACGGGGAAAATCAATCAAGTATTTCTGGTAGTGAAAATAAAACTACAAATAATAGAATGGAATTGATGGCTCCTATAATGGCCTTAAAGAAAATTAAAATTAAGTCAGAAATTACAATTTATACAGACTCAAGATACGTAAAAGATGGAATAACTGAATGGATAAAAAAGTGGAAATTAAATAATTGGAAAAGTTCAAATAAAAAACCAGTAAAAAATAAAGATCTCTGGGTTAAATTAGATAATCACTGCCAAAAACACAATGTAAGTTGGAAGTGGGTTAAAGCCCACGCCAGTAATAAATTTAATAATTTAGTAGACGAGTTAGCTGTTTCTAAAGCTAAATAGATTTTAAAAAATTCTCCGCTCCGGATAATTCACAAGAAGCTGTCTCTTTTTCTTCTACTACCTTTTTTAAAACTTGATTTTCTATAAGCATTGTATAACGATTTGATCTGACACCTAATCCCTTGGCTGATTTATCAACTTCAGCACCTATAGACTTTGTAAATTTTAAAAAAGGGTCACCAGCCATCAAAATTTTTGTTCCTACATTTTGATTTTCACCCCACGCTTTCATAACATTAGGATCATTTACTGCTATACAAATAATTTTTGTAATTCCTTTTTTTAAAGCTAAATCAAAATTTTTTACAAAACCAGGTAAATGAATTGCAGAGCATGTTTTAGTAAATGCACCTGGCATACCTAAAATTATAGTTTTATTATCTTTGCATAAATCTAAAATATCAACCTTTTGGACATCATTGTTTTGATCAAGAAAAAATATTTCAGAATTAGGTAATTTTTCTCCAACTTTTATTTTCATTAATTTTTTTCAATAATATATTTTTTTAAATTTTCTAACTTGTTATCAATTATTTCAAATTTTTCAATTTTTTTCGACAAATCTGAAAACTGTTTGGGTGGATCAACATTTTTTCCTATTGCTAATTTAATTGTTTCTAAAAACTTATAGGGATGTGCTGTACCTAATACAATAGTTTTTGAATTATTTTTTATTTTATATGATGCGCCTAAAGCAGTTGCGGTATGTGGGTCTAAAATAAATCCGTAATTTATAAAAAAATCTTTTATAATTCTTAATGTATCTGCGTCGCTAACTTTTTCAGCAGAAAAATTTTCTCTTATTTTTTTTAACTCATCTTTTTCTAATTTAAAAAAACCATTGTCACTTAAATTTTTCATTGACTTTGCAACTTTTTGATCATCGCCCTTCTGTACGTCAAATAATAATCTTTCAAAATTGCTTGCTACTTGAATATCCATGCTTGGAGAAAGAGATGGTTTCACTTCAGATGGTCTATATTCTCCAGAGTTTATTACTCTGCATAATATGTCGTTTTCATTTGTTGCTACTATTAACTTATCTATAGGCAATCCCATTTTTTTAGCAATATAGCCCGCGTAAACATCTCCAAAGTTTCCAGTTGGAACAGAAAAATTTACCTTAGATGACATTTGAAAATATGCGTAAAAATAATAAACAATCTGACAAATAATTCTTGCCCAATTAATTGAATTTACACCAGACATATTTATTTTTTTTCTAAATTGTTCATCATTAAACATTTGTTTAACAATTTTTTGGCAGTCATCAAAATTTCCTTTAACGGCTAAATTATAAATATTATTAGAAACACATGTTGTCATTATTTTGCGTTGAATGTTAGAAATTTTTTCGTGAGGGTGCAAAACAAACAGGTTGATATTTTTTTTTTCTTTTAGTGCAGCTATTGCTGCAGAACCCGTATCGCCTGATGTTGCAACTATTATATTTATTTTTTTTTCGTTTAAATTTAGTGCTTCGTACATTAATCCAATTACCTGCATTGCAATATCTTTAAATGCTAAAGTTGGACCGTGGTAAAGCTCAAGCAAATTAATATTGTCTATTTTTTTAATTTCAACAATATTTTTTGTATTAAAATTTGAATAAGCTTTTTCAAGAATTAATTTGATTTTATTCTTATTTAAAACAGGTACGCAAAACTCTGATATAATCTCAGCACCTAAGTCTATGTAATTAAGTTTACTCAGGTCTTTTAATTCTTTTTCACTGAATTTTTTTATTTTGTTAGGTAGAAATAAGCCCCCGTCTGGAGCTAAACCTCTTAAAAAAATGCTACTAAAATCAAAATTTAAAGATTTATTTCTAGTGCTTATGTAATTCATTGTCTTTTTCTAAAATATAAAAAATATAATAATATTGAAAGTGCTACAGAATACCAAGTTATAGCGTATTTGAGGTGATTGTTAGGCAAATCTGGGCTGACAATTTTATTCTTAATTAAACTACTTTGACTGTTTTGCAAAAACAAAACAAAGTTATTTAGTTTATATCCCGTAAAACTTTCAAGATCCTCTAGTTTTAAAGAATACCATATATTATTTTTAATATCGTTTTCAGGTTTAAACAGATTGGGTTTAGTTATCTTTTTTACAATACCCTCAAAAGATTTAGATTTAATATTATTAATATTTTTATTTCCTTTAAGATCTTTATTGATCCAACCTCTATTAACAAGAAGAATTTCGTTAGAATTAATCTTTAGTGGGGTAATTATATCGAATCCTGGGGTTCCTTTGCTATTCAAACTATAAAGATATATTTGTTTTTCAAAGTCAAAAATTCCATTAAATTTTACTTTTTGATAGTTTACTAAATTTGAGTTTGAGTAAAATACAGGTTCAGAATTTAATCCATAATTAATTTCACTAATGAGATCAAGTTTCCATTGTAATCTATAGACTTGCCAAGTACCAAGTGAACAAAAAAGTATTATGGAAAAAAAAACAAAAATATTAAAAGATATATTTCTCAAATATTTCTAACTTCCCCAAATATAGATTGCAGCAAAAAGAAATAACCAAACGACATCTACAAAGTGCCAGTACCAAGCTGCTGCCTCGAATCCAAAGTGGTGATCTGGTTTAAAATGACCTTTAATTGATCTATAAAGGCATACCGCTAAAAAAATTGTTCCTATGATAACATGAAAACCATGAAAACCTGTAGCCATATAAAAAGTTGATCCATAAATATTTCCATCTATCGTGAAAGTGGCATGATGATATTCATATGCCTGGAAACAGGAAAATACAAAACCTAAAAATACAGTTGCAATTAATCCGTTAACTAAAGCTTTTCTGTCATTCTCAATCATTGCATGATGTGCCCAAGTTACTGTCGTACCTGATAGTAATAAGATTAATGTGTTTATCAGCGGTATGTCCCATGGATCAAAAGTTTTTATGTCCGCAGGAGGCCATATTTTCCCGATCGCTTCTGTTGGGAATAAGCTCGCATTAAAAAATGCCCAGAACCAGGCAACAAAAAACATAACTTCTGAAGCAATAAAAAGTGTCATTCCATATCTATGAGTTATCTGAACTACCATAGTGTGATGACCTTGTTTTTCTGCTTCATCAACAACGTCTCTAAACCACATAAAAGATCCATAAATTAAAAATGCTGTTCCGATTAATAACAACCACAAAGCTTTAGTATGAAAATAATAAACTGCACCTATTGCTAAAACCAAACAAGCAAATGATGTAAATATCGGCCATGGGCTAGGATCAACTAAGTGGTAATCGTGCTTTTTTTCTCCTGATGACATTTAAGCGCTACCCTTTTTGTAATAATCTGACGAAAAAAAAGTAAATGATAATGTAACGTCAGAAATATTGTTAGTTTTATTATCATCTACAACTTTTGGATCCAAGAAAAATGTTAATACAAAGTTCCTTTTTTGCCCTGGGTTTAAAGTTTGTTTTTCAAAACAAAAGCAACCAATTTTGTTTAGATATACACCAAAAGGTGATGGAGAAACATTAAAAGTAGCTGACCCGGATGTCGGTTGATTAGACTCATTTTCCACGAAAAATTTTACAGTATGTACTTCTCCAGGTTTTAAATTCATTGTGTTTTTCTCTGGATAAAATTTCCAATCTAAGGCTCCATTTGAATTTGTATCAAACCGTATTTTGTAATTTTTGTTAATTACAATATTTGGTATTTCTTTATTTTCAGCGTTTTGTGTTGTGCCCCCAAACCCAGTTACCCTACAAAACAAATCGTAAAGTGGAACTGCTGCAAAAGATAAACCTAGCATCAAAAAAAATATTCCTGCAAGCACAATAGGTGTAAGAGTTTTTTTGTTCATTTAAATTTCCCTATTATATATTCCAATATTATAAAAGGTAAGCAAAAATAAAAATAACATAAATACAACTAACAAAAGAGCAGTAATTATATTTTTCTTTTTTTTATCCATAAAACCTCATTAAAAAATGGTCTGATAAAATTAATAAGAAAATTACGAACAAGTAAAAAATAGAGTACAAAAATATTTTTCTAGCTAAAGTATTTACTTCTTTACTTTTTTTTACTTTTAAAAGGGTTCCGCACAAATAGATATAATAAATCGTTAGCGCTAGAGTTGGATAAAAGTAAATTTTAGAGAGGAAACTCATATAATACGGGGCAGATATTGTTGGTAACATTAAAAGAGAGTAGATAAATATATTTTTTTTTGTCTTTTCGATTCCGTAAATTATAGGGAGCATAGGTATCTTGGCTTTTTTGTAATCTTTAGACTTATAAATACTCAATGCCCAAAAGTGAGACGGGGTCCATAGAAAAATAATTAAAAATAGTATCAAAGGTTCTAAAGATAATGAGCCAGTTGCAATAGTCCATCCTATGACTGGAGGAAGAGCACCAGCTGCGCCACCTATAACAATGTTTTGTGGTGTTCTTCTTTTTAACCAAACTGTGTAAATGAAAAAATAAAAACATATAGTTAATAACAATAAAGATGCAGACATTAGATTAGATGAAAAGTATAATAACGAGACAGATCCTATTGATAGTAAAACTCCAAAAAACAATGCCTGGTTTTTTGTCACCTGGCCTGTTGGTATTGGTCTTAAACAAGTTCTAGTCATTAAAGCGTCTAAATCAGACTCGTACCACATGTTTAAAGTTCCGGCAGCTCCCGCGCCTAGAGCAACAGCAATTAAAGATAAAACAGAATTTAAATAACTAACTTGGTTTGGTGCTATTATAAGTCCGACCATACAGGTAAATAATACCAAAGACATTACCCTAGGTTTCATTAAATTGAAAAATGAGTCAAAGTAAAAGTTAGACTGCTTAATATTTTTTTCTCTAATGCCTGCCTGTATCAATTTATTTTACCTTTGGTAGTTCCTCAAAAGTATGAAAAGGAGGTGGTGAAGCTACTGTCCACTCTAAAGTTGTAGCACCCTCTCCCCAAGGATTTTGAGCTGCAGCTCTTTTTTTAATAAATGAGTAAAGTAAGTTTAACAAAAAAACTCCTACTCCAATTAAAGATATGTATGAGCCAATGGAAGAAACATAATTCCAACCTGCAAAAGCATCAGGGTAATCTGCGTATCTTCTTGGCATTCCAGCAAGTCCTAAAAAATGTTGAGGAAAAAATATTAAATTTACCCCAACAAATGTTAACCAAAAATGTAATTTACCTAAAAATTCAGAATATTCATACCCTGACATTTTGCTAAACCAATAATAAAATCCAGCAAATATTGCAAAAACTGCGCCTAAAGATAATACGTAATGAAAGTGGGCAACTACATAATATGTATCGTGCAGAGCTGTATCAACACCGGCATTAGCTAAAACTACTCCTGTTACACCTCCGAGGGTAAATAAAACTATAAAACCTATTGCCCATAACATTGGTGTTTTAAAGCTTATAGAACCACCCCACATTGTTGCTACCCAAGAAAATACTTTTATTCCAGTTGGCACAGCTATTATCATGGTTGCAGCTAAGAAGTATGCTTTTGTATCAGTGTCTAAACCAACAGTGTACATATGATGTGCCCAAACTACGAAGCCAACAACTCCAATCGCCACCATTGCATATGCCATACCTAAATATCCAAAGACTGGTTTTTTTGAAAATGTCGAAACAATGTGACTTATCATTCCAAAGCCTGGCAAAATTAAAATATATACTTCAGGATGACCAAAAAACCAAAATAAGTGTTGAAATAAAACTGGATCACCGCCGGTTTGCGCTTCAAAAAATGCAGTTCCAAAGTTTCTATCGGTTAGCAACATCGTAATGGCTCCTGCTAAAACTGGAAGTGATAAAAGAAGAAGAAACGCTGTAACTAAAATCGACCAAGCAAACAAGGGCATCTTGTGCAACGTCATTCCAGGAGTTCTCATGTTTAAAATTGTAGTAATAAAATTAATAGCTCCTAAAATTGAGGATGCGCCTGCAATATGTAAGCTTAATATTGCTAGATCCATCGCTGGACCTGGCTGACCAGTCTTAGAAGATAAAGGAGGATAAATAGTCCAACCACCTCCTACTCCAGTCTGACCTGGAGGTCCATCAACAAAAATTGAAGCAAGTAATAATATTAAAGCCACAGGTAACAACCAAAATGAAATATTATTCATTCGAGGAAATGCCATGTCGGGTGCACCTATCATTATAGGGACGAACCAATTACCAAATCCACCTATCATTGCAGGCATGACCATGAAAAAAATCATGATTAATCCGTGACCAGTTACCAAAACATTGTAAAGATGGTGATTACCTCCAAGGATGCCATCCCCTGGATACATCAACTCCATTCTCATTAAAACTGAAAAAGCAGAACCGATTAATCCTGCTACAATTGCAAAAATTAAATACATTGTACCTATATCTTTATGATTAGTTGAGTACGCCCACCTTTTCCAACCTGTCGGTGTATGACTGTGTGAGTCTGCTGTGATAGTTGACATTATTTAATTTCTCCCTCTAAAATTCTTTTTACAACTTTTTTATTATTTAAACCAAGTTCTTCTTTAGCAAATTTCTGTTTTGCCTCTTCCAACCATTTATCATATTCCTCTTGAGAAACCACATTGACAGTAATTGGCATGAAAGCATGTTTAATTCCACATAATTCAGAACATTGACCATAAAAAGTGCCTGTTCTATCTGCTTTAAACCAAGTTTCGTTTATTCTTCCAGGCACTGCATCTCTTTTAACACCAAAAGAAGGTAATGCCCAAGCGTGCAGTACGTCATTAGCTGTAATTAAAACTTTTACTACTTTATTTACTGGAACAACTATCTCATTATCTACACTTAGAAGTCTAGGTTGTCCAGGTTTTAAGTCTTTTTCCTCAATCATATAGGAGTCAAAAATTATATTTTCATCAGGATATTCGTAACCCCAGTACCACTGATAACCTACAGCTTTAATTGTTACATCAGCTGGAGGAATTTCATCTTGCTCGTACAAGAGTTTAAAAGATGGTACTGCCATAACAATTAAAATTAAACAAGGAACTAATGTCCAAATAATTTCAATAAACGTATTATGACTAGTTTGAGATGCAACAGGATTTCTTGCTGCTCTATATCGTATACAAGCGTAAATAACTAAAAATAAAACAAAAACTGTTATCGCAGTGATTATTGGTAATAACATGTAATCATGAAACCAAACTAAATCTTCCATGTGACCTGACGCAGCTTTTTGAAATCCAAGCTGCCAATCTTTTGGTTGCTCAGCAAAGAGATTAATTGGGCTAATTACCAGTGCTATTAAAAGAATAAGTTTATGCATTTTAATTTTTATACAACTTTTTAATACTTTAACAAATTCAATAAATGCGACAATTAAGGTAAATTATTGATAAAATTAACTAGAGAAATAGCGCTTATAACAGCAGTGTCCGATCTCAGTATATTTTTGGATAATGTAAATGGTACAACTTGAGGAAATGATAAAATGGTCTCTCGTTCTGATGGGGAAAAATCACCTTCTGGACCAATTAAAATACTTAAAGATTTGAAATTGTTTAATTTTTTAAAACTCAAATTATCTTTTGAGTTAACATCAGCAAATAAAAGTTTAGTAGTCTTATCTAAATTTTTTAAAAAATCTTTTAATTTAACCGCTTCTAAAATTTCAGGTGGAAACATTTGATTTGATTGTTCTGTAGCCTCAATAGTTATCTTTTTTGCTCTATCATAATTTAATTCTTTAACTTCTGTCCTTTCTGAAATTATTGGAATAATTTTACTAACGCCAAGTTCCGTTGCTTTTTGTAAAATTATTTCCATAGGATTTTTTTTTACTAAGCAGATAGCGAGTTCAATTTTATTTTTTTTTTGAGGCTCTTTAATTTTTTTCAAAAATTTTACTTCTACTCTTTCTTTTTCACAAAAGATTATTTCACTTTCCCATTCACCTTCACTATTAAATAAATTTACAATTGATCCTCGTTTTAATCTCATAACATTTGCAACATAGTGGGTGTGCTCTTTTGATAATAAATTTGTTGAGTTTTCAACTATACTATTGGGGTGATATAATCTAATATTCATAATTAAAATACATATTAAAAACAAATTAAAATTAATTAAAGGATAAACTTTATGACCAAGGCACAAAGAGCAGGAAACTCTCCAGTGGGAGTAGATGTATTAGAGGGTAAATCATACTTCTGGTGCACATGCGGAAAAAGTTTAAAGCAGCCTTTTTGTGATGGATCTCATAAAGAGACAGAATTTTCACCTTTAGTTTTTAAAGCTGAGCAATCTAAAAAAGTTTTTTTCTGCACCTGTAAACAAACAAAAGATCAACCATTGTGTGATGGATCCCATAACTTAAAATAATTTATGAAACCAAAAGCTATTGTATTTGATGCATACGGTACTCTATTTGATGTTAATTCAGCCGCTGAGAAATGTAAGAATAAAATAGGTGGTAAATGGGAAAATTTTGCAAACTTCTGGAGAACCACTCAACTTGAATATACTTGGCTAAGAAGTTTAATGAAAAAACATAAAGATTTTTGGCAGGTAACTGAAGATAGTTTGGATAAGTCAATGAAAGTTTTCAATATTGAAAGTGGTTTAAAAAACGAATTATTAAATCTTTATAAAATTTTATCTCCTTATCCTGAAGTGAAAAAGGTTTTAACGAATCTAAAAGAAAAAAAATTTAAATTAGCAATTCTTTCAAATGGTACTCCAAAACTTCTCGAAGAGCTTGTAAAAAGCAATAATTTAAATAATTTATTTGATGATCTCTTTTCTGTAGAGGAAGTAAAAATTTATAAACCAAATTCTAAGGTTTATGATCTTCCAATTAAAAAATATAAAATAAAACCTGAAGAAATAATTTTTTTAAGTGCTAATACTTGGGATGTGTCGGGTGGTGGAAACTACGGATATAACTCAGTCTGGGTTAACAGAGGTAAATCTCATTTTGACAACCTTGATTATTATCCAAAGAATGAAATTGGCAACTTAACGCAGCTACTTGATATAGTGTAAACTTAAGATATATTTAATTTATGTCACAAATAGAAATAAAAAAAATTATCAAAGCTATTAATGCTTCGGACGGTGCTGGGGTAAAATTAAAAAGAAGCATTGGAACTCCAGAAGCAGATTATATTGACCCTTTTTTAATGCTAGATGAGTTTGGTTCCGAAAACAAAGACGATTATATTGCAGGATTTCCTCCTCACCCTCATAGAGGAATCGAAACAGTTACTTATATGTTAAATGGTGAATTTGAACATCAAGATAGTACCGGCGCAAAAGGAATAATGGCCCCAGGAGATGTTCAATGGATGAAGACTGGAAGAGGAATTATTCATTCAGAGATGCCAGCAATGTCAGGAGGAAAGTTATTAGGTTTTCAACTTTGGATAAATATGCCAGCTAAATTGAAAAAAAATAAACCTGAATACATTTATATAAAAAGTAAAGAACTTGGTATTCACTCAGATAAGGAGAAAACTGTGAAAGTAATTGCAGGAAAATATATGAATGTAGAGGGACCGGAAAAAAACCATAATGTTGAGCCAATTTATTTTCATGTAATATTGAAAGAAGGAAAAGAATTTAAATGTGAGGTTCCATCTGGTCATAATTCTTTTGTTTATATTCTTAAAGGGGATTTAAAAATTGGAAAAAAGATTCACGAAAAGGCCGGTGACTCAAATTTAATTTTATTAGAGCGAGGAAGTGAACTTAAAATAAAAGCAGAAAAAAACACAGAATTTTTATTTATAGCAGGCAAGCCTATTGGAGAACCTATTGCTAGGGGTGGTCCATTTGTAATGAACACAAAAGCAGAGATACTTGAAGCTATTCAAGATTATAATAACGGAACATTTGCTAAATATTAAAAGTTCAAGTACGTTTCACTTCAAATGCCTAAATCAATAATTATTACAAAGAATGGTGGCCCTGAAGTTTTAGAACTACAAGATGTAAATGTAGGTGCTCCTGGCCCAGATGAAATTAAGGTGACTAATCATGCCATCGGTTTAAATTACATTGATACTTATCATAGATCGGGTTTGTATCCTGTAAAACTACCAAGCGGTATTGGTTTAGAGGCTGCAGGAAAAGTTGATGAAGTTGGAAGTAATGTAACTGAGTTTAATAAAGGGGATAACATTGCATATGCTTCTATTCCGCTTGGAGCATACGCTCAACAAAGAATAATTCCTGCAAAAATTGCTATAAAAGTTCCAGAAGGTATTTCTCATGAAATTGCTGCTACTTTAATAACAAAAGGTTTAACAACAAACTACTTATTGACAAAAACTTATCAGTTGAAAGCTGGTGAATTAGTTTTATTTCATGCAGCAGCTGGTGGCGTAGGCCAAATCTTTGCTCAGTGGGCTAATAGCATTGGGGCAAAAGTAATTGGAACAGTAGGATCAGATGATAAGATAAAAGTTGCTGAGGAAAATGGTTATTCACACGTTATAAATTATACTAAAGATGATTTTTCAAAAGAAGTTCTAAAAATTACCAATAACGAGGGTGTGCCTGCGGTATTCGATGGTGTAGGTAAAAAAACATTTTATGGATCTTTAAACTGTCTAAAAACTAGGGGTATGATGATAAGTTTCGGTAATGCGTCTGGTCCGTTAGATCCTGTAAATGTACCAAAGGATATTCAGCCAAAAGGTTTATATTTAACAAGGCCTTCAATTGCACAATATTTTACAAATAGAAAAGAACTTCAGGAAGGTGCGGATAAAATATTCGAAAAAATAAAATTTGGGAAAATAAAAATTAAGATATCAAAAAAATATAAGTTAGCAGAAGCTAAACAAGCTCATGCTGACTTAGAAGCTCGAAAATTATTAGGTCCAGCAATTTTAATTCCTTAATGAGTGAAAAAATAATTTCTCCATGTATTAGTATATGTAAAACTGATCCAGTAACAGGATATTGTTATGGTTGTGCAAGAACTGATGAAGAAAAAATTTTATGGAAAGATGAGAAAACAACTAGTGAATGGAAATCAAAAAACTTAGAGGATATTATTTCTAGAATGAAAGGTTGGCAACTAAATACCTTTAAGGAGTCTTACAATCATAAAATTAAGAATGGTATTTCTTTATTTAAAAAAAATTTGTTAAATAAAAAATTATAAATCTTTTTTCATTGAGGCCATGTCGCTTAAATGATACTTTAATGCCTCGTTAGATAGTCTTACTTCTTGTAAAAATATAAAAATAGATAAAATCATACAAAGACAACAAAAAGCAAAGCTTAATCTAGCTTGAAAAACAAGATCTAGATAAAGCAGTAAAACTGTTAGCATATTAAAAAGAAAACCAAAAGATGCAAAACCCATAACGTATTTCAAATAGTTTGTTCTTTTATTTAAAACATGAAGTTGGTTCTCCCACTCTGGAGGAACTTTTTTTTCAAAAGTATATTGATCGTGTATTTTCCTTATCAGAGCACTTAATGTATGAAATCGATTGCTATACATCGTCATCATTAAAGGAATAGCTGGAAACATTAAGGCTGCTACTGTGTAATCAATATCCATACGAATCAAATTGATTATGTATATTACGTTTGGTATTTACAAGGCATATTTAAATGAAAGATTTAAAAATATTCATTAATCTTACCAGATTAAATCGGCCAATTGGTTATTTGCTTTTATTTTGGCCTTGCAGTTGGGGATTAGCTTATGCCTATTCTTTTAATGAGGATATAGAAACTTTTTTATTTTACATTGTTTTATTTTTTTTAGGTGCTGTTTTAATGAGAAGTGCCGGATGTATTGTAAATGATATAGTTGATAGAAAACTAGACAAAAAAGTTAAGCGAACACAAGGCAGACCATTAGCTGCAAATTTAATATCTGTTAAAAGAGCAATAATATATGTAATTGTACTCTGTGGTTTAGCATTTTGCATATTAATTCAATTTAATTTTTTAACAATTTTTTTAGGTCTTGCCTCTATGACACTTGCCTTTACTTATCCTTTTATGAAAAGAATTACTTACTGGCCACAACTTTTTTTAGGTTTGACATTCAATTGGGGAATAATAATGGCTTGGGCATCTATTACTGATTTTTTAAATATAGATATATTTTTAATTTATTTAGCGGCCATATTTTGGACATTGGGATATGACACTATTTATGGGTCTCAAGATATTATAGACGATGAAATTATAGGAGTAAAGTCAACATCAATTAAATTTAAATCAATGTTAAAAAAATTTGTTTTGTTATGTTACGTGATGAGTTTTCTTATACTATTAATATTTTTTTATTTTAATATGAATTCTTTTTACTTTTTATTTCCATTATTGGTCTTTTTTACAACCTTATTTTATCAAATAAATATTTTTAACAAAAGAAAACCAGAAACATGTATGGAAGCATTTAAGATAAATAACTTTTCTGGATTTTATTTATTTTTAACTTTTTTAACTTTATCTTTATAAAATGGAATTTAAAGAATTAAAAATTATCTTGAAAAGACTTTATAGGGATCATGTAAATAGGTACTTAAATCGAATTTTTTTATCACTTTTTTTATCTTTAATAGTTTCTTTGAGCACTTCGGCTATAGCCTGGTTATTAGATCCAGCTGTAAAAAAAATATTTATTGAAAACAATCAAACTTTTGCTTGGGTAATACCGCTTGCAATTATAATAGCATTTTCATCCAAAGGTGTTTGTTTATACGTAGCAAGAATTTTGCTTATTAAAACTGGCCAAGAAATTTCAGGTGAACTTCAAACAAAAGTTGCTAAATACATATTAAATACTGATATTGCAACAATTGAAAAAAAACACTCGGGTAAATTCATTTCAAACATTAATTTTGATGCTGGACAGGTTAATTCTTTATGTAGCACTGGTATACTTAATGTAATGAAAGACTCCATGACATTAATTGCTTTAGTTGGTGTAATGCTTTACCAAAACTGGAAACTTACTTTATTTGCATTGATAATGATGCCTTTAGCAGCTGGTTTAGCAAAATCCCTAGGCAAACGAATAGGTAAAGCTGTTTCAGAGGCTGGGGAAATATCAGGAAGATTAACTGCTCATTTATCCGAAATTTTAAAAGCATCAAAAATGATCAGAATTTACCAAAAAGAGGAGGTCGAATTTCAAAAATCCAAAAATATTATTTTTGAAATGGTTAATAAAGGTGCAAAAATATCTTCAATCATTGTTAGAGCAACACCATTAATGGAAATATTAACTGGATTTATGATTGCTGGGTTTATATTTTTTTCTGGATCATTAATTTCTTCTGGCGAATTACAAGTAAATCAATTTTTTTCATTTTTAGCTGCAATGATGCTTGCTTATCAACCTATACGTTCGTTAGCCACAATTAATATGATAGTTTTTTCTGGCGCGGCAGGAGCTAAAAGAATTTACAAAGTAATTGATAAACCAATCACGATTAACAACGATCAGAATCTTCCTGATCTTAAACCATCTACCGGAAATATAAAATTTTCTAATGTTAGTTTTGAATATGAAAACTCAAATGATAAAGCGATAAAAGATATAAATATTGATATTAAAGGTGGATCTATGGCAGCGTTCGTAGGTCATAGCGGTGCAGGTAAGAGTACAATAATTAACTTGCTACCAAGATTTTACGACCCTCAAAATGGTGAGATTTATATTGATGGGCAAAACACTAGGTCTGTAAACTTAAAATCTTTAAGAAAATCAATTTCACTTGTTAGCCAAGATGTAATACTTTTTGACAATTCAGTTAAAGAAAATATTTTATATGCCAATAAAGATGCCTCAGAGGCAGAGTTTTTTGAGTCATGTAAATTCGCTGCTGCTGATGAGTTTATTAGAGATATGCCTCAAAAACACGATACTTTAATAGGTGAAAATGGCATAAGACTCTCTGGTGGTCAAAAACAAAGGCTTTCAATTGCTAGAGCCATTCTTAAAAAATCCCCAATAATTCTTCTTGATGAAGCAACTTCATCATTAGACGCAGAGTCAGAAGAAGTCGTTCAAAATGCTATTAAAAATTTAACAAAAAATAAAACAACACTTGTTATAGCACACAGATTATCAACTATTCATAATGCAGATAAAATTTTTGTAATAAAAAAAGGAAATTTAGTAGACTCGGGTACTCACGAAGAACTAATTAAAAATTGTGACTATTACAAATTACTATATGAAAAACAATTAAAATAAGGATTTATGATTTTTTTCTATAGAGCTTTAACTTTTTTTTTGTTCCCAATTTTTGTATTAACTATTTTTTTTAGAAGGTATTTCAATAAAGAAGATAAAAAAAGATTTATCGAAAAGATATCAGTGAATGATTATTTTTTACCCAAAAATAAAAAAATTATATGGATACATGCTTCAAGTATAGGTGAAACAAACAGTGTTTTTCCTTTAATCTCAAAGCTAACAAAAGAAAATGAGGACGTTTTTATTTTACTTACTTCAACAACGTTGAGTTCCAGTCGACTAATAGAGAGAAAAAAATTCAATGGAGATAATGTTCAACACCGTTTCTTTCCCTTGGATGTTCAATTTTTAGTAAAAAAGTTTATTAACCATTGGGAGCCTGAGCTAGTGATATTTGTAGATTCTGAAATTTGGCCTAATTACCTCCTTGAAATAACTAGAAGAAAAATACCTTTAGTTTTGCTTAATGGACGAATTACAATGAAAACATTTAAAAGATGGAAGTTGGTGTCTCGCTTATCATCAAAATTATTTGGTTTATATGATTTATGTCTTTCGTCGAGTAAAGAGTCTGAGAAAAATTTGAAATCTTTAGGAGCAAAAAACGTAAAATTTTTTGGTAATTTAAAATTCTGTACAAATATAAATAGCGATGAAAAATATATTGATATGAAGTCTATTTTTATCAGACATCATATTTGGTGTGCTGCAAGCACTCATCCAGATGAAGAGAAAATAATTTTAAAAACACATAATTTATTAAAACAAAAAGGAATAAAAATTGTTACAATAATTATTCCTCGCCATATAAACAGATCTAGTCAAATTAATAAAATTAGCGGTGATTTTAACCTTAAAAGCCAAATAATTAATAAGTTTGAGGATATATCTAAAGACTCAGAAATCTTAATTGTTAATTCAATTGGAGAAATGATTAATTATTTTCAAAATTGTGAGAGTATATTTATGGGAAAATCGTTATCAAAGAAATTAATAAAAGTTGGAGGTCAAAATCCAATAGAGCCTGCCAAATGCGGATGTAAGATTTATCACGGGCCCTATATATCTAACTTTAAAGAAATATATAAATTTTTAAAAGAAAAAAAAATTGCATGTGAAATTACTAATGAAATTGATTTAACTAAAAATTTAATTGAAGACTTTAATAATAAAAATGTAAAAAATAAAAGAAATATAGATCAAATTAATTTATATGGAGAACAAATATTAAATTTAACAACAAAAGAGATTTTGAGATTAAGTAAATGAAGTTTAAAAAGCCTAAGTTTTGGAATGATATAAATTTTTTATCTATCTGTTTATTTCCATTATGTTTAGTTACAATAATATTTAATATTTTTAAGACGCATTTTATAAAAGGTTTTAGGTCTAATATTCCAGTTATTTGCGTTGGTAACATTTTTATTGGTGGAACAGGTAAAACTCCATTAAGTATTTATATTTATAACTTGCTAAAAAAAAGAAAGTTTAAGCCCGCAATTATAAGAAAGTATTACAATTCCCACCTAGATGAAATTAATTTTACAAAAAGTAAAGTTAAACAGTTTTTCTATGACAAAGATAGGACGTTATCGATTTCTAAAGCAGAGTCTCAAAAAAACAATGTTGTAATTATGGATGATGGTCTTCAAGATGTCTCTGTAATTAAAGATTTAAATATAGTCTGTTTTAATAGTTCTGATCTTGTTGGAAACGGTTTTGTATTACCTGCAGGTCCACTTAGAGAGAAATTAAATAATGTTAATAATTGTCAAATAGCGGTAATTAATGGAAAACGTAATATCACTTTTGAGAAAAAATTAAAATCTATTTCTAATAATATCGAAATTTACCAATCAAAATATATAATCAAAAACTTAAAAAAATTTAAAACTAAGAAAATCTTGGCATTTGCTGGAATAGGAAGTCCAGAAAGCTTTTTCAGGTTGTTGAGGGATAATGGTTTGAAAGTTAAACGAGAAATTTCATTTCCAGATCATTATAATTACACAAAAAAAGAGATAGAAAATTTAGTATTAAAAGCAAAAGAAGATGGTTTAACATTATTAACCACTGAAAAAGATTTTTTTAGAATTAAACCATCAGGTTTAAAAAACTTAAACTATGTTTCTGTAGATTTGAAAATAATAAACGATAAAAGTTTTGAAAGGGAGTTGTTAAAAAATTTATGAAAAAAAAAATTTTTTATTTTCTTCAATCAATTATAATTTATTTTTTTTATATCGTATCAAAAATACTTGGTCTAAAAATAAGTAGAATAATTTTTTCTTTTATTTTTATAAAAGTTGGAAACATTTTTAAATCCAAAAAAATTATTTTAGATAATTTGAGTAGAATTATTCCTGAAAAAAGTAATTTAGAAAAAGAAATAATAATAGATAAAATGTGGTCCAACTACGGTAAAACATTTGTAGAATACATTTTTCTAAATATTTTCAAAAAAAAATCTGATCATATTAATATTAAAAATAAAAAAGCTATTGACGAGATTATAAGGAAAAATAAACCTGTAGTATTCATATCTGGACATTTTGCCAATTATGAGTTGATGTCTATGGAATTGACAAGGGCGAAAGCTAAACTAGCAACAATCTACAGACCTTTAAATAATATGTTTTTAAATCCATTTATGGAGTATCTAAGGAAAAGTTTTGTATGCGAAAATCAGATTAAAAAAGGATTAAATGGAGTGAAAGAGTCTCTAGAATATATGAAAAAAGGTTACAGCATTGCATTAATGGTTGACCAAAGAGTGAGTGAGGGACCAAGAATTGATTTTTTTAATGGTGGTGCACACACAACTACTCTGCCAGCACAATTATCTTCTCGTTTTGATTGCGATATAGTGCCTATTTATATTTCAAGAAGTCAGGATGATAGGTTTGAAATGGAAATATTAGATCCCATCTTTATTTCAGAAAATGAAAAAAAGAACAAAGAACTGATTACAAAAAAAATTAATACTATTATTGAAAAGTTAATACTCAGGGATCCTGGTCAATGGATCTTAACACATAATAGATGGAAATAATTATTAATAAATTTATTTTAATTTTTCAAATCTTTGTTTTGCTTCCTCTGGTGAAAAATAAGCTTCTTGAAGCTCAACATTCCAGTAGTTTAAATTTTCGATAGGGATTTTTTTTTTTGAAATAGCACACTCAACATAATCTCCCTTTTCAATTATTTCAAAGGTGTTAGCTAAGTATTTTAACTTTGCTTTTATTCTGCTCATAATTTAAGTAATATATAACAAATCTTTTAATATGAATATTGCTTTAATAGGTAGTGGTGGTCGTGAGAACGCATTATGTAAAAAGTTAAAAGACTCTAAAAATATCAATAGAATTTTTTGTATACCTGGGAATGCAGGAACAGCTAAAATAGCAACAAATCTGGATATAAACTTTCTTGATTTCAAATTATTACTTAAAAACCTGAAAGATTATGAAATTGAAATGGTAATAGTTGGTCCTGAAGAACCGCTAGTTAAAGGAATAGTAAATTTTCTTGAGAAAAATAGAATAAAGGTATTTGGCCCAAATAAGTATGCATCTCAGCTTGAGGGCTCAAAAGCTTTTATGAAATCAATTTGTAAGAAGTATAATATTCCGACTGCAAACTTTAAAGTTTGCAACAATAAAAAAGATTTTAATAACTCAATTAATAAATTTAAATTACCAGTAGTGGTAAAAGCAGATGGATTAGCAGCGGGAAAAGGTGTAGTAATTTGCAAAACAAAAAAACGAGCTTTTGAAATTTCTAAACAGATTTTTCAAGGTAAATTTAAGAGTTCAAAAAAGGTCGTTCTAGAGGAATTCTTAAAAGGAGAAGAAGCTAGTTATTTTTTAATTGTTGATAAGAAAAGTTTTATTAATTTCGGAACAGCTCAAGATCATAAAAGAGTATACGAAAAAGAAAAAGGTCCAAACACTGGGGGCATGGGTGCATATTCCCCAGCTCCAATTATAGATAAAAAATTAGAGAAGAAAATTATAACGAGAATTGTAAAGCCTACTTTACAAGCCTTAAAAGACAAAAAACAATTTTATAGAGGCTTTCTTTATGTTGGTCTGATGATAATAAATAAAAATCCATATTTAATCGAGTACAATGTCAGAATGGGAGATCCAGAGTGTCAAGTTATATTGCCTCGACTTAAAACTGATTTTTTTAAAATAATAAACTATTGCTTAAAAAATCAATTGAAAAAGTTAAAATTAATATGGGAAAAAAACAAATGTATGACCATTGTTTTATGCTCCAAAGGATACCCTGGCAATTACAAAAAAGGGGGAATTATTAAATTTCATAGAATAAAGGAAAATAAAAATTTATTTATTTTTCATGCGGGAACTAAATTAAATAATGAAAATATATATTCAGCAGGAGGAAGAGTTTTAAATATTGTTAGCAAAGGTCAGAATTTTAAACAAATAAGAAAAAAAATTATAAAATTAATAAAAAAAATTAATTGGAAAGATGGTTTTTACAGAAAAGATATTGGCTGGAGAGTTATAGATAAATTATGAGAATTATAAGTGGAAGATTTAAAGGAAAAAAAATATCATTTATTAGTTCATCAAATACTCGTCCACTTCGAGATTACGTTAGAGAGAATATTTTTAATATTATTGCTCATGGAGTAAAAACACAATTAAATTTAGAAAAAGGAAATGTTTTAGATTTATACTCAGGAGTAGGATCATTTGGTATTGAGTGTTTATCAAGATATTTATGCCATGTTGTATTTGTTGAGAAAGATACTTTGGCTTTTTCAAATTTGAAAAAAAATATTATTGATTTAAAAGTAACTAATAGAGTGAAAATAATTGCTCAGGACACTAAAAATTATTTAAATAAAATAAATAATAAAGATAAATTTGATTTAATATTTTTAGATCCACCATATAAGGATATAACTTTTTTAAAAGTTATGACACTTATAAAAGAAAAAAAGATATTTAATAAAAATCATAAGGTAATTATTCACCGTGAACGTGGTTGTGAAGAAAAATTAAGTGATTATTTAAAAATAGATTTAGAAAAAAATTACGGTAGATCAAAAATTATTTTTGGGTCTTTTTGAATAAGTTTTGTTTTGTAAGTATTTTTAACTGTTCTACTGCAGGCTGATTAAATGGATTTATGTTTAAATTTTCAGCTACGAATACAGTTTCTAATATAAAATAAGAAAATAGTTCACCAAGAGTTTCCTCGTTTTTTTTTTTTATTTCTATAGAAAGAAAGGGTATCTTTTTATTTTTGAATAACGAGACCATAGCATTCTTTTGATTTTCAAGAAGTTCATGCATATTTGTATTATTCAGTGCGTTATTAAAAAGTCCTTTATTTTTTTTCTCTTTTTTATCTTTTTTTAATGAAAAAATATAA
Source organism: uncultured Pelagibacteraceae bacterium (assembly GCA_902620525.1). GTDB lineage: Bacteria > Pseudomonadota > Alphaproteobacteria > Pelagibacterales > Pelagibacteraceae > Pelagilacustribacter. The sequence continues at coordinate 58,180 of CACNIK010000002.1, read as the reverse complement.
AAAAAATTATCTTTTGGTCCATCTAAATAAAGTTGAAGAAGACTGTGATGATCGCGAGGTCCCACAGAAATTACTGGCATTTTCCCTTTGCCTTTTTTTCCTAAACTTTCAGCAATAAGTTGTTGGCACCAAAGCATGAAGTACTCCAATTCTTGTGAATAGTTTAATAATACTAAAGAATTAATTTTTTTCGAATTATATATTTTTGATAAATTTATTAAATTTTTAATTAAAATCGATTTTTTTTTGTAAAGAAAATTTAAGATATTTTTTTTAAGTTTTATTATATTGATGCCGGTCAAAAAACATGGAACCAATGCTGTCTCAGAGAATATTGAATATCTTCCCCCAATATATTTCCGATGAAAAATAATTTTTATCTTCAATTCTCTCGCAAAAGAACTGAGATAACTTTTTTTATTCTCTGTAATTATTATTGAATTTTCTTTATTAAAACTTGCCTTTTTCTTAAGAGAATTAATAATAGATAACACTTCAAGAGTATTTCCAGATTTGGATATTATAATAAATAAAGAATTTTTTAAATTGTTAGTTTTATTCAATTTGTTAATCTGATCCATCTCAAGATTATTAATAAAAATCAATTCTTTTTTAATTTGATTTTTTAAAAAAAAATTTATCGCTTGTGCTCCCAATATTGATCCGCCTAACCCGATGGTAATAATTCTTTTAAACTTTTTATATTTTTTTAATTCACCTAAATTAAAATTTAATTTAAAATTTTTTGAAAAAGAATGAAATATGTTCTTATTTTCCTTTATGTTATCTTTTGTTTTTTTTATTAAGTGTTCAATTTTTGCTTTATTAAAATTGTTAAAATTTTTAAATTTATTAACTGGAATAAAACTTTCAAAATTAATATTTTTTTTAAGAGTCATTAGTTCTTTCTGATTTCTTCTAGAAAAATATTTTCAATTTCTGATTTTTCTTCAGATTTTTCGCTATTACTCATGATTTCTAAAACTTTTTCATTTTCTTTTTTAGTTTTAATATCAGAACCTGGTTTTGGCAATTCACCCATCTTTGGCGGAATCGATAGTGGACCTTTTTTTTCAATCAAAAATTCATCGGTAGTTCGGGTCTTCTCATTTCTTAGTGCCTTACCTGCTTCACTAAAAGCACCACACGATACTAAAAAAATAAATAAAAAAAGATATTTAATTTTCATTCTTTTGTTTGTTATATAACAGTTCGTTTAATATCATGAATATAATTCCTAATGAAATAAAAATATCAGCAATATTAAAAGTAAACCAATGAATGTCTTTAATATGAAAATCTATAAAATCTGGCACAGCTTTGTAAAAAATCCTATCGTATAAATTTCCTATCGCTCCACCAATTATAAAGCAAAAAAATATTTTTTCATTTGTTTTTGATTTTAACATTAAATAAAACAAAATTAAAATTATTGTAAAAATTAAAACTGATAGCATATTGTAATATATTCCAGCATTTAAACTAAAGAGACCAAAACCTATACCTGTATTAAAAACTAAATTTAAATTTAAGTAATTATTAATAAAAAGATATTTTTCATTTTCTAAAAGATTTAATATTAAATTTTTTGAATATCTATCAAGAAAAAAAATTATCACAATAAAAGAAAGAAAATAAATATTTTCTTTTTTTAATATTTTATTTTTTATGTTTTGAAAATTAATCAGAGCTCACTTCCCACTAAATTTGAACATCTTGTACAGTTATTTTCTAATATTTTCCAGCATCTTTCGCATTTTTTTCCTTTAGCTTTGCTTACTTCAATTTTTAATTCATTTTTCTCTGATAATTTTTTTACTGCTTTAGAAACTATAAAATACTCAGCCAAGTCAATATCATTAAGTAATTCAAATTTTTTTTTATTAATACTTAATTTAATTTCAGCTTCTAAGCTAGAACCTATCTCTTTACTTGCTCTTTTTTCTTCTATGGCAACATTTGTTTCTTGTTTTATTTTAAATAAATTCGACCATTTTTCATAAAGTTTATCATTTTTCCAATTTTTAGGTATCTTCACAAAGCTATTTTCGTGAATACTATCATTTTTTTTATTAACTAAACTGTATATCTCCTCTGTAGTGAAAACTAAAATTGGTGCAAACCACTTTAATAGACTTTCTAGAATAATGTTAAGAACAGTAACACAATTTTTTCTTTTTTTTGAATTTAAACCATCACAGTAGAGAACATCTTTCCTGATATCAAAATAAAAAGAGGAAAGATCCAGAGCACAAAAATTTAATAGCTCTTTGTATAATTTATGAAAATTATAGTTTTTTAAGTTTTCTGTTACAGAATTGCTTATTAAGTATAATTTATGCAATATAAATTGCTCTAGTTCATCAAATTCTGTTAAATTAATTCTTTCAAAATCTTGTTTTTCAAAATTATCTTTTAAATTTCCAAGCATATAACGAAAGGTATTTCTAATTTTTCTATAAGACTCTGCATGCTGTATTAAAATATTTTTATCTATTCTTAAATCTTCAGAATAGTCAGATGCAGAAGCCCAAACTCTAAGAATATCTGCACCATAATTTTTTAATATGTCCTCTGGAGAAATAACGTTTCCCATAGATTTTGACATTTTCATACCTTTGCCATCAACAACAAATCCATGAGAAAGAATGCTTTTAAAAGGTGCTTTACCTCTAGTTCCGCATGACTCTAATAGTGATGAATGAAACCAGCCTCTGTGCTGGTCAGAACCTTCCAAATACATGTCTGCAGGCCATTTTAAATCTTTTCTTTTTTCTAGAACAAAGCTATGTGTTGAACCACTATCAAACCATACTTCAACAATGTCATTTAATTTTTCATAATCATTTGGATCATAGCTATCTCCTAAAAAAACTTTCGGATCATCGGTAAACCAACAATCTGACCCTTGTTTTTCATAAATTGCAGCGATTCTATCTATAACCTTTTGGTCTCTTAGAGGTTCTTTTGTTTTTTTATTTATGAAAATTGGTAAAGGAACTCCCCACACTCTTTGTCTTGAAACACACCAGTCTGGTCTTCCCTCTATCATAGACAAAAGTCTATCTTTTCCTTTCTTTGGAAAAAAATTAGTTTCATTAATTGATTTAATAGCTTTCTTTCTTAAATCGTTTTTCTGCATAGATATGAACCATTGCGGTGTAGCCCTATAAATAAGTGGTGCTTTTGACCTCCATGAATGCGGATAAGTGTGATTTAACTTGTCGTTTTTTAATAATTTTTTTTGCTCCTTTAGTTTTTCTATTACGATGTTGTCAGCTTTAAAAACATGTGTATTTTCAAAAAAAGGAATTTCTTTAGTATAAAGTCCTGAGTTATCAACAGTATAGAGGGAGGGAATATTATTTTTTAAGCATAAATTAAAGTCATCTGGGCCATGACTTGGTGCACAGTGAACAATACCAGTTCCTTGCTCAAGGTTTACAAATTGCGCATCTAACATAGGGACGTCATAATCAAATTTCATTTTTAAAAATGGATGGCTACAAATTGTATTTTGAAATTCTGAACCTTTAAATTTTCTTAACTCTTTATAACTTTTAATTTCACAAGCTTTAATGATTTCTTTTACTAAATTTGTTGCGACTACAATTTTTTTTTCTTTAAAATTTTGAAGATCACCTATTTCTAATACTGAATAATCAATATTACTATTGAAGGCTAAAGCTTTATTTGCCGGTATCGTCCATGGTGTTGTTGTCCATATAATGATTGTAGTATCTTTTAAAAAATCTTTATCCGTTTCCTTAACTTTAAAACCAACATATATTGTGTTTGACGTATGATCCATATATTCCACTTCTGCGTCTGCTAATGCGGTCTTTTCCACTGTCGACCAAAGAACTGGCTTGAAACCCTGATACAAACTTCCATCTAGAAGAAATTTGCCTAATTCTCTAACTATTTGAGCTTCTGCTCCATAACTCATTGTAGAGTAATAATTTTCAAAATCTCCTACCACCCCTAGTCTTTTGAACTCTTTTATATGAACATCGATCCAACTTTCAGCGAACTCTCTACACTCTTGTCTAAAATCTTTAATAGGTACTTCATCTTTATTTTTTTTCTTTTTTTTATACTGTTCTTCAATTTTCCACTCAATTGGAAGTCCATGACAGTCCCAACCTGGAACATAAATAGAGTCTTTGCCGTTCATTTGATGAAACCTAGTTATAATATCTTTTAAAATTTTATTTAAAGCAGTTCCCATATGTATGTGGCCATTCGCATATGGTGGCCCGTCGTGAAGTACAAATTTTTCTTTTCCTTTAGATTTTTCTCTTAACTTTTTATATAGATCTATTTTTTCCCAATGTTTAATTATATCCGGCTCTTTATTTGGTAAATTTGCTTTCATTGAAAAAGCTGTTTTGGGAAGTTGTAAACTTTCTTTAGACATTTTATTTTGCTTGTTTTATATCTTTTTTAATTTGATTTTTTAATTCTATTATATTATTAAATTTTTTTTCAGGTCTTATAAATTTATTAAATATCACATTGATATTTTTATTATATAGGTTTTTTTTAAATCCAAAAATATTTACCTCTAATAAAAGTTTTTTTCCATTAAATGTGGGTCTATAACCGATGTTTGCTATACCTTTTTTGGATATATTGTTAATTTTTACATTTACAGCGTAAACGCCAAACTTAGGTATTATGTATTTTTTTAACAAAATATTGCATGTAGGAAAGCCAATTTTTCTTCCTCTTTGAGAACCTTTAATAACTTTGCCAATGATTTCCCATTTTCTATTTAATAAGTAATTAGCTTTTTTTAATTCACCACTTTTTAATAATTTTCTAATTATTGTTGATGAGATAGTTTTTTTCTTTTTCTTTAAAGGAGGTGTTATTATTGTTTTATAAAAAAATTTTTTTTCAAATTTCTTTAATTTAGAAACATCGCCCTCTCTCTTATTTCCAAATTTAAAGTTTTTGCTCACATAAAGATATCTACATTTAATTTTACGAAACAATATTTTATAAATAAAATCTTTATAAGTTAATTTTGAAAATTTTTTATTAAATTTTTGAATAATAACAAAGTCTAATTTTTCCTTTTTTAAATTAGAAATTTTTTGAGGTAGTATATCAAGTCTATGATTAATAATTTTTTTATTAAAAAACATTACTGGAACAGGTTCAAAAGTTAAAAGTCCAAATTTTTTTTTCAATTTTTTTGCTTTTTTATAGGCAGATCTTAAAACTTTTTTGTGCCCAATATGTATTCCATCAAAATTTCCAACAGCAATTACCGAATTTTTGTAATTTTTACTTATAGATGTACTTTTGAATATTTTCATTTTTACCAGTGTAATTTTTCTTGTATAAAATTTGTTTCAACATTATATCTTTTTAAAATATTACTTAAGTTATCTGACTCTTTAATTTCATTTTTATGAATTCCATCTGTTATAAAAAGAGAGTCTTGTTTTATCAAATTAGCTCCTTTTATGTCTGTTCTCAAATTATCTCCGATTACTAAAGCTTTATCTTTTTCATTTAAGATCGAATTATAAATTTCTTTATACGGTTTGCCGAAATAAACTACTTCTCCACCTATCTTTTCAAATAATTTAGCTATACTTCCAGCACAATATTCTTGGGTATTGCCTCTATCTACAATTAAATCAGGATTTGTACAGATCATTTTTTTATCCTTACTGTTTTCAAGTAATTTTTCATAAAAATTCAACTTATCCATTTCACTATCGTAGAGACCTGTACATAAAATATAGTCACATTTATCTAGCTCTGTTTTATAATTTTCCAAACCTTCAAAAATTTTACTATCTCTTTCAGGGCCTAGATGAAAAAAAAGTTTACCGTAACTGAAGTTTTTAATTGAATTTATAGCAGCTTCACCTGATGTAAGTATATTATTCAAAAATTTTTTATTTATTTGCATTTTTTCAATTAAAAATTTTCTTACGTCATAAACTGGCCTAGGGGCATTTGACAAAAAGACATAATTTTTTTTGTTATTATATAACTCTTCAATTGTTTTAATTGCTCCTTCATATGGCTTAACCCCATTATGGACTACTCCCCAAAGATCGATGATGAAATTATCGTAATTGTTAAAAATGTTCTTTAAATGATCTAGTTTTTTCAAATTAAATTGTCCTTTTTATACCTTATAAAAAAGTTAATAAAATATAGCAATATCACGACTTTTAGCTAATTTATGTCTTCTTCTCTTGAAATTTCAATAAAACTCACCATATCTGCTAGTACAAACAGGAGATTAAAATGAAATTTAGACCTTTACACGACCGAGTTTTAATAAAAGTACTAGACAGTGAGGAAAAAACCGCTGGAGGAATAATAATACCAGATACAGCGAAAGAAAAACCGCAAGAAGGGGAGGTTGTTGCTGTTGGTCCAGGATCAAAAAATGAAAATGGAAAACTAACGCCCATGGATGTTAAGGTTGGTGATATCGTTTTATTCGGAAAATGGTCTGGAACAGAAGTAAAAATTGACGGAAAAGAGTATAGCATTATGAAAGAGTCAGACATAATGGGAATTTCAAAAGGTAAAAAATAATCAAAATAAAGGGAGAAAAAATGGCAAAAATAATTAAATTTGATACTGAAGCTAGATCGAAAATGCTGACAGGAGTTAATACTTTAGCCAATGCAGTTAAAGTAACCTTGGGTCCAAAAGGTCGAAACGTAGTTATGGATAAATCTTACGGTGCTCCAAGAACAACGAAAGATGGAGTTTCTGTTGCTAAAGAAATTGAATTAGAAGACAAATTCGAAAACATGGGCGCACAAATGGTTAAAGAAGTTGCTAGCAAAACTAATGATAATGCTGGTGACGGAACTACAACAGCTACTATTCTTACACAGTCAATTGTGAATGAAGGTTTAAAGTATGTTACTGCAGGAATGAATCCTATGGATATCAAAAGAGGTATTGATAAAGCTGTTGAGCATGTAATCAATAAATTAAAATCATCCTCAAAAAAAGTTAAAGCTAATGAGGAAGTAGCTCAAGTAGGAACTATTTCTGCTAATGGTGAAAAATCTATAGGTGATATGATTTCAAAAGCTATGCAAAAAGTAGGTAATGAAGGAGTTATCACAGTTGAGGAGGCAAAGGGTGTGGAAACTGAACTTGATGTAGTTGAGGGAATGCAATTTGATCGAGGATATTTATCTCCTTACTTTGTTACTAATACAGAAAAGATGACAACTGAATTGGAAAATCCTTTGGTTCTTTTAGTGGAGAAGAAATTAACAAATCTTCAACCAATGGTCCCTCTTTTAGAGTCTGTTGTTCAAGCTAATAGACCTTTAATGATAATTTCTGAGGATGTTGAGGGTGAAGCTCTTGCAACATTAGTTGTTAATAAATTAAGAGGTGGTTTAAAAGTAGTAGCTGTTAAAGCTCCAGGCTTTGGTGATAGAAGAAAAGCTATGTTAGAAGACATTGCTATTTTAACCGGCGGACAAGTGATATCCGAAGATCTTGGTATTAAGATTGAAAATGTTAAAATTGGAGATCTAGGATCGTGCAAAAAAGTAAAAATTGATAAGGAGAACAGTACAATTGTTGCAGGTGAAGGAAAAAAATCAGAAATTGAAGCTAGATGTAATCAAATTAGATCTGAGATCAATGAAACTTCATCTGACTACGATAAAGAAAAATTACAAGAAAGATTGGCTAAACTTGCTGGTGGTGTCGCTGTAATAAAAGTTGGTGGTGCAACCGAGGTTGAAGTTAAAGAAAGAAAAGATAGAGTTGAAGATGCGCTTAATGCAACTAGAGCTGCTGTAGAAGAGGGTGTAGTAATCGGTGGAGGTTGTGCACTTCTTTATGCTGCTCAAGATTTAGACAGTTTAAAGGTTAAAGGGGACGATCAAAAAGCTGGTGTAGATATTGTTAAAAAAGCTCTTCAGGCTCCGGTAAGACAAATTACTGCTAACGCAGGTGTCGATGGTTCTGTAGTAGTTGGAAAACTTTTAGAAGGAAAAAAATCTTCTCAAGGTTTTGATGCTCAAAATGAAGAATATGTCGATATGTTTGCAAAAGGAATTATTGATCCAACTAAAGTAGTTAGATCAGCTCTTCAAGATGCCGCGTCAATAGCTGGTTTACTAATTACAACTGAAGCTATGATTGCAGATAAACCAGAAGATAAGGACTCAGCTCCTGCTATGCCTCCAATGGGTGGTGGTATGGGTGGAATGGGTGGTATGGGTGGTATGGGAATGTAACCCTAACCTTTTCAAAAATTGAAAAAATTAAAAAACCCCTAGAATAATGCTTCTTGGGGTTTTTTTATTTTGAAATTAGAAAAGATATAATCTGCATTATAATTATGTATAAGCTTAAATTTTTTAAGTTTCAGATAATTTAAAACCTTTTTTTTGTTTTTTTCATGAATTTCAATTTGAAGGATTATATTATTTTTTTTTAAAATATTTTTAGCTCCTAATAAAAAATGGTATTCGTGTCTCTCAATATCTACCTTAAGATATAAGACTTTTTTATTTATTTTAATTAAGTTATCTAACTTATCAATTTTAGAAATAGTAAAGTTCTTGTATTTTTTATCATAAAGACTGTAATTTGGTGTAAATTTTTCAAGACCATAAAATTTTACTTTCCCTTTTTTACTACCTAAAGCAGTATTAAAAGTTTGAATATTTCTTAAATTATTAATTTTTATCATTTTTTTTAGTCTTTTAATATTGTCAAGAATTGGATCGAAAGACAAAATTCTAAGTTTTTTTAAACTGCTCAATCTTAATGAATAAATTCCCCAGCATGATCCTATATCTAAAAAAAAATTAACTTTATTTAATATTATTAACTTATTTGCTATAGAGTATAAGTAATCTTCATAATTTTCTCTTAAATAAAAGTTTCTATCTATTAAATATCTTGTGTCTAAATAATAAGTAACTCCTGAGATATTTTTACTCTTAAAGTAATTTCCAGTGAAAAAAATATATCTTTTAAAAATTGAGGGTATTAATCTTTTAAAAATTGGTAATTTAATTAAATTTTTTATTATCATAAAGCTCTTTTAAAAATTTATCGATTTTGACTATTTTTTTTTTAGCGATAAATAGACATGCGGTCGAGTTTAAAATCTGTCCATCTTTAAGTACTCTAAGATTATTATCAACCAATGTTTTACCCGTAGATGTTATATCTGTTATAATTTCTGAAGATCCTATAAAAGGATATGTTTCAGTGGCACCAAGACTAGGTATTAATTTATATTGAGTAACCCCTTTAGAAAACAAAAAATCGTTAGTTAAGTTGGGATACTTTGTTGCAACCCTTAACCTTGTATTTCTTTTTGATCTAATATCAAAAGAAACTTCCTCTAGGTCTGCAATTGTTTGGACGTCTATCCAATCATCTGGGACCGCGACTACTAAATTAGCTTTTCCAAAGTTAAGTTTATTTTTTATAATTATCTTATCTCGCAAATTCTTTTCAGACTCATTAAATAAATCTAAGCCAGATATTCCAAGATCGAGTGTGCCATCACCTAGTCTTTGAATAATTTCTTTAGCATGAAGGTAAATTATTTTTAGATTTGGTTTATTTTCAATAGTTGCAAAGTAGTTTCTCTCTTTGTCGCTTTGTAATATTTTTAAACCATTTTCCTCAAAGAAAGATATTGCTTTATCTTTTAATCGACCTTTACTAGGTAAACCTATGGTAATTACGTTTTTCATATGTTTCTTAAATTTATTGCTGCTCCAACTGCAGGAATATTTTTTTTTGCCCCTAAACTTTTTAATAAACCATCATATCGACCGCCTCTTGCAATTTCTTTTTGCCCAGCAAAAACCTCAAATACAATACCTGTGTAATACTCAATATCTCTACCAAAATTAGAAATAAAATTTATATCTTCTTTAAGTTTTTTTAAGTTTTGAATTGATCTAAGTTCATCAAAAATATTTTTTTTAAGATTATATTTTTGCGTAAAGTCTAAAAGTTGTGTCTCTAATTGAGATAATTTACAATTTATTTTAAGAAATGATCTTATTATTTTTACAATTTTTTTCCCTTCGTTAAATGATCTTGGGTCTTTTATTTTTTTGTCAAACCTACTTAAGATTTCTTGTATTGATCTTCCTGCAATAACTTTGTCCTGCTCCATCTTTCTCATTTCGTAAAATCGTTTCTTATCAGTGTCAAAATTTTCAGCATCAATATCTGAATTTTTCTCTAATCTTTTTAAAAGATCTTCAAAATATTTAGGTCTCCAGAAATGTCTTATTAATCTTAATTTCCATCTTTCAGGCATATCAAGGGAGTTTATTAAACTTTTAAATAAACTAATATCTCCTACTTTGATTTGAATTTTTTTGCTTTTAATTTTTTTAGCAGAATTTAAAATTGTTGAAATAACTTTAAAATCATCTCGTATTTGATTTTTAGAACCAAAAATTTCAATTCCTAGCTGTTCATTAATAAAATCAGAATTTTTATTTTCTGATCTTCTATAAGCTTGACCCGAATAATAAATTTTTGATTTAGTTTTTTTTTGTAAATAATTTATGGAAGATGCTACTGTAAGATCAGGTCTTAAACACATAATTTTTCCACTTTCGCTCTCAAAAGTAAGCATTGAACTTCTAAACTTTTCACCAGATCTTTCTATAATATACTCGGAGTCTAATAGTACATCAGGTTCAGACAGCTCAAATCCACTTTTTTTGAAAGTTCTAATAATTTGTTCAGATAACTTTTTTGATCTCATTGGCTAGCTCTTTAATTGTTGTTGATTTTTCATATCCTGAAACTAGATCTCGTAATTTTGGTTTACCTGTTTTGATTTCATTCTCACCATAAAGAATAACAGCTGGTGCTTTTATCTTATTTGCATATTCCATTTGTTTTTTTAGCTTTCCTTCCCCAGGATAAATTTCAACACTTATACCTTCAGATCTTAAAATTGTTTGTAAGCTAATATATTCTTTCATTAAGTTTTTTTCGAAAATACAAATAACAATAGGTTTTGTTTGCTTGATTCTGAATTCTTTTTTTTGCATTAACGCAAAAACTAACCTGTCTAGTCCTATTGAGATGCCGGTCGCAGGGGCATCGTAATTACCAAAATTGCTTACAAGGTTATCATACCTTCCGCCGCCACCTATCGAACCAAACTGTACAACCTGCCCCTTATTATTTTTTACATCAAATTTTAGGTTCACCTCAAAAATTGGGCCCGTATAATATTCCAGTCCTCTTATTACATAGGGATCAACTTCAAAGTTACTAAAATTATAATTATTAAATATTTTTAATATTTCTTTTAAATCCTCTGTTTCAGGTGATTTATTATTTAATTCATTTTCTAATAAATCTATATTTTTTGAACTTAAATTTGCCCCTTTAGTAAAGTCTCCAGACTTATCTTTTCTACCTTCTCCTAACAACTTTTTAACATCATCCCATCCAAGTCTATCAACTTTATCTAACGCTCTTAGAGTCATCAATTTTTGTTCTTTACTATCTATTTTAATTTTTTTGAATATCTCCTCGGTAATTTTTCTTGATGAAATTTTAATAATATAATCTTTTTTATTTAATCCACAGTTCTCAAGTATTTCTGAAATCAGAACACATAATTCAGCATCAGCTTGTAAACTTTTTGTACCAACAAAATCTGCATCAAATTGTAAAAATTCTCTAAATCTTCCTGGTCCAGGTTTTTCATTTCTCCATACTGTTCCGAGTTGGTATCTTTTAAATGGTTTTGGAATTTCCAAATAATTTTTTGCAACATATCTAGCTAATGGCGCAGTCAAATCATATCTTAGTGAAAGCCAGTTTTTTTCATCCTGAAATGAAAAAACACCCTCATCAGGTCTTTCTTTGTCGGGAAGAAATTTCCCAATGCTATCCGTATACTCAAAACTCGGGGTTTCGAGATACTGAAAACCATACTTGATCATAACTTTCTTAATATTTGAAATTATGAAATCACGTACGAGTAATTCTTTTTCTTGTCTATCAACGAACCCTAACGGTAGTTCTTTTGAGGGTTTGTTTTTTTTATCTTTCTTCATTTTGTGGTACAGCAGGGTGGATTCGAACCACCGACCCCTAGTTCCACAAACTAGTGCTCTAACCAACTGAGCTACTGCTGCATAACTCCTTTTTATATTAATTATTGATAAATTTGTATTTTAAAATATGTAATGATTTAGCTAAGCGATAGCCTAGCGTGCATTCTGTGAGAATGTGAATAAATTTGGTATATTCTTTTTCTATTTCTATTCATTTATATCTATTTAAGAAATAAATGTGTCTTTTTCAAGGATTAATTAACGGGACATTAGCTAAAAAGCTTCAGTCCCGCTAATTTATGATTTGGAAAATTTAGAATTAAGATGTTTTCTGCAATTTAACTGCAGCAGGACCTTTTTCCGTGCTCTCCACTTCAAACGTTAATTCATCACCTTCGTTTAGATATTTTAAACCAGCTTCTCTAACAGCTGAAGAGTGAACGAACACGTCTTTTTCTTTGTCTTCTCTTTCAATGAAACCATAACCTTTAGTACCATTGAACCACTTTACTTTTCCTTTTAGTGTACTCATTGTGTTTACTTATCCTTATTTGTTTAACTAATGTTAGTATATTTACTAACTTTGCTCCTTTAATAGATTTAAGTTAAAATTGTCAAGATTTGTTTGACTTAAAATTGTTATTTATTTGTAAAAATTGCAATTTTGCAACAATATTTAGTAAAGCAACGCTACAATTGAGGCAATAATAAACAGGCCTATAGCCCATAAAATATATTTATTTTGCTTAAAAATTCTTTTGAGTTTAAGGGAAATTGGTTCCTTATACTCTAATCCAGTTTCTCCGCTTACAGATGGTTTGGCAAAACCGCCTCCTCTACCGATTTTAAGGAATTTATTTTTTCTATGGTCAAAAATTTCACTAGGACTCATATTTTCAAAATAATTAAGATTTTCTATAATAGTATTTTTTATATTGTGAGCAATTTCATCATGATTTCTGTGTGCACCTCCTAAAGGCTCTGTAATAATATCATCTATAACTCCTAGTTTTAAAAGATCTTGTGCTGATAGTTTCATTGCCTCTGCGGCTTCTAATGATTTGCCAGGATCTCTCCATAAAATAGAAGCACATCCCTCGGGGGATATCACAGAATATATTGAATTTTCCAACATGATAACTTTATTTGAGGAGGCTAGAGCGATTGCGCCACCCGATCCTCCCTCACCAATTATTACTGAGATATTAGGAACCTTAAGTGACATGCAGCATTCAATCGAATGTGCTATGGCAGATGCTTGTCCTCTTTGTTCAGCACCTATTCCTGGATAAGCACCAGGAGTATCTATAAAAGTAATTATTGGAATTTTAAATCTGTCAGCTAACTTCATTAATCTTATACATTTTCTATAACCTTCTGGACTCATCATGCCAAAATTTTTTTCAATCCTTGTATTTAGATCTTCTCCTTTTTCTTGACCTATTACTAAAACAGATTTTTCGTTTATTAATCCAAAACCAGTTGTAACAGATCGATCGTCTCCAAAATATCTGTCACCAGCAAGTGGAGTGAAATTATTAAATATTTTTCTAATATAAAAACTCGCTCTTGGTCTATCTTCATGTCTAGCGACTTGGGTTTTTTGCCAACTATTGAGACTAGAGTAAATACTCTTTAATTTTGAATTAATTTGATCTTGAGTTGATTTTATTTTGCTTGTGTCTACCTCTGAAATACTTTCACTACCAGGACTTTTGAGAAGTTCCATCTCATCTTCTAGAGTTTTTATATCTTTTTCAAATTCTAGATAATTTTTCATAACTGTTTTTTATAATAATTTATTGAGTAATAGAATTAAAATAAGTCAATAAATTGTCAATAAACTGAGATCAATTATCATTTGACTTTGAAGTTTTACTAAGAGAAAATATTAAAAAATAACGGGAGAGACTACTTAAATGTAGCGCCGAAGGAGCAACCACCCCGGAAACTCTCAGGCAAAAGGACCGTAAAAGTGAAATTCTGGAAAGAGACAAGTTCTCACCGAAGGAGTAAATCTCTCAGGTACCGATACAGATGGGGTGAGATTGGTGCTATATGAAATTTATAAATAAAAACGAGTTAAAAATAAATCAGACTTTATTTAATTTTATAAATAAAGAGGTGTTACCTGGCACAGACATAAAGCAAGAAGATTTCTGGAAAAGATTTGCAAAAGTAGTTCATGAATTAGCTCCGATAAACAAAAAACTTATTGAAAAAAGAGAGAAAATACAAAAACAAATCGACGACTGGCACTTAAGTAACTCTAAAGAAAAATTTAATAAAAGCAAATATACTCAATTTCTTAAATCAATTTCTTACATTGTAGATGAAGGAGACAATTTTAAAATTGATACTACAAATGTAGACGAGGAAATTGCAAAAATTGCAGGTCCACAACTTGTTGTTCCAGTAGATAATGCTAGATACGCATTGAATGCAGCTAATGCTCGTTGGGGAAGCTTATATGACTCTCTTTACGGTACAGACGTAATTGCTGGCGAAAAGGGTACTTCATTTAATAAAGATCGCGCGAAAAAAGTAATAGCATATGTTAGAAATTTTCTTGATGAAATTTTTTCATTAAAAAAAGATAGTTGGAAAAATATAGATAAAATTGAAATTGAAAATAATAAATTAGTTTTAAACATTAATAAAGAAAAGGTTAATTTAAAAAATGAAAATCAATTTATAGGTTTTAATGGTAACAAGGCATCTCCAACTTCTATATTATTGAAAAATAATAACCTTCATTTTGATATAATTATAGATCCTGATAGTCCAATTGGAAAAGGAGATAAAGCAAATATATCTGACTTCATAGTGGAATCAGCTATATCAACAATTATAGATAATGAGGACTCAGTTGCAGCAGTTGATGGGGAAGATAAAGTAAATTGTTACAGGAACTGGTTAGGTCTGATGAAAGGAGACTTAACTGCAAATATGGAAAAAAATGGAAAGAAATTTGTTAGAAAATTAAATCCAAACCGAACTTATTTATCAAAAGAAGGAAAAAAAATAACATTACATGGTAGAGCATTGTTGCTTAATCGTAACGTAGGTCATTTGATGACCAGTCCTGCGATAATACTAAAAGATGGCTCTGAAATTCCCGAAGGAATTATGGATGCGTTTGTATCCACCATGTGTGCTTTGCATGATTTTAAAAATAAAAATAACTCCAGAACTGGTTCTATTTATATAGTCAAACCTAAAATGCATGGTCCAGAGGAAGTTGATTTTACAAACAAATTGTTTGGCCAAGTAGAAGATGCATTAGATTTAAAGAGATATACTATGAAAGTTGGAATAATGGATGAAGAAAGAAGAACTACGGTTAACTTAAAAGAATGTATTAGACAGGTAAAAAATAGAATTGTTTTTATTAATACTGGATTTTTAGACCGAACTGGTGATGAAATGCATACTTCATTTGAAGCAGGTCCAATGATCTTTAAAGGTGAGATGAAAAAATCAACCTGGTTAAACTCTTATGAGAATTGGAATGTTGATATTGGATTGAGCTGTGGATTTTCTGGAAAAGCTCAAATTGGTAAAGGTATGTGGGCAATGCCAGATCAAATGGCAAATATGATGGAGCAGAAAATCGGTCACCCCAAATCAGGTGCAAACTGTGCTTGGGTTCCTTCTCCTACTGCTGCAACTTTACACTCTATGCATTACCACAAAGTGGACGTTTTTAAAGAACAAGATAAAATTAAAACTAGAAATAAAACAAACATAGATAATCTTTTAGAAATACCAAGGGCTGATAGGCCTAATTGGTCTGTTGAAGACATTAATCGTGAGTTAGAAAATAACGCGCAAGGTATCCTTGGATATGTTGTTAGATGGATTGACCATGGAGTAGGTTGTTCAAAAGTACCAGATATAAATAATGTTGGTTTAATGGAAGATAGGGCAACTTTAAGAATTTCCTCCCAACATATAGCTAACTGGCTGCATCACGGAATATGTACAAAAGATCAGGTTATGAAAGTAATGAAAAAAATGGCTACTATTGTTGATAATCAAAATGAAAAGGACCCTGCCTATAAAAGAGGTGGAAGATCTAGTTATAAAAAAATGTCTGATGACTTTGAAAATTCAATAGCATTTTCAGCTGCTTGTGATTTAGTATTTAAAGGAAGAGTTCAGCCATCTGGTTATACGGAACCCCTTTTGCATCAAAAAAGACTTGAGAGAAAAAGTGCTTAACTTAATTATCTGTTACAGGAACTCTATTTTTAAAAGCTGAAAAAAGTGTTCCATCATCTAATTGTTCTATTTCTCCCCCAACAGGTAATCCTTGAGCCAGTTTTGTAATTTTGATTTTGTCATTTTTAATTAAATCCTCAATATAATGAGCTGTAGTTTGACCCTCAATTGTAGCACTTGTTGCAATAATCACCTCCTTTAAATTGTTTTTTTTTACTCTTTTGATTAGTGATTGAACTAAACTATTTTTATTTTCTGAATTGTCTTGAGAATTTATAGTGCCACCAAGTATGTGGTAATGACCTTTATAAATATTTGCGGAATCAATCACCCACATATCCGCCAAGTTTTCTACGATACAAATTTTATCATAATTGGTATCGGTTTCGCATAAACAAGTTTTATCAACTATTTTTAAATTGCCACAAATTGAACATCTTACAACTTTTTTATAAACACTGGCTAAGGATTTTGCTAAAGGTTTAATCATGTTATCTTTGTTGTTAATGAGTTTTAAGATAATTCTCTTTGCAGATTTTGGTCCTAAACCTGGTAATTTTGAAAATTGTTTAATTAACTCTTCTATTTCAATAATATTATTATCCATTATGAGGGAAATTTTATATCAAAAGGTAAATTTATGCCTCCTGTAATTTTTGATATTTGTTCAGATGATTTTTTTTTTAAGTTTTCTTTTGCATTGTTATAAGCTGCAATTATTAAATCATTTATAATTTCTTGACTTTCTTTTTTAGCATTTTCACTAATAGAAATAGACTTAAGTTCATAATCTCCAGTTAAAATTACTTTAACTAAATTTCCACCTGAAACTCCTTCGACTTGAATATTTTTAATTTCATCTTGAGCTTCTTTCATTTTTTGTTGCATTTGTTTTGCTTTTTGAAGCATATCGTTAAAGTTGGTCATTAATCATCATCCTTTTGTACATTAATTAAGTCCGCATCATCAAATGTCTCGAGTAACTTTTTAATTTTATCATTTTTTTTTGCCTCAGTAATTCGATTATTTCTTGACTCACTTTTTTGTTCAAATAATGTTTTATTTCCAATCTTTTTATTCAATGAAATAATCCATCTTTCTCCTGTCCAACTATAAAGTTTTTCAGTCAAAATTTTAATGAAGTTTTTATTAAGTTTTTCGTTAAAACTTATATCAATTGTGCCATTTCTAAAACTGACTAGTTTTACGTTTCTTTCTAAATCATATTTTAATTCAATTTCATTCTCTTTATTGGCTAGTTTTACAATATCCTCAAAAGAATTAATTTTTGCTTTGATTGACTTTTCATTATTAGGTTTTGGTCTTTCAATTAAATTTGTTTTAACTTGATCTGTATTTTTAAGTTGACTTTTAATTTTGAGAGGACTGCTTTCTTTATAATCATCCTCCTCTTTTAATATTTCTTTTTTTTTACTGTCAATGCTTGTAGTAACTTCAATTGATTCATCTGCCGGATAAGCTTTGACTCCTTTTAAATGTAGGAGTTGCATAACATACATTTCTAAAGTCACTTCCTCGTCATTAATTATTTTCAAATCATCTATTGTTTTAATAGTCAATTGCCAAAACAAACCAACATCTTCTATGCTTATGCCTTCGGAGATTTCATTAATCAAATTAATTTCTTCCTCAGGTAAAATTTTGTCATTTTCAATCGAACCTAGGCTTAATTTCCTGTTGATTAAACTGAGAATTTCAAGAATATCATTTAAAAAATGTTTTGACTCAATCCCTTGATCGAATAGTTCTTTTAAAATATTAATTGCATTTTTTGAGTTCCCTTTAAAAACTTCTTGCAGGATTCTGATAACCTTAGTCTTATCAGCAAGTCCTAACATGCTCCTAATATCTTCGTCATCTATTTGATTTTTTGAAGCAACACTTTGATAGGTGATTGCTCTATCTAATAATGAAATACCATCCCTCACTGATCCCTCAGATACTTGTGCGATTATTCTTAATGCTTTTGTAGAAATGTTTCCCTTTTCCTCTTTTGCTATTTTTTCTAAATGATTAAAGATCTCGTTTATACTTACTCTTTTTAAGTCAAATCTTTGACATCTCGAAAGAATAGTTACGGGGATTTTTTTTACCTCTGTTGTAGCGAGGATAAATTTCAAACTTGGCGGAGGTTCCTCTAAAGTTTTTAATAATCCGTTAAAAGCTTGTTTTGATAACATGTGAACTTCATCAATTATGAATATTTTAAATTTTGCACTGGTTGGACTATACTTTGAGTTTTCTATAAGTTCTCTTATGTCATCTATTCCAGTTTTAGACGCAGCATCCATTTCCAAAACATCCATATGACTTGAATTAACAATTTCTTTACAGTGACAGTTTTCATTACTTTTACATTGTTCGCCCTTAGAAAAGTTTTTTGTGCAGTTTAATGCTTTGGCAATTAGTCTTGCGGTTGTGGTTTTTCCCACACCTCTTATTCCTGTGAGAAGATATGCATTGGGAGTTTTTCCAAGTTTAATAGCATTGGTAATTGTTTTAACCATTACTTGTTGGCCTATTAAATCTTTAAATTCTTGAGGTCTATATTTTAGCGCTAGAATTTTATTTGTCATTTTTAAGAGGCAGGCAACAACCTGAATAGTTTTCACTACGGCTGCTTCTTTTCAGACCTGACCGGGTTAATGAAACATCCACCTGATGCCCACCACAATTGATTATATCAAGATATTTTTGATTACTACAAGAGTAGAATTCTTTTTTGTGGACTAATTTTGCCTGAAACTAGAAGCTTCGTAAACGCCCAAAATATCTAAACTTTCAGTATGAAAGCCAAGTTCCTCCATAGCATTTTGCACAGATTTTTCCTCTAGATGGCCTTCAAAATCTAAATAAAAGTTGGTTTGTGCAAAAGTATTTTTTACAGAAAAACTCTCTAGTTTTGTCATATTAACTTGATTGGTAGCGAATCCACCTAATGATTTATAAAGTGCAGCGGGTTCACTTTTTAATCTAAAAATACAAGTTGTAATATATTTTTTTCCTTTTTTGTATTCTGGTTGTTGGACATTTTTGCCCATTATTAAAAATCTTGTTACATTTCCTTTCTCATCTTCAACATTTTCTTTTAGAATTTTGAGTTTATAAATTTCAGCTGAAAGTTTGGATGCAATAGCAGCTATCGAATTATCTTTTCCATCTGAAAGTTCTTTGGCTGAACCTGCAGTATCAGCTGAGATTATTGTTTTGAATTTTCTTTCCATTATTATTTTTTGGCATTGTCCTATCGCTTGAGAGTGACTTCGAACATATTTAATATCCTCTAGCTTAGTATTTTCTTTAGCGAGAAGATTGTGTTCAACTTTTTGAAAGTGTTCCGCATGAATTTGTAATTTATATTTTGGTAAAAGATAATGAATATCTGCCACTCTCCCAGCCAATGAATTTTCTAGTGGGATAACTATCTTATAATCTTCATTGTCAAATGCTACTTTGAATGTTTCCTCAAAAGTAGCACAAGTCTTGATCTCAGGATTATCGAAAAGTTCATTAATCGCAATGTGTGAATATGCTCCGAGTTCGCCTTGAAATGCTACTTTATTTTTTTTCATTTTTCATTAGCTCCTGAACATTCTTTAAATCTTCTTCGGTATCGATGCTTAAAGGTGAAAAAGACGTGTAACCAACATGAATTTTCATATTATTTTCTAGTGCTCTTAATTGCTCCAAATTTCTATCTAATTCTTTTTTTGTTCTATCCAAACTTACATACCTCAATAACGCTTCTTTAGTAAAGGCATAAATTCCTATGTGATGGTAAATGTGTCTTTCTTTTATATTTTCATTATCTCTTAAAAAGTCTACCGCCTTATCAAACTTGTTCGCGAATAAAGCATTATTAGTTGTAACTTTAACATTATTTAAATTTTTAATTTCTTCATTATCTTTAAATTTACTTCCAAGTGTTGCTATATCACACAAATTTTTACTCATATAATTTGACAACATCTGGATAGCAGATGGATTTATATTTGGCATATCTCCTTGTAAATTAATTATTGTTTGAGGTTTCTTTTTTAAAAATTTATCAAAAACTTCAAATATCCTATCTGTACCAGTTTTGTGATCCGATCTTGTTTTTACACAAATTCCTTTTGCTGAGGTTATTAATTCATAAATTTGTTGATTAGGTGATGCAACTATAACTTCTCCGATATTTGCTTTTTTTGCCGCTTCATAAACATGAAGTATCATCTCTTTGTTATTTATTTTTTTTAGAGGCTTGTTTGGTAATCTTGTAGCTTCAAGCCTAGATGGAATAATAATTACGTTTTCAGTCATATATTTATGCGGCTAAAAAGTCGCAAAAAAGTATTTTATAATAGAGTTTTTTATTTAAACTCATGTTATATGTTTGAGATACTTATCAAGATATGGATAGTTTTGAAATAAATAAAATCATTGCCGCTATACTGCTTACAGCGTTAATAGTCATAGGTATTGGAAAGATAGTTGACGTCCTTTTTTATGTGGAGAAACCTAAATTATCTGCCTACAAAGTTGAGGGAATTGACAGTGCTGGTTCTACTCAAGAAGTTTCAGCTAAAACCGCAAAAGTGGTTGAGGCCGTAGATATCAAGACTTTATTGGCTATGGGTGATGTGGCTCATGGTGAGAAAGTTTTTAAAAAATGCTCTGCCTGTCATATGATAGCGGCTGACGGTAAAAATAAAATCGGTCCTAATCTTTGGGGCGTTATAGGTAGAACAGCTGGAGCAATAGACGACTATAACTATTCAAAAGCTATGAAGGCTTACGCGAAAGAATGGACTTTTGAAGAAATGAATTCTTATTTAATTAAACCACAGGCTTATATTAAAGGAACTAAAATGGCTTTTGCAGGATTAAGAAAAGAAAAAGATAGAGCTTCAGTAATTTTGTATATGAATTCAAAGAGTGCGAGTCCAAAAGCAATACCTTAACCTAAACACCAATTAATAATACTTTTTTGCGCATGAACTCTATTATAGGCTTGTTGCCAAACAACTGATTTTTTTCCATCTATAATATCGTCGGCAACTTCTTCACCTCTACCAACAGGTAGACAGTGCATAAATATACAATCATTTTTAGCAAGTTTAAAAAGTTTTTTATTTACTTGATAGTCTTTTAGCGATTTTTTTTTTGCTTTTTTATTTACTTTATCGTTCATAGAAACCCATTTGTCAGTCATAATACAGTCTGCATCTTTTGCAGCTTCTCTTGGATCTTTAGTAACAAAAATTTTAGATTTATTCTTTGAAGCCCATTTTAATATCTTAACACTTGGGCTGTATTTTTTTGGACATCCAATTTTTAAATTAAACTTAAATTTCACAGCAGCCTCTATAAATGAGTTAGACATGTTATTATTGCCATCACCTATCCATGATATAGTTTTTCCTTCTATATTTCCGTTATTTTCCTCAAAGGTTAAAATATCTGACATAACCTGACATGGGTGGCTTTGATCCGATAATCCATTTATCACAGGTATCTTTGAGTACTTTGAAAACTCTTCAAGATTTTTGTGAGAAGAAGTTCTTATCATTAGAATATCTGCATATTCGGATAAAACTCTGGCAGTATCTTTTAAACTTTCATCTCCTTTTCCATAATGTATTCCATCAGGATTTAAAATCATGGAAGATCCGCCTAATTGTTTTATTGCCAAATCAAAAGATATTCTTGTTCTTGTCGATGGTTTTTCAAATATCATTATCATTGATTTTCCATCTAAAGGTTTATCTGCGTCTATAGAAGATTTATTCTGACCTTCTCTTTTGAGTTTTCTTTCTTTTGCCTCTTCGATTATATTTCTTAGTAAAGAAGAAGAATGATCAGCAATATTTAAAAAGTTTTTCATTTATAACTTTTACATACTTTATTTATAATTGTCACTGCTTGATCAATTTCTTTTTTTGAGACGTTCAATGGAGGCAATATTCTCACTACATTTTCAGCAGCTCTTATCGTCAGTAATTTTTCTTTCATTAATTTTTCTATAAATTTTGCTTGATTTACTTTAAGCTGTAATCCTAGTAATAAACCAGTTCCTCTTACTTCTTTTATTACTTTTTGATTTTGCTTTTGAATAAAATTTAACTTTGTTTTGAAATATTTGCTCATATTTCTTACATTCTTTAAAAAGTTTTTCTTAAAAATTACATCTAATACTGCATTACCAACACTCATCGCTAAAGGGTTTCCGCCAAAAGTAGTTCCGTGAGAGCCTGGTTTCATTGTGGAGGCTACTTTTTTATTTACCAAACACGCTCCAATTGGAAATCCGCCACCTATACCCTTAGCAATCGGCACTATATCTGGCTTTATGTTTGCATACTCAAAAGCAAAAAATTTACCTGATCTTCCTATTCCACATTGAACTTCATCTAAAATTAAAAGTATTTTTTTCTTATTACAAAGTTTTCTAAGACCTTTTAAACAAAAATCTGGAATAACCTTTATTCCGCCCTCACCCATTATTGTTTCAACCATTATGGCTGCAGTTTTCTTTGATATTTTTTTTTCTAAATCTTTATGATTGCCAAATGTAAAGTGATCGAAACCAGCAACCTTCGGGCCAAACCCCTCGGTCATTTTTTTGCTATTACTTGCAAAAATAGTTGCCAAAGTTCTACCGTGAAAACTATTATTTATACAAAGAATTCTATTTTTATTCGGTTTTCCTTTAGAGTGAAAATATTTTCTTGCTATTTTTATTGCTAATTCAGTCGCTTCTGCTCCTGAATTTTGAAACGCAACAGAGTTTGCAAAGGTTTTCTGAGTTAATCTTTTTGCAAGTTTTTCCTGCTCAGGAATATTAAAGGCATTAGATACATGCCAAAGTTTTTTTACCTGTGAATTTACAGCTTTAATTAAATGAGGGTGGCTATGACCCAAACTATTTACTGCAATACCTTGTACAAAATCCAAATATTTTTTTCCATTATTTGAATAAAGATAAGAACCTTTACCTCTTTTAAAGGATATTTTTTTTCTGTTATATGTTTGTAAAATAGCACTCATTTTTAAGATTTAATTTTATACCCTTTTTTATACAATATATAAGCAATAAACCAAATTAATAAACTTGAAATCGATAAATAAATTAGTCCAAAAAAAATAGAACCATCTGATTGTCCTAAAAAACTATATCTGAAACCATCTATCATATAGAAAAAAGGATTTGCCTTGCTAATGATTTGTAGTGTTTCTGGAAGTCTTTCTATTGAGTAAAAAGTACCTGATAAAAAAGATAAAGGAATTATGATAAAGTTAGTGACCGTAGCCATATGGTCAAATTTTTCAGCCCAAAGTCCTGCGATTATTCCTAATGCTCCGAGAGAAAAAGCAGATAAAAAAGTAAAAGCTATTAAAGTAGTAAAATTTTTAATTTCTAAATCTATAAACAAATAAAATACCAGTAATGAAATAATCGCAATTAGTACGCTTCTTGTAACAGAAGCAAGTGTTACGGCTAAAGTTACTTCGCCAGCAGATAAAGGAGCGTAAACTAAATCTACAATATTCCCTTGAATTTTTCCTATCATAAATGAGGATGATGAATGGGAAAAAGCTTGTTGAATAATTTGCATCGCTATTAAACCTGGTGCAAGAAAAACAATAAACGGTACGCCTAGAACATCTCCTCTATCATTACCTATTGCTAAAGATAATACTGATAGAAATAAAAGAGATGTGATAAGTGGAGAAAATAAAGTTTGTATCCAAACAATAAGAAATCTTAACACTTCTTTTTTATAAAGCGTCCAAGCACCTATCCAATTTATTGAACCAAATCTTCTTGTTCCAATTTTATATTTTCCAGATATTTCAACCATCAATAGTCTTATAACTTTAAATTATGAAAAAACTGTGTAAAACTCTAGTTACCCTCAGACTATAGGCTTTTTATGTTTGAAAAAGCCCTACAAACACTAAATACTGTAATTATATTTTACTAATCTACTATATATAGTATAAGTTGAATTATGAGCTGGACTGACGAAAAAGTACAAAAATTAAAAGAACTTTGGAAAAAAGGCCATACCGCTAGTCAAATTGCTGAGATGTTAGGAGATACAACAAGGAATGCAGTAATTGGAAAAGCTCATAGGTTAAATTTAGAAGCAAGAGCTCCTTCTAAAAGTTCACATACTTCAGGAACTAGTTCAGGCCAAAATAAAATTCAAAGAAGACCTTCTCAACAACCGCTTACAAGAAAACAAAAATTTCAATCTATATTACTTGATAAAAACTTTGAGCCTGAGAACCCTAAATCTTTAGAAGAATTATCTGAAGACACATGTAAATGGCCTATAGGTCATCCAAATGAGGAAAGTTTTTATTTCTGCGGTAGAAAGCCAGAAGAGGATTTTCCATATTGCAAATTACATGTTTTATACGCGTTTCAACCCAAAGGTCAAAAAGAGGATGTTCTGGATAAGGATGATGAAGTACCAGAATTTATTGAGAAAAAAGTTAAATCTTCGGCCTAATTCATAAAATCTTAACAATTCTATAATAAACTTGAAAGGAGGTAAAAAATGGTCATATCAATCAAATATTTGAAGTGGATAAGCACAGTTTTAACATTGTTTGGAATATTAACTTTTTATTTAGATTATTATCCTTACAGTATGGTGCCACACGGTTTAGGAATTATTGGATGGACAATTGTCGGTAAGATAACTAAGGACAATCCATTGCTAATGAATTTTTCACTACAAATACCTATAATGATTGCTGGAATAATAAAATATTCTTATAGCCAGGGTATTTTTTAAATGAAAAATATACTTTTTGTTTGTACTGGAAACTCAGCAAGAAGTATTATTGCAGAAACAATTATGGACAATAAATATAAAAAAAAATTTAAAGCTTTTAGTGCTGGTAGCAAACCATCTGGAAAAATAAATGAACATGTAAAGAAATTTCTTGAAAACAGAAACTTTGATCTATCTGGTTATTATTCAAAAAATTTTAATGATTTTTTAAAAAACGATATAAAATTTTACCAGGTATTTACAGTTTGTTCGAATGCAAATAATGAGGTTTGTCCTGTATGGCCTGAAAAAGATAAAATAATCCACTGGGATTTGGATGATCCCGTTGTAAAAATTCAAAAAGCTAAAAGCGATGATGAAATAAATTCAATAATTGCTAACACTTACAACATAATTGAAAAAAAAATAGAAGATTGGATTAAAGATGCGTAATAAAATTTTTTTAGCTGAATTTATAGGTTGTGCTTTCTTAGTGATGATCATCGTAGGCTCAGGGATTATGGCTGAAAATTTAACTAATGATACTGCTTTAATGTTAATTGCAAATACATTGGCAACAGGTGCCGGTTTATTTGTTCTTATTGCAAGTCTTGCGGATGTTTCTGGAGCACATTTCAATCCAGTCGTTACAACATGTATGTTTTTTGCGGGCAAAACGAAAAGAAAAGATTTAATAAATTATTATACAGCACAGATTTTAGGTTGTATGTTGGGAGTAATGCTTGCAAACTTTATGTTTGATCAAAGTATAATTGAACTTTCCAGAAAAATGAGGCCCGGCATAAATATTTTTACTGCTGAAATAATTGCGACTTTTGGATTAATTTTTATTATTTTTGGAACAATTAAAAGTGGAAAAATTGTAGTCGCATCATCTGTTGGGGCATTTATTTCGGCTGGATATTGGTTTACGTCTTCTACTTCTTTTGCTAATCCCGCAGTTGCTATAGCCAGAACCTTTACAGACACGTTTACTGGGATAAACTTTATCAATACACCGAGTTACATTTTAGCTGAAGTTTTAGGCGGATATATTGCTTACAAGATCGTCAGAATTTTATTTCTTAACAAAAGATAAATCACTCAGAAAAAGATATTTTATAGTTTGAGGGTAGCCCAAGGCAATAAAGATACCTTGGGCTAATTAATTAACAAACACAGTTGGGAGACTGTTAAACAATCATTAATATAGGATTGCTAAAAAAATATTTAAATTAAGTTAAATATTTATTAATTTTTAAGAATAAATAATATTAGAATCGACATTCATCTCGCTTGCTAGATTTTTAAGTCTTTTTGTTACTTGTTTTGAGACTATATCGCTGTGATTGTTGGGTATTTTCAAAAAAATAGTCTTATTTCTTTTATAAATTTTAAATTCATCTAATAACAAAGAAGACATACTTGTAAGTGACTCAGCTAACCGTAAAGCAGATCCTACTTGCTTTGAGGATAAAATTTCGTTGTTATTTAAGATGCTTAGAAACTGATAATTCGGATTGTATTTTAAACCACAATGTCTCCAAAAGCTTGCTGATGCAACTTTTACTCTATCTCTATGTTCTAGTTTTAGCAGTGGAGTGTTTAACACTTCCATAAAAACTAGCTCTGCTTTTTGAAAAGCGCCCAAACCCCAATCCATTTTACTTAGGATACAAGCTAAGGTTAGTAATCTTCGATTAAAATATTCATTGTCTTCAAATAATGGTGAAATAAAATTAAAATATTTCTCAAAACTTTTTCCATAGTCCCCTTTTTTAAAAGATATACCATCAGTTTTTAATTTAAAAATTTCATCCTCACTCATTCCATGATTTATAATTGTATTCATATGTCCTTCCCTTAATCCACTTATCGAACAAATAACTTTTGAAGGACTTGCTGCTTCAATTATTTCGTTGAGAATTATGGAACTAAAAGGTAAGTAGGGAGTTCTAGATTTAGTAATATATTCCATTGATTTCAGAGAAGATTTGTTAAATTTTGAAATTTTGTTTAAGTATTTAACCGCTGAGTCTTTAGTTAACTTATATTGATGCAAAATATGTAATGGATGTTGTTCTTTAAAAAGATGATATTTAAATAATGACCTCCAAGTCCCTCCTACTAAATAAATATTTTTAAATTTCTTTTTAAAAAGCCATTTTTCATCTTTTAAAAGTTTTTTAACATATTTTCCTAAATTTCTCTTTTTTATAATAGGATTATTTTCAAGTCTTAATACTCCAAGAGGTAAAGAAGCTGTTTCAAAAATTTGATTTTTAGAAACTCTGGCAAGTTCTAAACTTCCACCTCCTAAATCTGCAACTAGTCCATCTACTTCATCAAATCCTACCATTACACCATTAGCTGATGTTCTTGCTTCTTCCTCACCAGATAATACTAGTGGCTTTTTATCAAATATTCTTTTAATTTCTTCTAAAAATTCACTTGCATCAGTAGCCTCTCTAAAAGCTGCAGTTGCAATAATTTCTAAATCTAGAACTCCTGAGATATCTAAAATTTCTTTAAATCTATTTAAAACTTTTAAAGAGCTTTTAATTCCATCTGGGTTTAATTTTTTTGATTTATCTAAATTCTTTCCAAGTTTGCAGACTGCTTTTTCATTAAATACTGGAATTGGAGAAATTTTAAAATCGTCATATATGAGCATTCTTACTGAATTTGATCCAAGATCTATTATGGCTTGTTTAGACTTTTTACTAGACTGAATTTTAAAAAGATTTTTAAATTCTGATTTCATTTAATAATTCTTAATATTTCAGGTTTCATTTTCATTATAGATTTTCCTCGACCTGATAAGCTTGGATAACTCATAAAATAATTATGAGCTGAAAAGGCTTTTTTCATTAAAAGTGGTTTTCCCTTATGATAATTCCCTAAGCTATCTAAATGCCAGCTTTGAGAGTTATCAAGAAAATTAGCAACCATAATTTGATCTAAAATCTGTTCATGAACAGTATTGTTTTCTATTGGGACCAAAATTTCTACTCTTCTATCTAAATTTCTAGGCATCAAATCAGCTGATCCAATATATACTAAATTTTGCCTACTTGGCATAGGAGAACCATTAGCAAAACAATATATTCTAGAGTGCTCCAAAAACCTTCCAATAATACTTTTAACCTCGATATTTTCAGATAAACCTTTAACTCCAGGCCTTAAACAACAAACGCCCCTAACAGATAATTTTATTTTCACTCCTTTACAAGATGCCTCATAAAATTTTTTAATTATTTGTGGATCTACCAATGAATTCATTTTAGCCCATATTTCAGCATCTTTTCCTTTTAAAGAATTGCTAATTTCGTTATCTATTTGTTTCTCTAGGAATAGTCTTGAATTAATTGGAGATAATATAATTTTATTTAGCTTGCTAGGCTTTGCGTAACCAGTAACAAAAGTAAAGAATTTTTCAACATCCTTCGCTATTAGTGGATCAGAAGAAAATAGAGATAAATCTGTATAGATTTTTGCGTTAATAGGATGATAATTTCCTGTTCCTAGATGAACGTAGGTTTTAGTTTTTCCTTTTTCTTTTCTTAAAACTAAACTAGCTTTTGCATGCGTTTTATATTTTGCAAATCCATAAACAATCTGAACACCTGCTTTTTCTAGTTTACGGGATAATTCAATATTTTTTTCTTCATCAAATCTAGCTTTGATTTCAACAACTGCTGTAACTGCTTTTCCATTTTCAGCAGCCGCAATTAAAGCTTTCACTATCGGAGAGTCAGGAGTTGTTCTATAAAGAGTTTGTTTAATAGCAATTACTTTTTCATCCTTAGCTGCAGTCTCTAAAAATTGAATAACAACATCAAATGTTTCAAATGGATGATGAACAACAAAATCTTTGGATTTGATTGCTGAAAAAAATTTATGATTAAATTCTTCTAATCTTTCTACAGGTCTTGGGTTAAATTTTTTAAATCTTAAGTGTGGAGATTTTTTCTTACAGATTTCATCTATATCTTGAATTCCAACTATTCCCTCTACTTCATAGACGTGTTCGTCTGACACATCTAATTTTTTACTGAGAAAATCTTTTAAATTATTGCTTGATCCTTTAAGAATTTCTAATTTAACGATACTACCTCTTCTTCTTTTTTTAATCGCCTTTTCAAAGTACCTTACAAGATCTTCAGCTTCGTCATCTATCTCTATGTCGCTATCTCTAATAATTTTAAAAGGAAGAAATGATACAAGTTCGTGCTCAGGAAATATACTTTCAGAAAAGTAACTTATTAAATCTTCTATCGTGATGAATTGATCAGATTGTCCATCTATATCTATAAACTTTGGAAGAGCCCTAGGTATAACAATAATCACATTTAAATTTCTTTTGTTTTTTACTTTTTCTAGTTTCATCAAAATTGCTTGTCCTTTATTGGCAATAAAGGGAAAGGGATGAGAGGGGTCGATCGCTGTAGGTGTAATCACTGGATAGACGGTTTCATTAAAATAATCTCTTAAAAAATCTATGGATTTTTTATCCAAATCTTTTATTTTTTTTAAATAGATTTTCTCTTTTTTTAGTTCATTTAAAAGTTGTTTAAATGAGTCGTTTTGTTTTATTAATAAATCTTTAGTTTTTAAAACTACTCTAGATAATTGTTCTTCTGAAGTTAAACCATCTGCACTTAATTGATCAAAATCGTCTTTTATTTGATTATATAATCCTGCAACTCTTACCATAAAAAATTCGTCAAGATTAGTTCCAGCAATTGATAAAAATTTAACTCTCTCAAAAAGAGGGTTTTTAACATTTTTAGACTCTTCCAAAACTCGGTCATTAAATTGTAGCCAAGAAATTTCTCTATTGATTAGCTGCTGCTCTGAAGACAATGCTTTTGTTAAATCTATTTTTGACATAAAATTAAAAAATATGTTTAAATTATATGCTATGAGACACGCTAAATCTAGTTGGGATTTCCCGGATTTAGTAGATTTTGAAAGACCTTTAAACAAAAGAGGTATTGAAAGTTCAAAAAAGATTTGTGAAAGATTTGTTAAAAATAAAATATTTTTTGATTTAATTTTAACTTCATCTTCTAAAAGAACATTGGAAACACTTAGTTATCTAAATGGGCCAGCAGAAAAAGCAAAAATTTTAAAGTTAAAAGAATTGTATAATACTTCAGAAATCGAGATTTTAAAGATAATAAAAAAAGTAGATGATAAATATAAAAGTTTACTGTTAATCAACCATATGCCATCAATTAAGGATTTCTGTAGCAAAATTTGTCTAAACCAAAATTCAAATTTTTATAAAGACATGTGTCATAAATTTTCTACAGCTGCTGTTGCGGAGTTTGAGTTTAAATTTAAATCTTGGAAAGATTTAGATTTAGGCGGGAAAATTACAAATTTTATTCGCCCTAAAGACATTTAACCATCTAAAGAATATCCTGAAGACCTTACGGTTCTAATTAAATCTTTTTTTCCGTCAATATTTATTGCTTTTCTTACTCTTCTAATATGGACATCAATTGTTCTGGACTCCACATAAACATTATCACCCCAAACATTATTTAAAAGTTGTTCTCTGGAGTAAACTCTTTTAGGATTTTTAATTAAGAAATCTATAAGCTTAAACTCCGTAGGACCTAGCTCAACTTCTTTTTCTCCTCTAAAAACTCTTTTTTGCGCTCGATCAACTTTTAAGTCTTCAAAAATAACCACGTCCTCAACCGCATTTGGTTTAACACGTTTCAATAATGCGTTTACTCTAGCAATTAATTCTTTCTGACTAAATGGTTTTGTAACATAATCATCAGCGCCTGTTTTAAAACCCTTCAATTTATCTTCTTCTTCTCCCTTAGCCGTAAGCATAATTATTGGAATATTTTTAAGTAAATTAATTCTCTTCAAATTTCTACAAACTTCTATTCCTGAAATGTCTGGAAGCATCCAATCTAATAATATTAGGTCCGGATTTTGATCTTTAATACTTCGAATGGCATCTTCTCCATTTAAAGCATAATTTACTTTGTGTCCTTCTTTTTCTAGATTGTACTTTAATAAAGTTACTATTGGCATTTCATCTTCTACTATGAATAGATTTGCCTTCATTCTAACCTTTCGGTCTTTCTCCTTCGAGATAGTCGCCAGTAATTAAAAAGTAAACTTGTTCAGCGATATTAGTGGCATGATCACCAATTCTCTCAATATTTTTTAACATGAAAAGTAATTGCGTTATTTTATTTATATCCTCTTTCTTTTTTTCTAAATGTTTTATAGCGGCCTCCATATTTGTATTGGTCAATTGGTCTATCTCCTCATCTGAATTCCAAACATTTTCAGCGGTATCTTTTGCTCTATGTAGATAAGCATTAAGGACAGAATTTACTTGCTTGGCCGCTTTAAGACCGGCTATCTCCAAATTTTTAATAATATCACTTGGTAAATCGGTTCCAACTTTTAGAGTTCTTTTAGAAATATTTTTTGCTAGATCGCCTATTCTTTCTAAATCAGATGAAACTTTTAAAGCAACAACTGTCTCTCTTAAATCTATCGCCATCGGCTGTCTTAAGGCAATTAAATTTACGACTTGTTCTTCGATATGGAGTTCGTATTTATCTGTTTTTTCATCATCTTTTATAGACTTGTCTGCTAAAGAAGTATCTTTTTTTACTAATGATTGAATTGTTTGTTCAAGCTGTTTTTCAACACTTGCTCCCATTTTGACTATAGTATCCTTCAAGAGTTGCAGCTGTTCTTCGTAAGATTTTACTATATGTGGTTTTTCACTCATTAACCAAACCTTCCTGTAATATAATCCTGAGTTTGTTGGTTGTCAGGATTTTTAAATATTTTTTCTGTATCGCCAAATTCTATAAGTTTTCCGAGGTGGAAGAAACCTGTTTTTTGAGATACCCTTGCTGCTTGAGACATCGAGTGGGTAACTATCACTATTGTGTGTTCTTTTTTTAAATCATCAATTAATTCTTCAATTTGAGCAGTAGCTATAGGATCTAGAGCTGAGCAAGGTTCGTCCATTAAAATCACTTCCGGACTAACTGAAATAGCCCTAGCTATACATAATCTTTGTTGTTGACCTCCTGATAAACCAGTGCCAATTTCATCTAATCTGTCTTTTACCTCTTCCCAAAGAGCGGCTTTTTTTAAACTCATCTCAACAATCTGATCTAATTCACTTTTAGATTGAGCCATACCATGAATTGTAGGTCCATAAGAGACGTTTTCATAAATTGTTTTTGGAAATGGATTTGGTTTTTGAAACACCATACCTACATTCTCTCTTAGTCTTACAACGTCCAGTTTTCTCGAATTGAGTTCCAATTCATCCATTTTAATGCTTCCTTCAACTTTACAAATATCTATTACATCATTCATTCTATTTAAACATCTTAGAAAAGTTGACTTTCCACATCCTGATGGACCGATTAAAGCAGTCACTTCTTTATCCATTATATCTAGTGAAACATCGAACAAAGCCTGCTTAGAGCCATAAAAAACATTTACATTTTTTGCGCTTATCTTTGTCATGTTAGTTCCATTTCCTCTCAAATTTATGTCTTATAATCTGAGCCGCTAAATTCATCAATATTAAAAATCCAAGTAAAACCATTATACAAGCACTTACTTTTTCAACAAACCCTCTTTCTGCTGATTCACTCCAAATGTAAATTTGAACGGGCAAACTTGCAGCTGGGTCTACAGGAGTGCCTGGGATAGTGTTTACAAAAGCAACCATACCTATAAGTATAAGCGGTGCTGTTTCTCCAAGAGCTTGTGCCAATCCAATAATAGTGCCTGAAAGAGTACCGGGCATTGAAAGAGGTACAGTGTGATGCATCGTTGTCTGCATGTTACTTGCTCCCATCGCTAAAGCAGCCTCTCTTATACTTGGGGGAACTGCTTTTAAAGAAGCCCGCGCAGCAATAATAATTGTGGGAAGTGTCATTAAGGATAAGGTTATTCCTCCAACTAAAGGTGTTGATCTTGGCAAATTAAATACTGCTAATAAAACCCCTAAACCTAAAAGACCAAAAACTATTGATGGTACAGCAGCTAAGTTGTTTATATTAACCTCGATAAAATCAGTAAACTTATTTTTAGGGGCAAATTCCTCTAAATATATTGCTGCTAAAACTGCAATGGGAAAAGAAAAAGCTAAACATACTAAAATACTAAATACTGTTCCCATAAACGAACTTGCTATACCAGCTAGTTCGGCTTCTCTAGAGTCTGGATTAGTGAAAAAGCTTAAATTGAATTTTGATAAAATATCACCTCTCTCATTCAATATGTCATATATTTTCAATTGATAATCATTAACTCTTCTATCTTCCTCTGGAATATCACGAGGATAATTTCCTTTATGGACTTGGTCTAAATCATCTGAAGCCGTTAATCTTATAGGAACTATTTTTCCTAGAAGACTTGGATTTTTTAAAAGATGATTTTTAACTTCTTGTTCATAGGTAAATGCCACCATTTGAATAAGTTGACGATCGTCTTCCTCAGGAAGAGAGGGATCTAAACGAGTCATTGCTTTGTAGGCTATGTCATAATAATCGGCGTTCTCCAAATCTTCTAAGCTCGGATTATCTGTCTCAATTAACATTAATTCTTTATCGTAATGAACTTCCGTAACAATCCATGTTTTTTGGAAAGCTGTGTAACCTTTTGAAAAAATTTTATACATAAAAACAGCTAAAAATAGCAGAGCTAAACCTATTGCAATTTGTCCAAATAATTTAAAATTTGCTTCTGCCCTGTAACGTTTATTTAAGAGTTTTCTCTTAGCCTCATTCATATTTTTCCCTATATTTTTTCACAACTGTTAAAGCAATAACATTTAAAAAAAGTGTTACTACAAATAAAGATATTCCTAAGGCAAAAGCTGCCTGAGTTTTTGGATCTCCAAATTGTTGGTCGCCAATAAGTATAACTACTATTTGAGCTGTAATAGTAGACGTGGACTCTAAAGGGTTGGCTGTTAAATTTGCAGCTAATCCAGATGCCATCACTACGATCATAGTCTCACCGACTGCTCTGGAAACAGCAAGTAAAATAGATCCGACTATCCCCGGTAATGCTGCAGGAAATATAACTTTCTTAATAGTCTCTGATTTCGTAGCACCCATCGCATAACTTCCATCCCTTAAATTTTGTGGAACTGCTGATATAACGTCATCGCTTAAACTTGATATAAAAGGGATTATCATAACCCCCATAACAGCTCCTGCTGCAAGTGCACTTTCTGATGAAACTTCTAATCCTAAAGAATTTCCAATTTCTTTTACGAAGGGACCTACAGTGAGGGCAGCAAAAAATCCATATACTACGGTTGGGATACCTGCTAAAATTTCAATTATAGGCTTAGCATATTTTCTAACTTTTCTTGTTGCATACTCTGCGAGATAAATTCCGCTTAACAACCCAACTGGGATTGCTACACACATTGCTATAAATGCAATGAAAAAAGTTCCAGCAAATAATGGTACCGCTCCAAATGCATCTTTCATTAATTCAGGATCTGGTTGACCATCTCTCACAAATGTTTTTGCCGGATACCAATGTGTTCCAAAAATGAAATCAAATATCCTGACGGATTGAAAAAATCTTATGGCTTCAAACAAAAGTGAAAATACAATTCCTATTGTTACAAGAACTGCTGCCAAAGAAGCTGTAAATAAAACCCATTTTAAAAATATTTCTACTGGTTCCCTCATTCTGTTATTCTTTTTAATAGATTGATAAGCATAGCTTAATGATAAAATTAAAGCTGCTAAGACAATTACGATCTTAGCGTTATTAGCCATATTTTTAATTTGGATGTATTTACCTGCAGAATTATCTAAAAAATTATTAATATCTCCTGTATACGTTCCTAATGCTAAAGCCTTTACTTTTGTATAAATAAGTTGAAGCTCATTCTTAGTTAAATTTTGATCCAAATAATCTGCTAAAATAAAATTTTTTACTATTGTTGGTTCAAACACTGACCATAAAGAAAAAATTATAAGTGCCGGTGCTGCGCACCAAATCGCAAGATAATAACCATAAAATTTTGGAAGTGCTGTTAGTCTTTGTGAAGATTGAATAATTGTTGCTTTTTTTCTACCAAAATAATAGCTGGAGAAACCTAAAAGTAGAATAAGACTTATAAGAACTAAATTCATTTTTCAAGCTCCAGTTAAAAAAAGGGGGCCGAAACCCCCTTTTAATTTTTTAAAAAGTAAAATTACTTTTTAGGCGGCATATTTACTAATTTAACAGCATTAGTTCTAGATGTCTTGTATAACTTACCATCTAATGGAACTAAACCGATATCAGTTAAGTAGCCTTTTTTACCAATAGACTTTTTACCTGTGAATTCTTTTACGAATTCGTGTAAACCAGGAATTACGCCTACGTGAGCCTTTTTAACGTAGAAGAATAAAGGTCTAGCAACAGCGTAGCTATAGTCTTGAATAGAGCTTAAGCTTGGTTGACCACCTTCGATACTTGCAGCTTGCAATTTATCTTTTGCAGCTAAGAAATAACTGAACCCAAAGAAACCAAACATTTCTTTGTCCGCAGCTAATTTTTGAATAATAAGTGAGTCATTTTCACCTACTTCAATTGCAGCGCCGTCTTCTCTTAATGCTTTATATTTTGCACCAGCAGCTTTTGATGCATCATCAATACCTTTTTTCATTACTAATGAGTTCCAAGCATCCCTAGTTCCAGATGTTCCTGGTGGAACCATGATTTTGATATCATAATTTGGTAATGAAGGATCGATGTCGCTCCACTTTTTATATGGGTTTGGTACAAGTTTACCATCTTTAGCAACTTCTTTTGCTAATGCTGCCCATAATTGTTTTTTTGTAAAGTTTACTGGTTTTTGATCTTTAGAAAATGCAAGAGTGATACCATCGTTACCTACTGTAATCTCCACAATTTCGTTAACACCATTTTTTTGACATAGCGCATACTCTTTAGCTTTCATAGCTCTAGAAGCATTAGTTATATCTGGATGTTCTGCACCGACTCCTGCGCAGAATAGTTTTGCTCCACCACCAGTTCCTGTAGATTCAATTACTGGAGTCTTAAATTTTCCAGATGAACCAAATCTTTCTGCAACAATTGTTGCATATGGGAATACTGTTGAAGAACCAACTATTTTAATTTGATCTCTAGCTTGAGCAGAAGTAACGATTAACATCGTTAATAATGAAGCTAAAGCGATTGTTAGTTTTTTCATATTTTCCTCTCTGTTATATTTATTAATTAATTAACAAACGATAATTTTTTAGACTTGATAGGACTCGTTTGTATTAAGAATTTGTTACAGATATGTTAAAAAAGTAACTTTTTAGTTGATTCCGTATTAGTTGAATCTTCTTGTTATTTTCACGTCCTCATAAGATGAAGCTAGGTTACCTTCGCAAGTAAAGGGTCTTACTTTATTTAACACTGCATATTTACTAGTAGGTTTCAAAGTAATTTCTAGCTTTACGAACTCCACGAGCTGTTTACTTAATCTTTCATCATTTCTCCAGCTCGCCCATTTGCTTGGAGGTGTAAAAATATTAGTTAAATATGATGCGGCTCTACGGTAAGTTGTGTTTGAATATCCTTCACTATTTAACAAGTTTTCCTTAACAGACGTGTATATTTTTCTACATGTGATCGAATCAGCCATGTAAGATTTTTTATTTAAATTTCTCTCCATTGGCACTGATACAATTAATAAAATTTGGTCAGCTGTTGAGGAATAAAGAGCCTCAGTATAAATATTTGCTGGCAAATATTTAAATTCTCTTATGTCTATAAATGGGACAACTGCTTTAAGATCATCTTTTAGTCTTAACAATCCTAAATCAAATACTGTTAAAGTTTGATTTTTTAAAATTTTTTCAATCTGTTGTTCAGCTTTTACAAATGAATTTAAAGATAATAAAATCAAAAATATAAAAAATAATTGTTTTATTTTATTGATCATAATTTGATTATTATACCAAATTACACGTTTTAATTGAATACTAAAAAACTGGTAAATGTACTGATATTTGTGTCCCTTCACCAACTTTACTTTTAATTTCCAATTCTCCTCTATGTTGAATGATTCTATGACGACAAATCGCAAGGCCAAGTCCTGTGCCTCCTACCTCTCTACTTTTTTTGGCATCAACTCTATAAAATCTTTCTGTTATTCTAGAAATATGTTCTGCCGGTATTCCAATTCCTTGGTCAGAAATAGAAATTTTATAAGAATTATTTAATAACTTTCCATCACCTTTTTCAATTTTAATTTCTATAGATTTTTTATTTTCTGAATACTTAATGCTGTTGTCTATTAAATTAGAAAAAATATCTACCAAAGCTTCAAAGTTTCCTTTAACAAAAAAATCAGATTGTATCTTATTGGTGAATTTAAAGTTGAGTAATTTATTTTGATGAATATCTTCTACAGAATTAAAAATTTCTTTTAAATTAACTTTATCCTGTGGTTGAATATGTTCTTCAAGTTCAATTTTGCTTAATGACAATAAATCTTTTATCAAATTTTCCATTCTGTCAGCTTGTTCTAACATTATTGGTATAAACTTTTTTTGAGCTTCAGGATCATTTTTTGCATGCCCATTTATGGTTTCTAAAAACCCTTTGATCGATACTAATGGAGTTTTTAATTCATGACTAACATTTGCTACAAAATCTGATTTGAATTTTTGTGCTTTTACAATTTCAGTATAATCTTTTAAAAAAAGATTTATGGTATCTGGATCATCAGAAAAAATACTTTCGCCGATCATGATATAAACTTTAAAAAATTGAAAGGAAGGCTGACTCAACTCTAAATCCATATTAATAGTTTTTCTTTTATTTACAACTAAATCAACATTTTGTAGCAGATCAGGAACTCTTAATATTGTAGCAATATGTTTACCAAGACTTTCTTTGCCAAATTTATTTTTAGCGCTTGGATTTAAATACTTTATATTTTTATATTTATCTAAAATTATTAAATAATCATCTAATTGATTTAATATTGCTCCTTTCTGAGGGTCGTCCTCAATATCTTCGTTGGTAATATCTTGAACTTCTTGATCTAAATTTTCAGTTTGTTTTTGATCTCTAACTTCACTTCTGGCATCAAATCCGGCCTTGATGAATTTTGCAGAAACTAGAATAACAACGATTGAAATAATTGCAGCTAGCGATAAAAATAATAATGTCATCATTGTTTAAGTTTCCCTAAAACATTTATAAGAATTGCTTCATATAAATATGAAATTATAACTTAAACTTTAAATTATGCAAAATATAGAGGTCAATTAGGTGCAGTGTTAGCTAAAAATATTTTAGCACAGTTCTCCCAAGTATATTTTTTAGCTATTTCTTTACAGTCGTCTCTATTTAATTTTAAAGCTTCTAGAGCGGCTACTTTTAAATCTTTATTTAAAACACCACCATTCGTTCCCTCTAAAATATCTTTTGGACCTGTAACTGGATAGGCTGCAACAGGTGTTCCACATTGTAAACCTTCAATAATAACTATACCAAAAGTATCCGTTAAGCTCGGCATAACAAAAACATCTGCTGATGCAAAGTAAGATGCTAACTCACCATTTGTTTTCTCACCTTTAAAAATGACATTAGGAAATTCTTGTTTTAATTTTTTTAAATCTGGCCCCTTTCCTACTACAATTTTAGTTCCTTCTAGATCAAGATTAAGAAAAGCTCTAATATTTTTCTCAATGGAAACTCTACCTACATATAGCCAAATAGGTCTTTTATATTCTAAATTAATGCGCCTGGGGTTTTTAAATGCTCCATGATTGGCCCCTCGTGTCCAAACAGTGAGTTTTTCTGGATCAAAACCAATTTTTTTTAAATCCTCTTTCATTGATTTTGTAGTTACTAAAGTTTTGTAAGCGGCTGAGTGAAAGTTTTTGAGAAATTTTTGAGGTATTTTAATAGGTATAAAAGGTGCGTAAAGTTTAATATATTTATCGAAAGACGTGTGGTAACTGGTTGTAAATTTTAAATTATTTTTTAAACAATATCTTCTTGCAAAGTAACCCAGCGTATCTTCTGTGGCTATATGGATAACTAACTTTTCTTTATTTTTTTTAGCAAATTCTAACTCTTTTTGAATCATTCTTCCAACTTTAGGCCATACATTTAAAGCAATTTTAATATCATTATATTTAGGCAACGGAACAGTCAAAAAATTTACTGGAGTTATAAAGTTAACAGTATGCCCAAGTTTTTTTAATTCTTCTTTTAATTGTTCAAGAGTTCTCACTACACCATTTATTACCTGTTCTTTGCAAGCTCCTGTGACTATTAATATTCTCATGGATTATTTATTAACGATTTTTAAATATGGTTCGTAATTTACAACTTCTTCTCTTATTTTGTCCCAATCTATAACTTCCATTCTACCATCAAAATGCTCAACTAAAAATGTTGCTCCCTCAACCCAGTCGCCACAGTTTAGGTAATTTATTCCATCAAGATTTTGGTTTGCAGCATGATGTATATGACCACATATAATACCATCAGCTTTTTTCTTCTTTGCGTAATTTGCTAAGGTCTTTTCATAGTCACCAATATACTTAACTGCATTTTTAACTTTATGTTTTAGATATTTTGCTAAAGACCAATTTGGCTTTTTGAATAATCTTCTGATGAAATTTATTACTACATTAAATTCTAACAGAAAGCTGTATGCTACTGCTCCAACTTTTGATAACCAAGGTGCATATTTCATTACACCGTCCCATGCATCGCCGTGTACTACTATATATTTTTTATTATCACTTGAAACATGTAAGCAGCGGTTTATAACTTCGATACCACCAAAATGAAGTGGTAAAAATTTTCTAAAAACGTCATCATGATTACCAATTATATATTTTACTTTTGTTCCGTGTCTTGCTTTTCTTAAGGTTTTTTGAATAACGTCATTATGTTCCTGAGGCCAATAAAAATTATTTTTCAAAGCCCATATATCAATAATGTCACCTACGAGATATAAATTTTCTGATTTTGAATGCTTATAAAATTCAAGTAGCTTATTTGCAGAACTTTTTCTGTGTCCTAAATGAACATCACTTATAAAAATGCTTTTATAATTTAAAATTTTTCCTTTAGATTTTGTTTGAATTGTTTCCATAAATTTAATAAAACGAATCTCTAGTAACAGTTGAATCATATAAATGTTACAGAATTGTTAAAAAATGATTAAGAAACTAAATTTTGCAGTTATATTCAACGCCAATGCAGCAGGCGGTAGAAAACTTAAGTTAATTAATAAGGTCATTTATCTTCTAGAGAAAAATCACACTGTAGAACTTTTTAAAACTCAAAGTGAAGAACATGCGAGAAAAGTGTTTAAAGAATTGTCTAATAAACAATTTGATCGATTAGTATTTGCTGGAGGTGACGGAAGTGTTTGCTTTGGTATCAATGAAATGTTTAAAAGTGACAATTTAAAAGACAAATTAGTTGGATATATACCTGCAGGTACTGCAAATATTCTGCAAATAGAAACTCAAATTAAGAAAAAGGCTGAGGAGATTTACAATGTCCTCGTATCAGATAATCATAAGAAAATTTCATTAGCAAAAATAAATGATAAGTATTTTTTCTTAATGGCTGGTGTAGGTTTTGACTCTAGAATTGTTGAGTCCATAAATACAAATATTAAAAAGTATCTCGGAAAAGTAATTTTTGCTTTTAAAGGTTTTCAGCATTTTTTATTTTTAAAGAATAATAAAATGGAGGTTGAGTTAGAAAATGAAAAAATAATGGCTGATTGGATTTTATGTACTAATTCAAAATACTATGCTGGTCCCCATTCTATTACAAACGATACAAATATATTTGAAAACAAGATAGTGGCTTACATATTTAAAGACCTAACCAGAATAAAATTGCTTTACTATGTTTGGTTAATATTGACTAAGGGTGACTTAGGTCCAGCAAAAAGTGTGATCAAAAAAGAACTGGACAGATTAAAAATAAATGGTGTTAACAATAAAGTTCTATCTCAGGTTGACGGTGAAAATTGTGGTTACGTAAACAGTCTTGAAATCCAAAAAACAGACAGGTTTATCAATTTATTAGTTCCGTAAAATTTTCTAAATTTTTTTTCAACTTTTAGTTTAAAAGGTTTTTCTAAATTTCATTTGAAAACTTTTTAAAACTGTTCTAAGATTTTTAAGTTTTTGGAGGAACAATATGAAAAAAAAATTGAAAAAAAACGAAAAAAAGAAAAAGAAAATACTAAAATCAATCGATAAGCTTAAAAATAAAATAAGCACTAAACAAAAAAAACTATCAAAGGTTGAACTAAAGATAGCTAGTCTCGAGAAAAAAATTGCTGAAAAAAAAGCTAGCAAAAATAATAAAGAGCCTATCGCAGCATCTTTAAATAATTAGTTTATATAGAAATTAAATGCCCCTGATCCTAAAAATCAGGGGTTTATTTTAATTCACCAAAAAGGTTTAAAAGTATTACTCCTGAAACAATTAAGATTAATCCAACAGTTCCATAAAGGTTTGGGGTTTGATTATATTTAAATATTCCAAATAATGTAACTGCGGTTATCGTTAATGCTCCGTAGG
Source organism: uncultured Pelagibacteraceae bacterium (assembly GCA_902620525.1). GTDB lineage: Bacteria > Pseudomonadota > Alphaproteobacteria > Pelagibacterales > Pelagibacteraceae > Pelagilacustribacter. The sequence continues at coordinate 16,476 of CACNIK010000002.1, read as the reverse complement.
TCGCATAAGTAAATCCAACTGGAATTATTGTCATTGCTCTAGATAAACAAAAAATACAAACAACAATACTTGAAATACAAAAAAGTGTAGGTGTAAGCTTAGTAAAACTTTCTGTAGTTTTTAAAAAACCGTTAGTGGCAATACCTGTAATGATTGCAAGAGTTAAATAAATATATCCTGAAAATAAACTTAAACTCTTCATTTTGCTTTTGCGAATTGCCCTCCATCACGATAACGCCACAACCATTTTTCCATAGCTTGTTCAACGTCTTTTGGCTTTATCTCTAAATCACTAATTGTAAGCTCTTTATTTGAAACAACGTTATCAGCTTCTGATAAAATTTCACATTGGTCTCTGGTTAAAACTGGTGGGATCGGTAATAAGCTTAATATCGAACTTTGTATTTTGGCTATAGTCATAGGCATCTCTATAACAAATCTTTTTTTACCAATAGTTTTCATTATGGATTTTACCATATCACCGAAACTTATTACTGTAGGACCACCTATCTCGTAAATTTTTCCCTCGTTCTTTTTTGCTTGTATAGCTTTAACAATGGCATCAGCAACATCTGTTACCATTATCGGTTGAAATTTATAATCTATTCCCACAATTGGAATTACTGGGGAAAAACTTAATTTTGAAAATAAATTTGTAAAGTTGTCTTCAGGTCCACATACAACACTTGGTCTTATAATTACGGTATTTTTAAAGTTCATTAGAGATTTTTCTTCTCCAGCAAATTTAGATCTTTGATATGCCGATTTTGAATCTTTGTTAGCCCCTATTGCAGAAACATGAATATATTTTTTTACTTTATGCTTCTCACATAATCTTGAAATAATATCTGGGATATCTGAGTGAATTTTTGTAAATTTTTGCTTTCTGTTTTCAAATAATATTCCTATTAAATTAATGACCACATCTGAATTACTGATAGCTTCCTCTATTTTATCAAAATTATTTGAATTGAAATCAATTAACTCTACCGATCCTGGAGGAGCTTGAGTCTTTAGATAACCTTTTTGAAAGGCTTTTCTTGTAGGAATGATGCATCTAAAGTGTTTATTCGTCAAATTTCGAACAAGATATCGTCCTATAAATCCACCACCGCCAAGGATTGTTGCTATTGGGTAATTGTTCATGGTAATTAGATAATATGGTAAAAATTCATAGATTAAAAGGCGACATTACTCCCAAAATAGCTAGTTCATTTAAAGGAAGTATTGCAATAGATACTGAGGCTACTGGCCTGAAAATTCCTGAAAGAGATAAATTAAGTTTAATTCAAATCTGTGGTGAGGATGGAGATGTTTATATCATTCAACCTGATCGAAATAATTATAAAGCTCCAAATTTAGTTTCTTTATTAGAAAATGAGAAAATTTTAAAAATAGGTCATTTCTTAAGATTTGACAAAAACGCTTTAGAATATTTTTTAAAGTGTAAAATGAAAAATATTTTTGATACTAAAATTGCATCTAAAGTTGTAAGAACTTATACCGATCAACATGGTTTAAAAAACTTAGTTTTCGAATTTTGCAATAAAAATTTGGATAAAAGACAAGGTAGTTCAGATTGGAATAAAGACTTAGATGAATTGACTGATAAACAATTAGAGTATGCAGCAGGAGATGTTATCTATTTACATAAAATTAAAGCACAATTAGAAAAGATGCTAGTAAGAGAAAAAAGAATGGATCTATTTAAAAGATGTATAAGTTTTTTAGATACAAGAATTGAATTAGATCAGAACGGTTTTAAATTTGATATTTTTGAACATTAATGATTAATAAAAATTACATAAAGATAGCAAAAAAATCTGCTGCTAAACAAATATCTGAATTAAAAAAAATCAATAAAGTTTTTAATAGCTCTTTTGTTAAAGCGGTAGAAGCGATATACAGATGTCGGGGTAAGGTAATTTGTGCAGGAATAGGAAAGTCAGGTTTAATAGCAAGAAAAGTTTCTGCAACTTTATCGTCAGTTGGCATCTCTTCTTTTTTCTTAAGTCCTAGTGAGGCAAATCATGGAGATCTTGGTCAAATAGATAAGAAAGATTTACTTTTAGTTTTTTCTTACTCAGGAAATACTACAGAACTCATAAGTATTTTGAAATATGCAAATAGATTTAATATTAAAATAATAGGTATTGCATCAAAACCTGATAGTACTTTAATAAAAGCAAGCGATATAAAAATTTTAATTCCAAATGTAAAAGAGGCAGATCCGACAGGTATGGTACCTACTTCAAGCACAAGTATCACTTTATTATTAGGTGACTGCTTAGCTGTAGCTTTAATGAATAAAATTAAATTTTCTAAAGAAAGATTTAAGGTATTTCACCCTGGCGGAAATATCGGTCAAACACTTTTATTGGTAAAAGACATAATGGTCTCAGGTTCAAAAATACCAAAAATAAAAATAACTAATAATATTAAAGAAGCTTCTAGCAAGATTACGAAGTATAAACTAGGTTTAGCTATAGTAATGAAAAAAAATATTGTTGTAGGTATTTTAACTGATGGTGATGCTAGGAGAAGTTTAAGATATAATTTTATGTCTCAAAATTTAACAAAAATTATGACACCTAATCCATTTTTTATTTCAGAGAATTCTACTGCCTCAAAAGCTTTGGCGATTATGAATAAGAGAAAAATTACTAGTCTTCTTGTGACTTCAGAAAAGTTTATTAACAAAAAAAATAAGAAACTAATTGGAATTGTCCATATTCATTCCATATTAAAGTTTGGGATAAAATGAGCACAAGAAAAAGAAAATTAATATTTATTCAAATAACGCTTTTAACTATAGCTATACTTTTACTTTATATTTTTTATTACAAAGATAGTATCAATGATAAATCAACTGAAGAAATTAACATTGAAAATAAAAAGATTGAAAAATTGGATGAAACTAATTTCTTTGAAAATGTAGAGTATAAAGGGATAGATACAAATGGTAATAGGTATTTATTAAAATCTGAAATTGCATCTTTTAATAAAGAAAAACCTGAATTAGTTAATATGGTAGGAATGAATGCTTCGTTTTATTTTAAAGACGGTACAATTTTAAAAGTTTCAGGTAAAAAGGGCGTATACAATAATAAAACCAACGACATGAAGTTTAGAGAAGAGGTTAGAGTGGTTCAGGCTGAAAACCAAATATCTGCTGACAATTTAGATTATTTTAATTTAAAGAGATTAATAAATATATATGGGAATGTTGTTGGCAAAAGTTTAGATGGAAATTTTTCTTCAGATATCTTAAACTTAAATATCGATGATCAATCAGTTGATTTTTTAATGAATAATAATAACCAGGTAAAAATAAACTTAAAACAATGAAAAAAGGGTTTAGAATAATAAAATTTAAAAAAAATAAACCTATTTTTGAATTAAAAGATATAAGTAAATCTTTTGACGGAAGACCAATTTTAAAAAAAATTTCGATGGAGATGTATCCTGGTGAAATAGTCGGATTATTAGGCCCGAACGGGTCTGGGAAGTCCACTTTATACAACATAATAATTGGTCAACACATGGCAGATAAAGGGAAAATAATTATTAGCAACAAAGATATTTCAGAAATTCCTATTCATGAAAGAACAAACTTAGGTCTGGGTTATTTAAGCCAACAAAGAAGTGTTTTTGATATGTCAGTTTATAATAATCTTTTAGGAATTTGTCAGCTTTCAATAAAAAATTCTGAAGAACAAAGAAGAACGACTGAAAAACTTTTGGATGAATTTAATCTTCAACACTTAAGAACTTTAAATAGTAATGTATTATCCGGTGGAGAGGTAAGAAGATTGATGATGGCTAGGATTATGATCAATAAGCCTAAAGTAATTTTATTAGATGAACCAATGGCAGCTTTAGACCCTATTGTAGTTCAAGATATTCAAAAATACATATTAAAGATACAATCTTACGGCTGCTCCATTTTGATTACCGATCACCAAGTAAGAAATCTTTTTGATATTGTTGATAGAGCGTATGTACTTGGTGAACAGTCAATAATTGCTGATGGTACTCCAAGTGAGATAATAAAATCTTCAAAAGCTATTCAGCTTTATTTTGGTAATCAGTATTCATCAAATTAATGAAATCAAAAAAATTTTCTTTGGTTATAAATAAACCTATCGATAATTTTGATAAAAAAATTGTCGTAGATAGTGACAAATCAATTTCTATAAGATCTTTTTTGATAGGATCAATTAGTGAGGGAGTTTCATCAGTACAAAATGTTTTGGAGTCTGAGGATGTATTCTCTACAATTAATTGTCTAAGAAAGTTAAAAATTAAAATTTTATATATTGGTGATAAAACTTATAAAATATTTGGTAGGGGACTAGGTTCTTATATGCCTAAAAACTCATTAAAATTAAATTTTGGAAATTCTGGCACCCTAGCAAGATTAATGATTGGAATTTTAGCATCAACACCAAATATTAATATAAATATTTTTGGAGATAAATCGCTCAACAAAAGAAGTATGAAAAAGTTAATTTTTTTAATGAATAAATTTGGAGCAGAATTTTTTCCAAAAAATAAATATTTTTTTCCTTTACGTATTTCATCTTCTAATTTTCCGATTGGCATATCTTACAAGTCGGGTACTTCGGCACAATTAAAGAGTGCGGTTATTCTTGCAGGTTTAAACTCTTACGGAAATACAGAAATAATAGAAAGTTTTAAAAGTAGGGACCACACAGAGAATATGTTAAAAAAAAATAAACAAGCTATGCATATTGTTAATGGTCGAACAAAAAAAATCAAAATTTTTGGTAAAAAAAGTTTAGGTAATTTCTCTATAAAAGTTCCTGGGGATCCTTCTTCAGCGGCTTTTTTTACAGCTTTAACCTTACTTAAAAATAATTCATGTTTAAAAATTACAAATGTCGGCTTAAATCCAACTAGAATTGGTTTTTACTCTCTTCTTAAAAAAAGTGGAGCTAAAATAAAATTTGTTAATAAAAGAAAGGTAAACAATGAAAAAGTGGGAGATATAATTGTTAAAAGTAGTGTTCTTAAACCGATAAATGCATCTGCTAAATATTATTTGAATACTACAGATGAATATCCAATTCTATTTATCATTTCAGCTTTTATTAAAGGGAGCTCTTTTTTTTCTGGAATTTCAGATTTAAAAAACAAAGAAAGTGACAGAATAAAAGAAATGCAAAAAATTTTAAAACAAATAGGTGTATTTTCTTCCTATAAAGAAGGAAAATTATTAATAAAAGGTAAAAATTTTGAAAAAAACAAAGTTAAAAAAGTAAAAGTTTTGGATCTGGGTGACCACAGGATTTGTATGTCTGCTGCTATTCTTGGTCTTCTTACAGGATATGAAGTTAAAATTAAAAATTTTGAAACTGTGGGCACTTCTTCTCCCAGTTTCTTAAGAATAATAAAACAGTTAGGTGGGTCTTATGCCAAAAAAAGTATATAAGAATTTAATTATTAGTTGCGATGGTGGTGCTGCAAGTGGAAAAACAACTGGTGCTAAACTTATTGCGAAAAAATATGGTCTTAAATTTCTATCATCTGGAATGTTATATAGGTACGCTAGCTACTTAATTCTTAAAAATAAACCCAAAAATCAAATTTTATTTCTTAAAAAAAAATTCAAAAATATTAATTTAAATAAGGTAAGCATGTTGGATCTTAATAATCCTCAAATATCTGAACATACTTCCAAAATAGCAAAAATTAAAAAAATAAGAAATATACTCAAATTTTTCCAAATTTCATTTTCTAAAAAACACAATAAGTGCATCATCGAAGGGAGAGACATATCTACAGAAATATTGCCTTTCTCGAATGCAAAGTTTTTTTTTATTTGTGATTTAAAGAATGCATCAAAAAGAAGATTTAAAGATTTAAAAAAGAAAAATCATAAAGTAAAGTTATCCGAAGTTAAAAAGTCTATAAAATTACGAAATATGAGGGATAAAAATAGAAAACATAGCCCTTTACTCAAACATAGAGATGCGTTAGAAATCCACACTGGAAAACTTAACAAAAAAAGAATGATTGAAAAAATGTCAAAGCATATAGAAAAAGTGATGAATATTTAACATGTCTTCTGAACAAGAACAAAAACAATTACAAACTAACCCCAAATACAAAGAATTTAAATCTTTACTTGACGCTGACTTCAAAGAAAGAAAGCTTAAAGAGAATGAAATAATTAAAGCCGTAGTGACGGAGATAACTAAAAATTTCATTGTAGTTGATTGTAAAGCTAAAATGGAAGGCATGATACCCATTGAAGAATTCAAACACGATAAGGAATTTGATAAATTAAAAGTTGGTTCTATTGTAGAAGTATACTTAGAAAGAATAGAGAGTTTTAAAGGTGAAATCGTTATCTCAAGAGAAAAAGCTAAGCGAATGGTTGCCTGGAAGCGTATGGAAAAAATTTTTGAAACCCAAGAAGAAGTAACTGGTTTTATAACTGGAAAGGTAAAAGGTGGTTATGTATGTACAGTCGATGGCCTTCCAACTTTTATGCCTTCATCACAAATTGATGTTAGACCTCTAAAAAAAGTTGATCATTTAATGAATACACCGATCAAAGTAGTTGCAACACGTATAGACAAAAAAAGAGGAAATGTTTGTACTAGCAGAAGAGCTGTTTTAGAAAAAAGTAAAAATGCTGAACTAAAAGAGGCTCTAAAAAACTTAAAAGAAGGAGACATAGTTGAAAATGCAAAAGTGAAAGCAACTACAGATTGGGGAATATTTTTGGATATCGATGGAATTGATGCTTTACTTCATGTAAGTGATCTATCATATGGCCGAGTAAAAAAGCCATCTGACTTAGTAACTATTGGCCAAAGTCTCAAAGTAAAAATTACAAAAATTGATAAAGTTACCAATAGGGTTTCAGCTTCAATTAAAGCATTGACAGAAGATCCTTATGAAAACTTATATAAAAAATTTAAAATTGGTGAAATATATGAAGGAACTTGTACCAAGTTAATGGACTACGGAGTTTTTGTTAAGCTTGAGGAAGGAATAGAAGGTTTAATTCACAATAGTGAATTATCGTGGCAAAACAGAAATGTTCAACCAAGTAAAGTTCTCTCACCTTCTCAAAATGTTAAAGTAAAAATAATCAACATAGATAAAGACGCAAAGAGAATTTCTTTATCTTATAAAGAAACCTTGGATAACCCTTGGACTAAAGTGCTAGATTCTGTGGGTCAAAAAGTAAAAATAAAAATAAAAAATGTTACAGATAAGGCGATTTTTGGCGAATTAGATTCTGGTTTGGTAGGAATGCTTCATTATAAGGAAATAAATTATGATGAAAAACAAGAGTATCTAAATCAATATAAAAAAAATGATGTAATGGAAGTTAAAATTATAGAGGTAAAAGACGAAAAAATTAGATTTTCAAAAAGAGCTCTGGATAAAGATCCTCTTGAATGGTTTAAAGAAAATAATAAAAAAGTTGGAGATATTATCACGACGAGAGTACACGAAGTAATGAAAACTGGAGTTAAGGTATCTATAGATAATGATAAAAAAATTGTCGTATCTATAAGAAAATCTGATTTAGCGAAATCTTCAGCAGATGCTAGACCAGAAGTGTTTTCTCCTGGAAATGCCTTAGATGCAAAAATTACTGAACTAGATTTAGAAAAAAGGAAAATTAAATTAAGTGTTAAAGCCGCGCAAATTGATGAGGAAAAGAGTTTAGTGGCAAAATTTGGTGAAGGTGCAACTAAATCTGGTGCCACTTTAAAAGGTATATTTGAAAAAGCTTTGGGGAGAAAAAGTACCAAAAAAAAAGATAAGTAATTGTCGAAACCAAGAATTATTAAAGAATTAAAGATTAAAAATTCTAATATTAATAATAAAGATTTAGAAAAAATATTTGAACTTTTTTTGCAAGAGATAATAGACTCACTATTAAATAAAAAATCAATTGAAATTAGATCTTTAGGAACTTTCTTCATTAAAGAAATTAAAGAAAAAAAACAGGCCAGAAATCCAAAAACTGGAGAAAATATATACGTTCCAAAAAGAAATAAGATAAGATTTAGGGCTAGTAAAAGACTTAAAGAACTAATAAATAAATAATAATGAAAAACATTTTTATTGCGTGCGATACAAGTAGTAATCAAGTAGTAAAAAAAATTATCAAAAATTCAAAGATCAAATCTAAAAATTACAAAATCGGTTATAAATTTGGGTTAGAATTCTTTTACTCAAAAAACGGAAGAAAGCTCATAGAAAAATTAAAAGTAAAAAACATATGGTTAGATGTAAAAATTTTTGACATACCAAATACGAGTTCTGCTGTTATAAAATCACTTAAAGATTTAAAAAATATTTCTTACATCACTGTTCATGTGAGCGGAGGTCTTCAAATGCTAAGAGCTATTAAAAAAGCAACAAAAAAATATAATAAAAAATTAAAAATTTTAGGTGTGACAGTGCTTACAAGTTTTTCTAATTCTTCAATAAAAAAAGTTGGTCATACAAGATCCATTAAAGATTTAGTTAGAAAGCAAGCATTGATTGCAAGAGCTGCTAAATTAGATGGAATAGTTTGTTCGGCTCAAGAAATAAAATTTATCAAAAAGGTTTGTAAAAAAATGGAAATTATTACTCCAGGAATAAGATTTAAAGGTGAAAATTTAAATGACCAAAAAAGAATAATGTCGCCAAAAGAAGCTTTCAAAAATGGCGCAACATCAATTGTGATGGGAAGAAGTTTGGTTAATGGTAATATAAAAAATAATATCAAAAAATTAATAAAATCATTAAACTAAACTAATGAAATTAAAAGTTTGTGGACTATCAAATCCTAGTGAAGTTGAAATTTGCATAAATAACAATGTAAATTTTTGTGGATTTATTTTGAATTATCCTAAAAGTCATAGGTATATCTCATATGAAAAAGCAAAAAAGCTTTTGGGTATAAATAAAAATAATACTCAGTTTGTTGGCGTTTTGGTGCAGCCAAGTTTAGAAGAATTAAAAAAATTTTCACAACTTAATTTAGATTATTTCCAATTATATGGTCAGTACGATAATAGGTCTTTAAAAAAAATTAAAGATGAATTTGAAAAAAAAGTTATAGCCACAATACAAGTAAAAAATAAAAGTGATATTGAAATTTACAAAAATCTAGAGGATGCTTCAGATATTATTCTGTGGGATAGTTCAGGATATGAAAAAAGTTTAAGCTGGAATCATAGTTGGATAAAAGATATCAAAATTAAAGGAGAAAAAATGATAGCAGGCAATATAACAAAAGATAAATTAGGTAATTTATCAAAATTAGCTGATATCATCGATGTCTCTGGTGCTTTGGAAACAAATAAAGTAAAAGATACTCAAAAGATAATAGAATTTGTTAAGTATTTAAAAAAAATTAATAATGAAAATTAAAAAGGGTAAATTGCTTATAGACCAACATGATAAAAATTTCATGTATGGCGGAAAATTTGGTGGAAATTTTGTACCAGAGACACTTAAGAAACCAATAGATGATCTTACAAAACTATTCACAAAATTAAGAAAAGACAAAAAATTTTTAAAAGAGAGAGATGAATGTTTCAAATCATATGTTGGTTCACCCACTCCATTTATTAAATTAGAAAATCTAACAGATTATCTCAAAGGCGCCCAAATTTATGCAAAAGTAGTATCTGAAGCTAATGGCGGGGCTCATAAAATATATAATGCTACAGTGCACTGTCTTATCGCAAAAAAGGCAGGGAAAAAATTTATAGTAGGTGATACAGGAGCAGGCTACGCAGGTAAAATGCTATCTATGGCAGCTAAAAAATTTGGTCTTAAATGCAAAATATTTATGGGTGCAAAAGATATAAAAAGACAAAGACCAAATGTTGAAGCAATGAAAAAAAACGGGGCAACAATAGTGCCTGTCACCACAGGTAGTCAAACTTTAGTAGATGCAGTCAGCGAATGTATGAGATATTGGGTTTCTAACTGCGATACAACACACATGTGTGTAGGATCAACTGTTGGCCCAAACATATTCATAAAAATATGTGCATGGAGCACTGCTCAAATATCTAGAGAGCTTTTTATACAAGTAAAGGAGGAATTTGGAAAGATTCCAAGAAAAATAAAACTTCTTAATTGTGTGGGCGGTGGAAGTTCTGCAATTGGATTTTGGAATGAATTTATGGATACAGATGCTGAGTTCGTTGGTATTGAAGCTGGAGGTCCAAAAAATAGCAATCTTCACGCTGCTCCATTAACAAACGGATCAAAAATTGGAATTTTACACGGAGCCGCGCAGTATGTTATTCAAGACAAAGAAGGACAAATTGGATCTACTGAGTCTATTTCTGCTGGTTTAGATTATCCTGGAATTTCACCTTTGCATTGTTTTTTAAAAGATACAAAAAGAGCAAGATATACGTCTGCAAATGATGAGGAAGCATTAAAAGCGTATCAATTGGTTTCTAAATTAGAAAATATATCTCCATCTCTAGAGCCATCCCATGCATTTCACGAAGCGATCCGACTTGCTCCTAGATTAAAATCATCAGAAGTTATAATTGTAAATTCTTGTGGAGATAGTATTAAAGATAAAGATATTATTAAGCAAAAATTAGGATCGTACAAAAGATGAATTCTAAAATAGCTAAAACTTTTGCAAATTGTAAAAGAGAAAAAAGGGCAGCTTTAATCACCTATACTGTTGCTGGTGACAATACCAAAAGTAATTCTCTTAAAATATTAAATACTATTTCAAAAAGTGCAGATATTCTAGAACTTGGTTTTCCACACAACACACCGATTGCTGACGGCGGACAAATTCAAGAAAGCTCTCATAGAGCATTAAAAAATGGAATAAAACTAAAGGATGTTTTCAAAATCGTAAAAGAATTTAAAAATTCTAATCCCGATAAACCCTTAATTCTAATGGGATATTTTAATTTAATTTATCAAAGCGGAGAAAACAATTTTTTAAAAAACTGTAAAGACTCTGGTGTAGATGGCCTCATTATAGTTGATCTTCCCTATCCAGAAAATAAAAAATTTTCAATAAAATGTAAAAAAAAATCTATCGACTTTATTCAGTTAGTCTCCCCGACGACATCGGATGAAAGAATGAAAAAAATTTTAAAAGATTCGCACGGCATGGTTTATTATATTTCGATGCTATCAACTACCGGTGGAAAGCTTAAAGTTGCTCCAAAAAAAATTCTTCAAAATTACAATAAAATAAAAAATATTAATCGTAGCAAAAATATAGTCATAGGTTTTGGTATTACTGATAAAACCATAGCTGCTCTAAAAAAGGCTGATGGGCTTGTAGTTGGTAGTCAATTATGTAAAACTATAACAAATTCTTTGAAAAAACGCCTAAATACTGCCAAAGTACTAAATAAAATGGTATATAAATTAAAAAAGAAAATTATATGAATTGGATAACTAAGTTTATAAAACCAAAAATTAAGTCATTATTTAAAAAGAAAACATCTTCATCAGATGAAACTCTTTGGATTTCTTGTGAGTGCAAAAATTTAATTTATAAAGAAGATTTTAAAACAAATTTTTATTGCTGCACAAAATGTGGAGCTCACCATAAACTTTCATGTAAAGATAGATTTAAATTATTTTTTGATAAAGGAGAGTTTGAAATTATAGAAACACCGCTTCCTGTCGACGATCCTTTGCAATTTGTGGACAATAAAAAGTATAAAGATAGATTACGTGATGCTAGAAAAAAAACTGGTCAAAATGATGCTATTCTTATCGCAAAAGGTAAGGTAAAAAACATTGAGGTAACTGTTGGCGCCCAAGATTTTAGATTTATTGGTGGATCTTTCGGGGCGGCATCGGGAGAAGCTTTTATAACTGGTGTTCAACATGCGATAAATAATAAAACGCCTCTTGTTTTTTTTAGTTGTAGTGGCGGTCAAAGAATGATGGAGTCATCGATTGCGTTAATGCAAATGACCAGAACTACACTTGCTATAAATGAATTAAAAAAAAACAATCTACCTTACATTGTAGTATTAACGGATCCTACAACAGGAGGGGTGACAGCTTCATGGGGAATGCTAGGTGATATTTTGATAGCAGAACCAAAAGCTACAATAGGTTTTGCTGGACGAAGAGTAATTCAAGACACAGTAAGGGAAACTTTACCTGAGGAGTTTCAAACTGCAGAGTATGTGAAAGATCACGGAGGGATAGATCTAGTGGTCGAGAGAAAATACCTAAATTCCACAATAGGAACCTTGCTAAGTGTTATGTTGAAAAAGTCAGAGACTCAAGCTAAAAAAGAGACTACAAATGTCATCACAATCGATAAGTCTCTACAATCTGCTAGCTAAAAAAAAACAATTTAAAAAAACTGTTAACTTTGATCTTAAAAGAATTAAGACTGCACTTAATAAACTTGGAAACCCAGAAAAAAAATTAAAAAATGTAATTAATATAATTGGATCTGACGGAAAATATTCCATTTTAAACACATTAAAATATTTTATAGAAGAGAATAAACAAACTACTGCAGCTTATATTTCTCCTAGCTTGAAAGATATTAGAGAAAGATTTTGGATGGGAACTGATTACCTTTCTCACAAAGAAATAAAAAAAACAATTAATGAAATTGAAAAATTGAAAATTCAATTAACAATTTTTGAAGTTCTCACTTTAGTTTTTATTTTAAATGCATCAAAATATAACAACGATTATAATCTTATAGAAGCAGGTGCATTATTTGCAAAAGATTCAACAAATGTTTTTGATTTTCCTTTAATTCAGGCTGTAGTTAACATAAATAAACAACATTTAAATTTTGTTAAGAAAAAAACAATTAGTGAAATTATCCTGCAAAAAGTAGGGTTTTTAAGTAATTTTACTAAAATATATGTTGGTAAACAAAGTCCAATAAACGAAAAGAAAATTAAGTCAATTTTAAAAAGAAACCTAAGTAAAAAGATTTATTCCAATAAATGGAAATTAATTAAAATAAAGAAAAATTTTTTTTATAAGGATAAGAAAAATTTTATTCCATTAAAAACAAGAAATATTTATTCTAAAGGATTATTAAGCAACATCACAATGGCAATAAAGATTGCATTAGATATGGGTATAAGTAAAAAAATAATCTCTCAAGCATTACCAAAATTAAAATTTGAAGGAAGAATTCAATATATTTCTACCGGAAAATTAATAAAAAAACTTTATCCTAAAGAGAAACTTTTGATAGATGGCTGTCATTCTGAAGTTAGTGGAAAGAATTTGTCTGATTATTTAAAAACAATCGAGATACCAAAATATGGAATTTGGTCTATGATGAAAAATAAAGATCCATCAAATTTTATAAAGCAGTTCAAAGGAGTGTTCAAAAAGATTTATACTGTTCCAATCATTGGAGAAAAAAATTCTTTATCCCCAAAAGTTTTAGAGAAGATAGCGAAAAAAAATGACATGGATGCACTACCTATAAAAAACTTTGATACTGTTCTTAAAAAAATATCAACTAAAGAAAAAAAAGTTATTTGTATATTTGGTTCTCTCTATCAATGTGGAAACGTCTTAAATAAAAATTAAATATTTTCTTTAATCCATTCTAGAATATTACTTTTTGTAGTTGCTCCTACTTTAGTCGCTTTAAGCTCTCCACCTTTAAACAAAAGCATTGTGGGAATGCCCCTAATACCATATTTTGTTGGTGTGTTTGGTTCTTGATCTATGTTGTGTTTTGCAATAATTACTTTGTCTTTCATTTCATCTGAAATTTCTTCTAAAGCAGGACCTATTTGTTTACAAGGTCCGCACCACTCTGCCCAAAAATCAACTACTATTGGTTTGTCAGATTTTATAACATCACTTTCAAAAGAATTATCTGTAACTGATTTTGTAGGCATATATTCTAATTAATTATTTTTTTTTTAAAGTCAACTAACTTTTGAATATGTTTTTTCTAATTCTTCAACGTACGCGTTAATTTCATCTAAAATAACTAATTTATCTTGGTGATTTTCTTTCTCAAATTTTGCACGTAATGTGTCAATTTCAGCATAAGTTCTTGGTATTGTATTCCACTTTTCATTGTTTGTACTAAGTAATTTTTTAGCAATATCTTTGTGAATTAAACTATAATCTTCTTTTGATAATAATTCTGGTTTTTCCATATATAAAAGTTTTTTTCCGAAATACTTTAGTCTTTCGTCTTTAAATTTAGAGATTATTGATAACTTTTTATCCCAATTAACACTATGAAACTCTGGCATTATTTTATTATCTTCTGCTGTTGTGAATTTTGTATAAATACTCTCTTCTTCATATAAATCTTCTTGTGATTTTGATTGCTCTTTTTCTTCAGACTCTAAACGTTTTATTGTCGAAATTTTTTCTGCAAATTCATTGTTTCCTCTAATTAGTTTTGCCCTTTCCTGGAGTTTAGAAGAACCAATAATTTTATATTCATCAAATTTTTCTCCATACTTAGGATTCATAATTACTGGATGTTTATTATGTCTAATTGTCCTTATAAATTTAGGTTGTTTTTTCATAACAGTTGTTAGTTCCTGAATTGGCATTTTTAAATATATATTTGGGTCGTGTCTTAAATCAAAACATAATGGCCATTGATATTGTGGATGTTGGCAGACAAATGTTTGAACATAAGGTCTGCTTCTACCGTAAAAATATTCATTGGTACAAAAATAAGATTCTTTTTTGATAAGCTCTAAAGTTTGATTTTTATCTAAAGTCATTAAACTTGCTTTCCACACATTTGGGGCTTTTTTTGCTATCAGTTTTGCAATACCCAATGTAGCAATAACATCGCCAATTGCACTGTGGGCGTTACCATGATCAATTCCATTAAGTGGTGCCATTTGATCTAATTTATAAACATCATTTCCTTTTTCATTTTTAGGATTTTTTAATGTATTTGGGTAATAAAGGTTAGCTGCTCTCGCCAAACTTAATATGTCACCTCTTGTATTACCATTTGTACTTGTAATATAAGGATATTCAAGAGTTTGAAAAAGAGTACTTCTTAAAAATTCTTCATCAAATTCAATACTATTGAATCCTATATAAGTTGCCTTTCCCCATTTTTTTAAAGTCTCAACAAATTGTCTTATCATTTCGTAGTGAGAAAGATTTGATTTTTTTAACATTGTAGGAGATGTTTTATTAACAATAAGAGCCATGGCTTCTGGAATTATTCCAGGACTTAAACGACACCTAACATCAAAACGATCAAGTTCGTCTAGATTATCGTTTGTTAAAATAGCTCCAATTTGAATTATCTGGCCCCAGTGTTTATTAGATGAGCTAGTCTCAAAATCATAAAAGACAAAGTTAGACATATTTCTTAATTATTTAAGTACTTTTATCTTTTCTGGATTTTCTTTCAAGGTGTCTGTTACTTGTTGTGGATCTTTAATATTTCCAAGTGTATTCATGATAGATCTAGCGTCTCTACCAAAACCATCGGTTACAGTAAGTGCTTGTTCTAATTTCTTTCTTAAATCTTTAATTCCATCAAAATGCTTTTCAAACCTTGAGCTTATATTTCTTAAATCAGTGTAGATTTGAGTTGCGTGTTGTTGAACTTTAAGTGTCTGAAATCCTAAATAATAAGATTGTAGCAAAGCAGATAAAGTGTTTGGCCCAGAAATCGTTACTTTGTATTTTGTTCTAAGTTCTTGTAATAAAAGTTCTTTTGTTTTGGGATCTCTATAGCTTGACAGTTCAGAAAATAATCCTTCAGTCGGAACGTAAATAATTGCAAAATCTGTACTTTTAGGTGGAGCTATATATTTTGCATTGACTGTTTTAGCTTTAAGTCTAAAAGCTGCAGCTAAATCTTTCCTAGCCTCAGCCTGTGCCTCTTTATCATTAGCATTGTATGCATCATCAATTGCTTTATATTTTTCAACTGGCCAATGACTATCAATTGGTAGCAGGACATCTTTAAGTTTGATAGCAAATTCAACTGTCTCAGATGTATCATCTTTCATTTTTGCGTTAGCAATAAATTGAGATGCTGGGAGTAGGTCTTTTAGAAGTGCTCCTAATCCAAATTCTGCCAGAGTTCCATATGTTTTTACACCACTTAGAATTCTACTAAAATTATCCTGGCTTTTATTGAGCTCACTGACCTGCTGATTAAAAACTGAAACTTTTTCGTCAACTTTGGTCAAAGCTCCCGTCATATCTTTTGCGATTTCTTTACTCATTGAACCAAAAGATTGACCGAAACTTTCTTTAAAAGAATTGAATTCATCTTTAAAAGTCTGCTCTGGATTTATTGGTTTTTCAGACTTATTTCTGATTAAAAAGAAAACAACTCCAATATTAATAATAACTAATAATATTACTAATGCTATAATTAACGAATCCATATTTTAATATACATCAATATGGTTGTGAGGGGTAGCTAGAGCTACCCCTACAAGAGTTAAATATTATCTGAAGTCTTTTTTAAATGTTTTATAACTT
>CACNIK010000001.1:167500-308488 GCA_902620525.1 uncultured Pelagibacteraceae bacterium | reverse complement strand
AGACTTTCCCCGGCCCTTTAGCTGGAGGAATTTACGGAAAGGCTATGAGAAATGGCTTGTGGAGTTTAAAAACTGTAAATATTAGAGACTACGCTGATGACAAACACAAAACTGTTGACGACACTGTATTTGGTGGCGGAAGCGGAATGTTAATGAAGCCTGATATAGTAGCGAATTCTTTAGATAAAAATATTTCTAAGGGAGAAAAAATTTTTTATTTGTCTCCTAAAGGTAAAAAATTTAATCAAAGTTTTGCTAATTCTTTAAGTAAACAAAATGGCATTAATTTAATTTGCGGTCATTTTGAAGGAATAGATGATCGTTTATTATCCACGAGAAATATTGAGGAAATAAGCATAGGAGATTATGTTTTATCAGGCGGTGAAACCGCTGCATTTGTAATATTAGATGCTGTTTTAAGACTTATACCAGGAGTGTTAGGAAACAAAGACTCCATAAAAGATGAAACTTTTGAAAATAGTCTTTTGGAGTACCCTCAATTTACAAAACCCAAAATTTGGGAAGGTAAAAGTGTTCCAGATGTACTATTTTCAGGTGATCATGCGAAAATTAAAAGCTGGCGTTTATCTCAATCTGAGGATATAACACGTCGCCAGAGACCTGATCTTTGGGAAAAATATTTAAAAGATAAAAAATAATGAAAAATATAGAAGACATAAATAGAGAATCTGTAAAAAAAATACTTTCTTCAAAAAAGATAGCCGATTTTTCTCCTGGAGATACAATTAAAGTAGGTGTAAAAATTATCGAAGGCAAAAGAGAGAGAATTCAATATTTTGAAGGTGTTTGTATAGCAAAAAAGAATAGGGATATAAATTCTTCATTTACAGTTAGAAAAATATCTTTTGGAGAAGGTGTAGAAAGAACCTTTGCACTTTATAGTCCAAATGTAAGTTCTATTAAAATTGTCAGATCTGGAAAAGTAAGAAGAGCAAAACTATATTATTTAAGAGACAGAAAAGGAAAATCAGCAAGAATAGCTGAAAAAATAAAAAAAAAGATTGGTATCGACATCGCACCAGAGCCTAAACAAGTTATTGAGAATATAGCGTCGGATGATAAAATCAAAAAAGAAACATCAACTGACGAAAAAAAAACTGAAGTATCAAAAGTTAAAAAACAGACTTCTGATAAAAAATTGGAAGCTGAGAATAAACCGAAAAAATAATATTCTCATATGTCAAAAACACTCTACGATAAAATTTGGGATGACCACCTTGTTCATGAAGACAATGATGGAACAGCTTTACTTTATGTTGATAGACATCTTGTTCATGAGGTCACTAGTCCCCAAGCTTTTGAAGGATTAAGAATTCAAGGCAGAAAAGTTAGAAAACCAAAACTTACTTTAGCCGTTCCTGATCACAATGTTCCAACTACTGATAGATCAAAAGGTATATCTGATAAGCAATCTAAAATTCAAGTTGATACTTTAAGAAATAATTGTAAAGAATTTGGAATAAATTTATTTGATGTTAATGACAAGCGACAAGGGATAGTCCATATTATTGGACCGGAGCAAGGTTTTACACAACCAGGGACAGTAATTGTATGTGGAGATAGCCACACAGCTACCCACGGAGCTTTCGGTTCTCTTGCATTTGGAATAGGCACTTCTGAAGTGGAGCATGTATTAGCTACTCAAACTTTAATTCAAAAAAAATCTAAAAATTTTAGAGTAAATGTGAACGGAAGTTTGCCGGCAGGAGTTACGTCAAAGGATGTTATCCTTAAAATAATCGGAACAATCGGAACTGCAGGCGGAACAGGTTATGTAATTGAATTTGCTGGTGAAGTTATAAGAAATTTAAGCGTAGAACAACGTATGACTATATGTAATATGACTATAGAAGCTGGCGCCAGAGCAGGATTGATAGCTCCAGATGATAAAACTATAGAGTACTTTAAAGATAGACCGATGTCTCCAAAAGGTGAGAATTGGACGAAAGCAGTTGCACATTGGAAAAAACTTTTTTCTGATAGCGATGCAAAGTTTGATAAAGAAGTAAACATTGATGCAAAAGATATTGAACCACTAGTTACATGGGGAACATCCCCGCAAGACGTCTCTCCAATTACTGGAGAGGTACCAGATCCAGAAAAAGAGAAAGATAAAGACAGAAGAACAGCTATGTACAGATCACTAGAATACATGGGTTTAAAACCTAAAATGAAAATCTCTGACATTAAAGTAGACAAGATCTTCATCGGAAGTTGTACAAATGGAAGAATAGAAGATTTAAGGCTGGCTGCAAAACTATTAAAAGGAAAAAAAATAGCAAGCGATGTAAGTGCAATGGTTGTTCCAGGATCGGGATTAGTTAAAAAACAAGCCGAGGAAGAAGGTATTGATAAAGTTTTTAAAAACGCAGGATTTGAATGGAGAGAACCAGGATGCTCTATGTGTTTAGGAATGAATGAAGATCAGCTTTCATCAAAAGAAAGATGTGCATCAACTTCAAATAGAAATTTTGAAGGTAGACAAGGAAGAGGTGGTAGAACTCATCTTGTAAGCCCAGGAATGGCTGTGGCCGCAGCAATAAAAGGCTATTTAGCTGACGTAAGAGAAATTAATTAAATGGAAAAATTTATTAAATTAAAAAGTATACCCGCACATATTCCTTTAATGAATATAGATACGGACATGATTATTCCCAAGCAGTTTTTAAAAACTATTAAAAGAACTGGTTTAGGAAAAAGTCTATTCTATGAAATGAGATATGATGAAAGTGGCAAATTAATTGAAAAATTTATATTAAATAATGATCCATATTCAAAATCAAAAATTCTACTAGCAGGAAAAAATTTTGGCTGTGGTTCTTCAAGAGAACACGCCCCATGGGCCTTACTCGACTTTGGTATAAGATGTGTAATAAGCCCAAGTTTTGCTGATATCTTTTATAATAACTGTTTTAACAATGGTATCCTTCCAATAATTATTGACGATAAATCAATTCAAGAATTATCTGAATATTCTAAAAGGAAAGAAGAGATCGAAGTTGATTTAAATGAGCAAGAAATTCTTTATGGTAATAAAAAATTGACATTTGATATAGAACCTGCAAAGAAAAAAAGACTTTTAGAAGGTTTAGATAATATAGGTCTCTCACTTAAAAAAATACCTAATATAGAAAAATTTGAAAATTCTATGAATAAAACCAAACCTTGGATTTAAATAATGGCAATATCTAACACTAGAAAATTATTATTATTACCTGGAGATGGTATTGGACCTGAGGTAGTAAGAGAAGTAAAGAAAATAATTGAATGGTTAAATAAGAATAAATCTTTAGACTTTAAAATTGAAGAAGAACTAATCGGGGGTGCATCGATAGACGCACACAAAATTCCAATTACAGATGAAGTTTTTTATAAATCTTTAGAGTGTGATGCAGTTATATTAGGAGCATGTGGAGGACCAAAGTGGGACAAATTAGAATTCTCAAAAAAACCTGAGAGGGCTCTTTTAAAATTGAGGAAAGAGTTAAAACTATTTGCAAATTTAAGACCAGCAATTTGTTTTGAACAATTGGTTGACTCTTCTACTCTAAAACCTGAAATAGTTTCAGGATTAGATATTATGATTGTAAGAGAACTTACAGGCGGTATATATTTTGGTGAACCACGTGGTATAGAGCCAATTAAGAACAATGAGCGTAAAGGAATTAATACACATACGTATACTACCACTGAAATCAAAAGAATAGCAAAAGTGGCGTTTGATCTTGCCAAGAAAAGAAAAAACAAAGTAACTTCATGTGAAAAATCAAATGTAATGGAAGCTGGGGTGTTATGGCGAGAAGAAGTTCAAGATTTGAAAGATAAAGAATATAAAAACGTTGAATTAGAGCACATGTTAGCGGATAACTGTGCAATGCAGTTATTGAGAAATCCAAAACAATTTGATGTAATTTTAGCCGATAATTTATTTGGAGATATGCTATCAGATGAGGCAGCTATGTTAACTGGTTCTTTAGGTCTTCTTCCATCTGCCTCCTTAGGCTCCAAAGATAAAAATGGAAAGCTTAGATCACTTTACGAGCCTGTTCATGGATCGGCACCAGATATAGCTGGAAAAAATATTGCCAATCCGATTGCAACAATTCTTAGTTTGTCAATGGCTCTAAGATATTCCTTGGATTTAGATAAAGAGGCTGATTTATTAGATCAAGCTGTTCAAAAAGTTTTAAATGACGATCTTAGAACAAAGGATATTGTATCTAAAGGGAAGAAAGAAGTCACTACTTCTCAGATGGGTGATGCAATTATATCAAAATTAAATTAATATTAACAAAATGAAATTTGCAATTATTGGCGCTACGGGAAACGTAGGAAGAAAAACAATTGATATTTTAGAAAAGTCTAATTTAGACATTAAAGAATTACATCTAGTTGCTTCAAAAAATAGTTTAGGAAAAAAAATAAAATTTAAAGGCAATGACCTGACTGTAGTTGATTTAGAAAATTTCGATTTTGAAAAAGCAGATATAACTTTTTTTGCTGCAGGAAGTTCTATTGCGGAAAAATATGCTAAAAAAGCGTCTCAAAAAACTATTGTAATCGATAATTCAAAATTTTTTAGAATGGATAAGGATGTCCCACTCGTCGTGCCCGAGGTAAACTCGGAGGATATTAAAAAGCATAAAAATATTATAGCAAATCCAAATTGCTCAACTATTCAAATGGTTTTGGCACTTAACCCACTACATAAAAAATTTAATATAAAAAGAGTTGTGGTTTCAACATATCAAGCTGTATCCGGAGCAGGTAAAGCTGCAATGGATGAACTAATGAGTCAGACAAAAGATTTTTTAGAAAAAAAAAAAATTAAATCAACAAACTTTACTAAACAAATAGCTTTTAATTTAATCCCTCATATAGATGTATTTGTAGAAGACGGATACACCAAAGAAGAGTGGAAAATGGAAAATGAAACAAAAAAAATATTAAGCGAAAAGATAAAAGTTTCTGCGACTTGCGTAAGAGTCCCAGTTATTACATCACACTCTGAGTCAGTAAATGTAGAATTTGAAAAAAATTACAATATTGATGAAGTTAAAAAATTATTAAGCGAGACCTCAGGTTGTAAACTCGTTGATGAACATGTTGATGGAGGCTATATAACTCCACTCGAAGCCCAGGATGATTTTAAAACTTATATTTCTAGAGTGAGAAAAGATAGGTCTAATGAAAAAGCAATTAATATGTGGATAGTTTCAGACAATCTTTTAAAAGGAGCGGCACTTAATTCAGTGCAAATTGCAGAAACATTAGTAAAGTACGGAACTAAATAATATTTTTTATGGAATACAATAAAAATCCTTTAACACCACATTTGCAAATATATAAATGGCAAATTTCATCTTTGTTATCCATTACTCATAGAATAACAGGTGTGATCAACGCAATCGCTATAAGTTTAATATGTATTTGGTTTTTATTTACAATAAATAATGAAAAAATTTTATTTGCAAATATTTTAAATAGTTTTTTCGGAAAATTTATAACTATTTCATTATGTTGGACATTTAGTTTCCATATACTTAACGAAATTAGACATTTAATTTGGGATGCAGGTTATGGTTTTGATCTAAAAATTACAAAAATTACTGGTTACGCAACCTTAATTTTATCTTTTTTACTAGCAATAATTATTTATTTTTTGGGAGTGAATCTTTAACTATGAATAAATCGACAAAAAAATGGTTATTTATTAAGTTCAGCTCTCTGTTTTTAATTCCATTCATGGCTTGGTTTATTATAAATTTTGTTTCTATTGTAAATAATGACTATAATAGTTTAATAGCTTTTTTAAGTGAGCAACCATCGAAAATTTTGTTCTCAATTTTTGTTTTTTTGTCCCTATTTTTCTATTCTTTAACAATAAGCGAGATTTTTGAGGATTATATGAGCAATGAAAAAATCAAAAATGTCGCAAATAAGTTAGTATTTATTTTTGCTATACTATTGTTTTTAGGAACTATAATAACCATTTATAATTTATAATATGAAAAGCTATAAAATTATTGATCATGAATACGACGTTGTTGTTTTGGGGGCCGGTGGTTCTGGTTTGAGAGCAGCCGTAGGTTTATCAGAGGCAGGTCTAAAGACTGCATGTATTTCAAAAGTATTCCCGACTAGGAGCCACACTTCTGCGGCTCAGGGTGGAATCTCGGCAGCGCTTGGTAACATGGGCGAAGATGACTGGAGATGGCATATGTATGACACTGTAAAAGGTTCTGACTGGTTAGGAGACCAAGATGCAATTGAATATCTCTGCAAAGAGGCTCCAAAAGCTGTCAAAGAACTAGATAAGTATGGTGTGCCATTTAGTAGGACTGAAGATGGAAAAATATATCAAAGACCATTTGGAGGAATGACTAAAAATTATGGTAATGGAACAGTTCAAAGAACTTGTGCAGCAGCAGACAGAACAGGTCATGCTATTTTGCATACTTTATACGGACAAGCATTAAAACATAACACAGAATTTTTTATCGAGTACTTTGCATTAGATTTGATAATGAAAAATGGTGAATGTAAAGGACTGATAGCTTGGAATTTGAACGATGGTACTATTCACAGATTTAAATCTCACATAACAATAATTGCTACTGGAGGGTACGGGAAAATTTATTATTCAGCTACATCTGCTCATACATGTACGGGAGATGGAAATGGAATGGTTTTAAGAGCAGGTTTGCCATTACAAGATATGGAATTTGTTCAGTTTCATCCCACAGGAATATACGGAGTTGGATGTCTTATATCAGAGGGAGTAAGAGGAGAAGGAGGATTTTTATTAAATTCTAAGGGTGAAAGATTTATGGAAAGATATGCTCCAAATGCAAAAGATCTTGCTTCGAGAGATGTTGTAAGCAGATCTATAGCAATCGAAATAAACGAGGGACGTGGAGTTGGAAAAGAAAAAGATCACGTACATCTCCATTTAGATCATTTAGATCCAAAAGTCATCGATGATAGACTGCCAGGTATAGCGGAGTCTGCAAAAACCTTTTCAGGTGTTGATGTTACGAAAGAACCAATACCAGTTGTCCCTACAGTTCATTATAATATGGGAGGAATTCCTACAAATTATAAAGCAGAAGTTCTAACTTTAAATGGATCTGAAAAAGTTGTTCCTGGGCTTATGGCAATAGGAGAAGCAGCCTGTGTTTCTGTTCATGGTGCTAATAGGTTAGGTTCAAATTCATTAATAGATTTAGTAGTATTTGGAAAGGCTGCCGCTAAAAGAGCAGCAGAACTAGTTAAACCTAACACACCACATGAAAACTCACCTCAAAGCGAGGTTGATAAATGCTTAGATAGATTTGATAAAATTAGAAATTCAAAAGGTGAAACAAATACTTCACAACTAAGATTGTCAATGCAGAAAACAATGCAAAGTAAGTGCGCGGTTTTTAGGACTGAAAAAACTTTAAAAGAGGGAGTGAATGAAATTAGAAAACCGTTTGAGGGCATGGAAGATATATCAGTAAAAGATAAATCGCTTTTATTTAATACTGATCTTGTAGAGTCCCTAGAATTTGACAATCTAATTAGACAGGCTATGACAACTATGGACTCAGCATATCATAGAAAAGAAAGTAGAGGAGCTCATGCCCGAGAGGACTTTTCTAAAAGAGATGATAAAAAATTTATGAAACATACTTTAGCTTGGCAAAATGGTAAAGAAGTCAAAGTTAAATACAGAGATGTTCATGCAAGAACATTGACTAATGATGTTCAATACTTTCCACCAAAAGAGAGAGTATACTAATGGCTGAATTTTCCCTTCCAAATAATTCAAAAATAGTTAAGGGAGAATATTTCAAAGACAAAACGGGTTCTACAAACTTAAAAAAAGTTAATGTTTACAGATGGAATCCTGATGATGGAAAAAATCCTAGAATAGATACTTTTGAAGTGGATATGGATAATTGTGGACCTAAGGTACTGGATATTTTATTTAAAATAAAAAACGAAATTGACTCTTCGTTAACTTTTAGAAGATCTTGTGCACATGGTGTTTGTGGTTCATGTGCAATGAATGTAGATGGGGTGAACACATTGTCATGCATAAAATCCCATAGCGACATTAAAGGAGAATTGAATATTTATCCATTACCACATTTGAAAGTTATAAAAGACTTGATAGGAGACCTAAGCAATTTATATAAACAATATGAATCAATTCAACCATGGTTAAAAACTTCTAAATCAGACACTGAAAAGCAAGAAATTTTACAATCTCAAAAAGATAGATCAAAACTTGATGGATATTATGAGTGCATATTATGTGCCTGCTGCTCCACATCATGCCCAAGTTACTGGTGGAATGGAGACAAATATTTAGGTCCTGCGGTGCTTCTTCAAGCTTATAGATGGATAAGTGATAGTAGAGATGAAGAAAAAAAAGAAAGATTAAAAAAAGTTGCCGATGAATTAAAGCTTTACAGATGCCATACAATAATGAATTGTACAAATTCTTGTCCTAAAGGACTTAATCCAGCAAAAGCTATAGGTTCTATTAAAAAAATGCTTGCAACAAGCTGAAACCTTATTTAATCAAAGGCTATGACTACAATAGATCATTTCATAGATGGAAAAAAATATTCAGGAAATTCAAAAAGATCATCCTCTATTTATAATCCAGCAACAGGAGAAGAAACAGCAAAAGTAAAACTTGGAAGTTCTGAAGATCTCAACAAAGCAGTAGAAAGTTCTAAATTAGCTTTTTTAAATTGGTCAAACACACCTCCCTTACAAAGAGCTAGAGTATTATTTAAATTTAAAGAACTCATCGAAAAAAATGCTGACGAGCTAACAAAGATAATTGTTTCAGAGCATGGGAAAGTTTATGAAGATGCTAAAGGTTCTCTCACAAGGGGATTAGAAGTTGTAGAGTACGCTTGTGGGATACCACAAATGCTTAAAGGTGAGTTTACAGAGAATGTTGGAAAAAACGTAGATAGCTGGTCATTAAGACAACCCTTAGGAATTTGTGCAGGTATAACCCCTTTTAATTTTCCTGCAATGGTACCGATGTGGATGTTTCCTATGGCTATAGCATGTGGAAATACTTTTATTTTGAAACCATCAGAAAAAGATCCTTCTTGCTCAATGAGACTTGCAGAAATTTTTAAAGAGGCAGGATTGCCTGACGGAGTTTTTAATATAGTAAATGGTGATAAAGAGGTAGTAGACGCAATAATTGAAAACAAAAATATTGCTGCGGTTAGCTTTGTTGGGTCAACACCTATCGCAAAATATATATATGAAAATTGCGCTAAAAATGAAAAAAGAGTCCAAGCACTTGGTGGTGCAAAAAATCATTGCGTGATTATGCCTGATTGTGATCTAGATCAAGCAGTAAATGGTCTTATGGGTGCTGCCTATGGTTCAGCAGGTGAAAGGTGTATGGCTCAATCAGTAGCCGTTGCCGTCGGTGGCGTTGGCGACCAACTTGTAAAAAAATTAAAATCAAAAGTTGAAAAGCTTAAGGTAGGCCCTGGAATGGACAAAACCTCTGAAATGGGTCCTCTAATAACAAAAGAACACTTAAAAAAAGTTAAAGATTACGTTGATATTGGTGTAAAAGAAGGTGCCAACCTAATTGTCGATGGAAGAGAATTAAAACTACAAGGTTATGAGAATGGATATTATATGGGAGGATGTTTATTTGATAAGGTCAAAAAAAATATGAGAATTTATAAAGAAGAAATTTTCGGTCCTGTTCTATCAGTTATCAGGGCAAAAAATTTTGAAGAAGCTTTAGGACTTGTTAATGACCACGAGTTTGGAAATGGGGTGAGTATTTTCACAAGAGATGGGGATGTTGGAAGATCTTTTTCAAGCAAGGCTCAAATAGGAATGGTAGGTATAAATATTCCAATTCCAGTACCAATGGCATTTCATAGCTTTGGGGGATGGAAAAGATCTTTATTTGGAGACCAACATATGCATGGGCCTGAGGGTGTAAGATTTTATACAAAACTTAAAACCATAACATCGAGATGGCCTGATGGCTTAAAATCTAACCCTGAATTTGTAATGCCAACTATGAAATAAATTATGAAAAAAAAAATTACTTTAATTGGAGCTGGACAAATAGGAGGAACTTTAGCGCATTTGATAGCTTTAAAAAGTTTAGCCGATGTAGTTTTATTTGATGTAGCTGATGGAATAGCAAAAGGTAAGGCTTTAGATATTGCTCAATCCTCACCAGTAGAGGGCTTTAATGTAAGTCTTAGCGGCACCAATAATTATGAAGATACTAAAAATTCAGATGTGATAATAATTACCGCAGGTGTTCCGAGAAAACCAGGTATGTCGAGGGATGATTTGTTAGGAATAAATTTAAAAATTATTAAACAAGTAGCTGAGGGTATTAAAAATACTTCTCCCAACGCATTTGTAATATGTATCACTAATCCACTTGACGTAATGGTTATGGCTTTACAAAAATATTCCAAATTAAAAAAAAATAAGGTTATAGGAATGGCTGGTATTTTAGACTCTTCCAGGTTTATTTATTTTTTATCTCAAGAACTTAACGTCCCTGTAAATAAAATTAAATCATTAGTGCTAGGTGGTCATGGCGATAGCATGGTCGCAATGGTAAATCACACTTTAGTTAATGGAAAACCTCTAAAAGATAGCATTAAAAAAGGCATATTAAGCAATGATAAATTAAATGAAATTATAGATCGTACTAAAAAAGGAGGAGCAGAGATTGTAAAATATTTGCAAAAAGGTTCTGCTTTTTATGCACCCGCAGCTTCCGGTGTAGAAATGGCTGAGAGTTATTTAAAAGATTTAAAAAAAGAACTTCCATGTGCTGCACATTTAGATGGAGAATACGGTGTAAAAAATATTTATGCTGGGGTTCCTGTAATAATAGGAAAAAATGGTGTTGAAAAAATAATAGAACTTGAATTAGATGATAAAGAAAAAGAAAATTTTCAAAAATCTATTGAATCCGTTAAAGAACTATTTGAAGCTGCTAAAAAAATTGATAGTAGTTTGAAATAATTTATTTAGTTTTTTTTAAAACACAAAGAATATTTTTTCCAAATCTGTAACCGAGTACAAAATCAACCAATATAGTAATTGGAGTAAAAATTTTATCCCACACTTGAACTTTAAAAGAAGATGGATATGTCTCTTTAGAAAAAATAATTTTGTTTAGGAAATATAAAAAATAACCCATGGCATCCACATGAATTAATTTTTTGATGTCAGCATTTTTATAATTTCGTTTAAAAAATTTTTTTTCATATCTTCTAAAATGACCTATTTCTTTATCAAAATTCGTATAAAGCCTTTGATGAGCAGGAACAACAATAATCAAATATCCTCCTTTATTTATCTTTGATAAAGCATCATCTATCTCCTTCAAATCATTCTCAATATGCTCCAAAACATTAAGATAAATTATAGTTTCAAATTTTCCTTCAATCTTTTGAATCTTTTCTGAAAAAATGTTTATTTTTTCATTTTTAAATTTATCTCTTAAAATTTCGAAATTATTTTTATCAATCTCAGTTATACTTACATCATCTATTTCTTTAAAATAATTTCTTGTAAAACTCCCTAAGCCAGCTCCTACTTCCAAAGATTTATTTTTTAAAAATTTTTTTGTAAGAAAATAAATGTACTTTTGAAAAATTATAGCTTTGTCAAAAATTTCAAGTTCTTTTCCTGGATATTTTTCCATTTTTAATTATCTTTTTTTTATATAAACTCATAAAAGAGCTTTTGTTAATTTTTTTATTTAATAAAATTTTATCAGTTTTCGCTAAATTAATACTTAATTGATAATTTTTAATTAAAATTTTTAAAAAATTATAAAACAATAAACTTTTTTTATCATTTTTTAAAGATAATGCTATAGCATAGCCATTGTCATTGAAACTGTAAAAATATTTACTTTTAGATTTGAAAATTTTTTTTACAACGATATAAATACAATAAATCTTGTTAATTTTTAAAAATTTAATAATTTTTTTTAAAACTATATCTAAATTATCTTTAATAAGAATTTCATAATCATCAATACCCTTTGAATATAATAATGGTATCATGTGTTTATATTTTGATGAATAATGAAAGTTATGAAGATCTAAAATTTTAGATTGTCTTTTGTGAATTATAAAAAAAAATCTATAAAATATTTTCCAAGAAAATCGATTAACAAAGAGTGAAGCAAAATAAAAAAAAAATTTATCTAAAAAATTACTATTTAAATTAATTTTCTTATAGTAATTATTTTTATTTAAAGAAGTATTCGCAGAAAAAACAACTCCAAAATTTTTCTGTCTAAAATAGGGATCTAATTGTGCGTAATTGTACTCATTTTTATTATTTAAAATTTTTGTTAATTCTTGAATATTTGAAAATTGATATGTGTTAAAATTTACATTTTCTGATTTTATCTTTTTAATTTTTAACTTAGCTTCTATAATTAAACCGTTCATACCAAATCCACCAATTAAGTTTTTAAAATTTTTTGAAGACCTAGAAAGATTTATTAATTTGTTATTTTCCGTTAAAACTTTTAATGATAAAACATTATCCCCAAATGACCCATAAGAAGAATTTGAATCTTTTCCGATGGCATTAGCTGAAATAGCTCCTCCTAAAGAAATCTTCTCTCCACCTGGAACACAATATATTTTATATTTGTTTTCCTTGAGGGTTTTTACAAGTTGAGAAATTTTTATTCCACTCTGAACTAAAATAGTGTGTTTAGACCTATCAATTTTAATTATCCTATTTAAATTCTTTAGAGAAATAACAAAAGATTTTTCATCTGCAGGTATAGATTTTGAGTCATAAGAACAATTTCCAGTTTTAACAATGTATTTAGATTTAGAATTTATTAATTGTCTTTTGAACTTTAGTAACTCATTTAAATTTTTTGGAAAAAAAATTTTTGCTTTATTTTTATAACATGTTCTATTCCACGCTTCTATATTAGTTTTAGTGGTTATAAATTCATGTCTTAAACTCATAAGCTATGATTTAAGAAAATTTAAAATTACTGATAAAGATTTCAAATTTAAATTACTATTTAAAACATCATCTAATGATTTAAAAAAAAATTCAATATTTTCGTCACTAACAACTAAAGAGGGCGAAACACAAAGATGATCTGAAAAACTCGAGTCGTTTATGGATGTTAGTATATTATGTTTTTCATAAAGTTCAGCAGATATTGCTGTAGCTGTAATTTTTTTAAGAAAAGATGATTTATCTTTTATTGCACTTATTGGTATTTTTTCAACTAAATTCCCTAATTCAGACATGTAAGACTTAAAAACTATCCCGTTAAGTATGCCATTACCCTTTATTTCTTCTACTTTGTCGCTATGAGTTTTTTTAATTTTTTTCAATTTATCTTTTAATAATTTAGATACATTTATAACTTTTTTTTCAAAATTTTTTTCTGAGATTATATTCAGAGCTGCTAGCGCAGTAACACTTTCCTCTCCAAATCCATTATAAGTAGTAGTGTGTAAAAAAGTTTCATTTATTTTATTATAGGCTTTTTTATAAATATCATCATCGACTATCAAGCTTGATATAGATGATTTACCGCCACCGAGAGTTTTAGAAAGGCATAACACGTCAGGACATTTGTTTTCAAAATTCTGAAAACAAAACATTTTTTCAGACTTATAAAAACCTGTAAATACTTCATCGAATATAATTCTAAAACCATATTTATCTTTAAGTTTAAACAATTTATCCATGAAATTATTTGATACCGACTCTAAAGTACTCGCACTAAATGGCTCAACAATAACGGAATAAACACCGCCTTTATTATTACAATCAATTATTTTACTTTCAAGATCTGAACCATCATTAAAGTTGTAGCTAACACAATTCTCCATTACAGGAAATTGATTTTCTTTAAAATACGATCCAGAAATACTACCACTCCCTATTAACTTACCATGGTAAGATCTATCAGAATGTAAAATAAACTTTCTTTTTTTCGTATATGATTTAAAACAAACTTTAATTGCAGCCTCCACAGCCTCTGCTCCAGAATTAAGAAAAAATGATTTTTTTAAATTATGTGGTAATAAATAAGAAAGATTATTTGACAAAGCTGCCATATATTTAGAAAAAATTATTTTATGCACCTCAACCCTTTTATTTTTTTGAAAGTCTAACCTTGCTTTTAGAATTTCTGGATGGTTGTGACCCAAACCTAATACGCCTAAACCACCAGTAAAATCTAGAATTTTTTTACCATTTGTAGTAAACATATAAACTCCTTCTGCTTTGTTAAATATTTCATTTCCAAACGGAAGAGAGGAAAAGATTTTAGTTTGATTAGGATTTATATATTCTTTATAGAGATTATGTACTTCTTCTACACCTAGAGCTTCAATTTCCTCCATTTTATAAAATTTTCTGTCATTCATAAATTAAAAATTCTTTTAAAAGTAGTTAGTTAACAATATATAATTTATAAGATAATAATTACAAATGTTAAAAAAATTAATATATCAAAATTATACTTACATAATAGTTATCTCTTTATATTCTTTTTCGATAAACTATTTTTATGCAAATATTGGAGTATTTCCCATTGATACATTTGCTTTTTTTGATACTGCTTACAGCATTCTTCAAGATAGACACCCTTTTAAAGATTACTGGATTACGACAGGGCCCTTGGTGGATTATCTCCAGGCACTATTTTTTTTATTGTTTGGGTCTAATTGGAAAAGCTATGTGATTCATGGTTCACTCTTTAATTGTTTAATTGCATTAAGTTTATACTTCTCTCTATTAAATTTAGGATTTAAAAATAATTACAGTTTTATTTATAGCTTACTTTTTGCTACTTTAATTTACACTATCTCAGGAACTCCTTTTGCTTATATTCACTCTTATGTGTTTTCATTATTATCTATTTTAATTTTTATTTTTGCAATAAATCGACTTTCTAAAATTAGTTTTTTTTTACTACCTAT
Organism: uncultured Pelagibacteraceae bacterium; assembly: GCA_902620525.1. Taxonomy (GTDB): domain Bacteria; phylum Pseudomonadota; class Alphaproteobacteria; order Pelagibacterales; family Pelagibacteraceae; genus Pelagilacustribacter. The sequence goes on along the minus strand of CACNIK010000001.1, from coordinate 293,468 downwards.
CACGATGACCCTATCATTTGTGTCGATGCAAAATCCCTCAACTTTTATTAACATCCTTTTGATCTCGTATGTGATTTTATTTTGTTTAAAATTTAAAAAACTCAATTTGTTTGGTTTTTTTTTAACAGGTTCAATAACAAGCTTAATTCTAATATTTTTATTTTTTTTTATTACAAAAATTGATTTTTCAGATTTTTATAATCAATATATTCTATTTCCTCTATCTATAGGTGGAAACAGAATAATTGATAGCGAGATGGCTCACTTTGGATTGTCAGACAGGATAACATTTAGAGGCGTTGTCGGACATTTTAAATTTATACATATGTATATTTTTGCAATCCTTACATTTTCATTTTATTTTTTCAAAAAAAAAATTATCTCAGGTAAATTTTTTATGATAAATAGTATTATTATATTAAGCTGCTTGTTACTTATTTTTAATCAATTAATAACATCTAATCAGACATATATTTTTTCTTTGATACCTCTGGCTGCTTCTTTTTTTCATTTAACAATTTTACAAAAATATAAAAACAAATATCTTAGCTTAATATTAATATTAATAACTGTACTCATAACTTTTAAATATCATTTAGTATATAACTCTGAAAGAAAATTTCACGATCTTCAAAATGTAAATCTTGATAACGCTGTGCCTGCATCACTTATTGATAAAAAATTCAATGGATTAAAATGGATAACACCACATTTCCCTGGAAAACCAGCAGAAGAAATAAAACAATTAAACGAAGTTATTGAATTAATAAAATTAGATAAAGAATCTAAGATGGTTCTAACACATTATCAGTTTTTTTCTCTTATAATAAATGAAAAACTTAATGCTATTAATAGGTGGTATACTATAGACGGAAATAGCTATCCATTAAAAAATAGTAAATACTTTGAGATTTACAAAAAACACCTTGAAGATCATTTACAAGAAAATGAAATTGAAAATATTTACCTGGTAGGCAATGTAGGCTTTGATATTTTTTTTTTAACATTCTTTGATGAAAAATGTTATGAAAAAAAAATAATAAATCAAATTTCAAAAGTTTATAAACCTAGGAATTGTTAACAATTCTTTTTTTTTAAAATTACAGAATATCTTAAAAAAGGTAAATCATGTATATTTTTTTTTAGTGTAACATTAAACTTTTTCTTATACTTGGAAAAATAATTTTTGTTAAAAATATTATATTCATTTTTTAAATATTCTTTAGAAATTATTAATTTTAAAGAGAAAAAAAATCTTTTAATATTAAAAAGTGGAAGCAGTAGAAATTCACATATTCTCGACATATAAGGAACATCTGTAATAATTATCGTAACATTCTTTTTATTATTTGAGAGTAAATTAATTAAATTTTCTAACTCTTTTTCTTTTAAATACTGGATTACAGATGACATAACTATTACATTAAAATTCTTATTATTTAAAATAGAATGAAGATTAAAATCAATTTTTACCTTATCGTTTTTGTACTTACTTTTTAAAAGTTTTATAAAATTTTTATTTTTATCATATAAGGTGATTCTGCTTAATTTATGGAATTTTATTACTTGATCATTATCCCAAACTCCAGTTCCGCAACCAAAATCAAGGACTTTCATTTTTCTAAAATTAGTAAGACTTGATATTTTTTTTAGATCAATATTAAATTTATAATTAAATATCATTTAAATTTTTAGCAATTAAAATATTTTTAAAAAAATTGATTTTAATGATATAAACATTTTGTAAATTATATGAATATTCATGAACATCAAGCAAAAGATTTACTAAAAAAATTTGGCGCACCTGTTTCTTTAGGTCATGTTGCAACTAATCCTGAAGAGATAGATGAATTAGAAAAAAAATTGACTGACAACAGGGAATATGTTGTTAAAGCGCAAATACATGCAGGTGGAAGAGGTAAAGCAGGAGGAGTAAAGATAACAAAAAATATAGTAGAAACATTAGAAACTGCAAAAAAAATTCTAGGTAAAGTTTTGGTAACACACCAAACAGGCCCAACTGGAAAAGAGGTAAAAAGAGTTTACATAGAAGAGTCGTCTCAAATTCAAAAAGAGTTTTATATCTCTTGTTTAATAGATAGAAGCAAATCCACAATTACCTTTATATCCAGCTCTGAAGGAGGAATGGATATAGAAAAAATAGCTCAAGAAGATTCATCAAAAATAAATAAAATAAATATTTTAGACGTAAATAAAGTGTCCGAGGATGAGTATAAAAATATTTTATCTCCATTTAAACTTAATAATGATCAAATATCTCAAGGAAAAATAATAATTAATGCAATGCTAGAAGTTACAAAAAAAAAGGATGCTACATTAGTTGAAATAAATCCTTTAATACTTAATAAAAATAATAACTTACATTGTCTGGATGCCAAAATAACTATCGATGACAATGCTCTCTTTAGACAACCAGAAATTCTAAAACTAAGAGATTTAAATGAGGAGGAGCCGAGTGAGATTGAGGCGAGTAAATATGATCTAGCATACATAAAATTAGATGGTGAAATTGGATGTATGGTTAATGGTGCAGGCCTAGCTATGGCTACTATGGATATAATTAAAATGCACGGGAAAGAACCAGCAAATTTTTTAGACGTAGGTGGTGGAGCTTCAAAGGAAAAAGTTTCCGCAGCATTAAAATTAATTTTAGCGGACAAAAACGTAAAGGGAATATTAATAAATATTTTTGGTGGAATTATGCGTTGTGATGTTTTGGCTCAAGGTGTAATAGATGCAGCTACAGAAATAGAGCTCGATATTCCTCTTGTGGTAAGGTTAGCCGGCACGAAGGTTGAAGAAGGAAAAAAAATATTAGCAGATGCCAATATAAAAATATTAGCGGCTAATGATTTAAATGATGCTGCTAAGAAAATTGTGGAGGCGATAAATTAAGTGGCTATTTTGGTTGATAAAAAAACGAAGGTTATATGTCAGGGATTTACAGGTAAGCATGGTACGTTTCACTCAGAACAAGCGTTAAATTACGGCACCAGATTAGTTGGAGGTGTTACTCCTAAAAAAGGTGGACAAACACATTTAAATCTTCCAGTCTTTGATACAGTTTTAGATGCGAAAAAGGCAACAGGTTCAACTGCAACCATGATATACGTGCCACCTAAATTTGCAGCATCAGCAATTCTCGAAGCTTTAGACGCTGAGATCGAGTTAATAGTATGTATAACCGAGGGAATACCCATTAATGATATGATACAAGTAAAAAAAAAATTACAAAGTAGCTCTTCAAGATTGGTCGGCCCTAATTGTCCTGGTGTTATTACTCCGGACGAATGTAAAATTGGAATAATGCCAGGACAAATTCACAAAAAAGGTAATGTAGGTATAGTCTCCAGGTCTGGAACTCTTACATATGAAGCAGTATTTCAGACTTCTCAAAATGGACTAGGACAGTCCACATGTGTAGGAATAGGCGGAGATCCAATTAATGGAACTAATTTTATTGATTGTTTAGAATTATTTTTAAAAGACGATGAAACAAGTTCAATTGTAATGATTGGTGAAATCGGAGGTTCTGCAGAGGAAGAAGCTGCTGAGTTTATAAAAAAAAGTAAAATAAAAAAACCAATGGTTGGTTTTGTAGCGGGTTTAACCGCACCTCCTGGTAGACGAATGGGTCATGCAGGAGCTATTATCTCTGGAGGTAAAGGTGGGGCTGAGGACAAGATTGAAATTATGAAATCAGCAGGTATTACTATTTCAAAATCACCAGCAGATATAGGTAAAACGCTTTTTGAAAAACTTAAAGCTTGATTTTAATAAATTTGTGATATTATTAAGTATTAAATGTCAGTTGATAAGAACAATCAAACATACAAAAAAACTTCATTTTTAACAGGAGTAAATAGTAAATATATAGAGGAATATTATGCCTTATATCTACAAAATCCTAAACTTTTAACTGACGACTGGATTGAATTTTTTGATGGTTTAAAAGAGGACTCTAAGAACGTTTTACAGAATATAACAGGCCCTAGCTGGAATCCAAAAAAGATCAAACAAGTTTATAATCATAAAAACTCCAAAGAAAATATAGAAGAGAAAGCTCCAGAACTATCTTCTATCAAGCAAGCATCAACTGATTCTGTAAGAGCAATTATGTTAATTAGGGCATACAGAATAAGAGGACATTTAATTGCAAATTTAGACCCTTTAAATTTACAAATAAAAGAAGAACATCCCGAGCTAAAACCAGAGTCTTACGGATTTAATAAAAAAGATTTTAATCGAAAAATTTTTTTAGATGGAGTGCTTGGTTTACAATACGGTAATTTAAACGAAATTCTTAAAATATTAAAAAAAACTTATTGTTCTACAATAGGCTATGAATTTATGCACATGAGTGACCCAGATGAAAAAGCCTGGGTACGTAATAGAATCGAAGGTCCTGAAAAAAATATCTCTTTCACGGAAAATGGAAAAAAAGCAATCTTAAACAAAATTATTGAAGCCGAAGGTTTTGAAAAATACCTACAAGTAAAATTTGTAGGCACAAAAAGATTTGGATTAGATGGAGGTGAGTCTTTAATACCAGCTTTAGAGCAAATAATCAAAAGAGGAGGAAATTTAGGTGTCAAAGAGATAAAAATTGGCATGCCTCATAGAGGAAGACTTAATGTATTAGCCAATGTGATGGGAAAATCCTATCAAGCAATTTTTAGTGAATTTTTTGGTAGAGGTATTTCAGCCAAAGAAGATTTTGAGGGAGATGTAAAATATCATTTGGGGGCATCCTCTAACAGAGAATTTGATGGAAATATTGTTCATATCAGTTTAACAGATAACCCATCTCATTTAGAAGCTGTTAACCCTGTTGTTTTAGGTCAGGTAAGAGCAAAACAATTTTTTCATAAGGATCCAAGTAGAAAATCAGTTGTTCCTGTTTTAATTCATGGAGATGCTGCATTTGCTGGACAAGGAGTGGTTGCTGAATGTTTTGCAATGTCAGGTTTGCCTGGACATAATATTGGAGGAACTATTCACCTTATTGTAAATAATCAAATTGGTTTTACAACTGCGCCAAGATTTGCAAGATCATCGCCTTATCCATCAGATGTTGCTAAATTATCGCAGGCGCCAATATTCCACGTCAATGGAGATGACCCCGAAGCTGTTGTGCATTGTGCAAAGATAGCAACTGAGTACAGACAGAAGTTTAATCGAGATGTCGTAATTGATATGGTCTGCTACAGAAGATTTGGGCATAATGAGGGAGACGAACCTTCATTTACCCAACCTATTATGTATAAAAAGATAAGATCTCATCCAACAACTCTAAGCATTTACGCTAAAAAAATATCCTTTGAGGGCTTATTAGATGAAAACCAAATAGAGAAGAAAAAACAAGATTTTAAAAAATTTTTGGAAACTCAATTTAATGACTCAAAAAATTATAAATCTGAATTGAAATGGTTCGATGGAGTATGGTCCAGATTTAAACCAGGCTTAGGAAAAGATAAAAGGGGTGTTAGTGGTGTAGATAAAAAAATATTAATTGAAACAGGTAAAAAATTATCTGAAATTCCTCAAAACTTTAGTATTCATAAAACCTTAAAAAAAATATTAGAGCAAAAACAAAAAATGTTCACCGAGAAAGCACCTATAGACTGGTCAACAGCAGAGTCCTTGGCATTCGCGACTTTGTTAATTGACGGTTTTTCAGTAAGGCTATCTGGTCAAGATTCCGCAAGGGGAACCTTTAGCCAAAGACACTCTGTTTTGAGAAATCAAGAAAATCATCAAAGATATATCCCTTTAAATAATTTGACAAAAAAACAAAAAAAATTTGAGGTTATAGACAGTTTGTTGTCTGAATTGGCAGTTTTAGGATTTGAGTTTGGTTATTCCCTTTCAGAACCTGAAACATTGGTTTTATGGGAAGCTCAGTTTGGGGATTTTGCTAATGGGGCGCAAGTGATTATTGATCAATTTATAACTTCAGGAGAGTCTAAATGGGGAAGAGCTAGCGGCCTAGTTCTTTTGTTACCCCATGCCTATGAAGGTCAAGGTCCAGAACATTCATCAGCTAGATTAGAAAGGTTTTTACAGATGTGCGCTGGAGAAAATATACAGGTAGTTAATTGTACTACTCCTGCCAATTATTTTCATGCTTTGAGAAGGCAAATGCATAGAGCATTTAGAAAACCCTTAATAGTTATGACGCCTAAATCTTTGTTAAGAAACAAGAGATGTGTTTCATCTATTGAAGATTTTACTAAAAAAAATAGTTTCCACAGAGTTCTCGAGGATCATGCATATGTAAACAAGTCAAAAATTATCAAGTTGGTTGAAGATAAAAAAATTGAAAGAGTTGTAATGTGTTCTGGTAAAGTTTATTTTGATTTATTAGAAGCAAGAGAAAAGTCAAAAAATGACAAATTAACAATCGTAAGAATAGAACAACTATATCCTTTTCCAGCAAAAACATTAGCGAAAATTTTGAGAAGATACGAAAATGCTGAATTTATTTGGTGTCAAGAGGAACCAAAGAATATGGGGGCGTGGAATACTGTGAGAAATTATATCGATAGGACACTTGAAATAATTGAATTTAAAAACACAACAGTTAAATATATCGGAAGAAATGCCTCATCCACAACTGCGACTGGAAATTATAATAAACATCTTGCAGAACAAAAAAAAATATTAGAAAAGGTAGTTGGGAAGCTTAATTAATGTCTGAAAAAATCGTTGTACCTACTCTTGGAGAATCTGTTACTGAAGCCACAGTAGCAAAGTGGTTGAAAAATAAAGGGGATAAAGTTTCCTCTGACGAACCTATTGTTGAACTGGAAACAGATAAAGTAAATGTAGAAGTTCCCTCTCCATCAAACGGAGTACTGGAAAGTATTTCTGCTAAAGAAGGCGAAACTGTAAACGTTGGTGCTTTGCTTGGATCAATCACTCAATCAAAATTATCTTCAACAACATCTGAAAGTAATTTAGGTGAAAAAAATTATTCTCCTCCAAAAATAGAAAATGATAATGATAAAGTAGAAAAAACTTTAAAACACATTAAAAAGGCTAAAATTGAGAAAAAAAAACAAGCTGAGCCTCTAGTCCTTAACCAGGAGAGCAATCAAAAAATTTTTAATGAGGAACCATTTATTCTAGAGGAAGAGCCACTTGTATTAGAGGAGATACATAATGAAAAAAATAAAATAAATGATACTGAGCCAAGAGTCTCTCCAGCCGCAAGAAAAATAGTTTCAGAAAAAAAAATTGATATTCACTCAATTAAAGGAAGTGGCAAAAATGGTTTAGTGTTGAAGGAAGATGTAATGAGTCTAATGGGTGTTAAACCCTCACCATCAGAAAGAAGGAAAGCCCACGGTCCAGAAGAAAGAATCAAAATGACGAGACTAAGACTTACAATTGCTAAAAGATTAAAAGAAGCACAAGAAAATGCTGCAATGCTTACAACATTTAACGAGGTTAATATGTATGAGGTAATTCAAATGAGAAATAATTATAAAGAAGAATTTCAAAAAAAATATTCTGTTAAATTGGGATTTATGTCTTTTTTTGTTAAGGCTTGCATAATTGGTTTAAAAAATTATCCCGCAATAAATGCAGAAATTCAAGGCGATGAAATTGTTTATAAAAACTATTATAATATTAGTATAGCTGTAGGTACCGATAAAGGTTTAGTAGTTCCAGTTATCAGAAATTCAGATGAACTTTCTTTCGCTGATATTGAAAAGAATGTTGGTATGCTTAGTCAGAAAGCAAGAGATGGAAAAATAACCATTGAAGATCTTCAAGGAGGCACTTTTACTATTACCAACGGAGGTATCTATGGATCTATGTTATCAACTCCAATTTTAAATCCTCCACAATCAGCAGTTCTTGGAATGCATAACATTATTGAAAGACCAGTTGTAGAAGATGGAGAAGTAAAGATAAAGCCAATTATGTATTTGGCATTATCATATGATCATAGAATAATTGATGGAAAGGAAGCTGTTTCATTTTTGAAAATAATTAAGGACTCTTTAGAGCAACCGAAGAGATTATTTTTAAATCTTTAATTCATGAGTGATAATTTTGACCTAATTGTTATTGGAGGAGGACCTGGCGGATACGTATGTGCTATTCGAGCTGCTCAATTGGGTTTAAAAACCGCATGCGTAGAGAGTAGAGGAACTCTAGGTGGAACTTGTCTTAATGTTGGGTGTATTCCTTCAAAAAGTTTATTAAATCTCTCGGAAAATTATCATAAAGCTAAAAAAAATTTTTTTAATCAGGGTATAGAAGTCTCTGATGTGAGGTTAAACGTAGAAAAAATGATGAGAAATAAAGAAAAATCGGTTCAAGTATTGACTAAGGGTGTTGAATTTTTATTTAAAAAGAACAAAGTGAGTTATTTGAAAGGTAAGGGAGTTATATTCTCACCAACAAATGTGGTAGTTTACAATGAAGGAAAAAAAACTTCATATAATACGAAAAATATTGTTATAGCCACTGGGTCCTATGCTTCTTCATTACCAGGAGTAAAAATAGACGAAAAAAATATTATCTCCTCTACTGCAGCGCTTTCTTTAAGCTCAGTGCCAAAATCTTTAGTTGTTATTGGAGGTGGATATATTGGTTTGGAAATGGGATCAGTTTGGAAAAGATTAGGAGCTGAAGTTACTGTTATTGAAAACCTGCCTTTCATAACACCAGGAATGGATCGGGAAGTCTCAAATGAATTTCAAAAAATATTAACAAAACAAGGAATTAAATTTAAATTAAACTCTAAAGTTTTATCAATAAAAGATCTTGGTAACGAAGTAAAAATTGAATACCAAAGTAATGAAAAAAATACCAAAGATATAATTTCAGCCGAAAAAACGTTAATTGCTGTTGGAAGAAAACCTTATACAGAGGGGCTTAATTTAAGTAAAATTGGTATAAAAAAAGATGAAAAAGGTAGAATTAAAGTAAACAATAAACTTCAAACAGATGTTAAGAACATCTATGCAATCGGTGATGTTATCGAAGGTCCTATGTTAGCACATAAAGCTGAAGAAGAAGGAATAGCAGTAGCAGAGTTATTGTCTGGTCAATCAGGACATGTAAATTATAATGTAATACCTGGAGTTATTTATACTTCGCCAGAAGTGGCATATGTTGGTAGATCAGAAGAGCAACTCAAGAAGGATGGAATAACATACAAAATTGGGAAATTCCCTTTTTTAGCCAACTCAAGAGCTAAAGTAAATAATGAGACAGAAGGTTTTGTAAAAATTTTAGCAGATAGTAAATCTGACAGGGTATTAGGTGTTCACATCATTGGGCCTCATTGTGGAGATATGATAGCCGAAATGGCTTTGGCAATGGAATTTGGTGCAAGTGCAGAAGATATAGCTAGAACTTGCCATGCACATCCAACTCACACAGAAGCTATAAAAGAGGCTGCATTAGCTGTTGATAAAAGACCAATTCATTTTTAATTATTATAAAATAAAATAAAATTCATTTATGGAAGTGCCTGTCTTATTGCCAAAGGTTTTTAATTACCCTTTTACCTACAGTAATGACTCAAAAAAAATTAAAAAACTCAATCAGGGGGACATAGTTATAGTGCCTTTTGGAACAAAAAGAGAAATTGGTGTTGTTTGGGATAAAATTAAGCATACTGAAAAGAAATTTAAACTTAAAAAAATCGAACAAAAAATTTCTAATTTAAGTTTTAACAAAAAGATTATTAAATTTATAAATTGGTTTTCTATTTATAATATTGTTCCAAGAGGCTTGATTTTAAAAATGTGTCTTGGAAACTTAAAAAATTTTGACGTAAAGAAGAAAAAACAAATATTAACAGCTGAAATAAAAAAAACAAAATATGTTTTAAATAATGAACAGAAAAAAGCTTTAGAAACACTTATAAGTTTAGGAAATAAATTTCATGTTTCAGTATTACAAGGAATTACTGGTTCAGGTAAAACATTAGTATATTTTGAAAGAATTAGTAGACTCATAAAAGAAAATAAGCAAGCATTAATACTTATTCCAGAAATATTTCTTACAACTCAATTTAAAAATAGATTTAAACTATTTTTTGGTTTTGAGCCAGCAATTTGGCATTCAAAAATAGGTATAAATAAAAAAAAAGATATTTGGCTTTCAGTTGCAAAAAACAAAATTAAAATAGTTATAGGCGCTAGGTCAGCTTTGTTTTTACCTTTTAAAAAATTAGGTTTGATCATTGTCGATGAAGAGCACGACTCCTCCTATAAACAAGAAGATAGCGTGATTTACAACGCGAGAGATATGGCTATATCGAGAGCTTCTATTGAAAATATTCCTATTCATTTAGTAACCTCAATTCCTTCGTTAGAGACCTATAGAAATATTGAAATAAAAAAATATACAAAAACTGAATTAAAAAACAGATTTGAAAACTTTCCTTTACCTAAAACTAAAATAATAAATCTTAATTTAGAAAATTTAAACAAAAAATCTATATCTGACGAAACAATAAAAATTGTAAAGTCTTATCTAGAAAAAAAGAATCAAATACTTTTCTTTCTTAATAGGAGAGGATATGCCCCATTCCTTATTTGCAAAAGATGTGGTTATAGACATGTTTGTCCTAATTGTTCTATATATCTAACTTATCACAAAATATTAGATAAAATTATTTGTCATCATTGTGGCTACAAAAACGAAACTAAAAAAAAATGTAAAGATGAACTTTCATCATGTGAATTCTCTATGTATGGTCCTGGAGTTGAAAAAGTTTTTGAAGAATTAAAATCTATTTTTCCTAAAAAAGTAATAAAAATATTTTCAAGTGACTATCTTAATAAAAAAAAACAATCAGAAAAATTAATTAAAGAAATAGGTGAAGATAAAATTGATATATTGGTCGGAACGCAAATGATTTCAAAAGGTTTTAATTTTCCAAAATTAAATTGTATTGTAGTTGTTGATGCAGACTTTACTGGAAAAGGTTATGATCTAAGATCCACGGAAAAAAATATTCAACTCTATAATCAACTTAGTGGACGAGCTGGAAGGTTTTCAAAAGACTCTATTATTATTTATCAAACTATAAATCCTGAAAATGAAGTTTTGAAAAATGTCATAGAAAATATAACAGAAAATTTTTATATTAATGAGTTAAAAATAAGAAAGCATAATAATCTTCCACCTTATTTTAGACTGATCTCTATTATAATTTCATCGATAAAAAAAGAAAATAGCTTACGGGGTGCTCAAGAAATTAAAAGGAAGATTGAAAAATTAAATAATATTCAAATTCTTGGTCCAGTTGACTCACCAATTTTTAAAAAAAAAAAAATGTTTAGGACAAGGCTATTAATACGTTCAAAAAGTAATATAATATGCCAAAAACCTTTGACCAAAATTTTCGAAAATCTTAAAATATCGTCTAAAATTAAACTCACAGTTGATGTTGATCCAATTAATTTCACATAATTTAATTTATCATCTTGAAGGGGCTATTAAGCTATGCTAGGACCACTTATTTCTTAAATAATTCTTAAACAGGATTAAAATTGAGTGGAATTAAAACATTTTCAAATGAGACTTCTGAGCGTTACGCTTTAGCTTTATTTGAGCTAGCTAGTGAGAAATCAGAATTAGAGGATATAGAAAAAAATATATCGTTGATAAAAGAAATTTGTAGAAGCAATCCTGACTTTAACAGTTTTTTAAAAAACCCAACTAATCAAACTGAGTTACAAAGCCAAGTTTTTGCTGAGATATCGAAAATCATGAAGTTAAATGATAACTTTAGCAACTTTCTTCAATTAGTAATTAATAAAAGAAGGATATTTTTTTTAGAAAAAATTTTAGATAAATTCATTAAAATTTCATCAAAAATAAAAGGCAAAATAGATGCAACACTTATTTCTTCCAAAGATCTTTCCCAGGATGAAAGATATAAAATTAGTCAAGAAATATCGAAAGCTATAAAATCAAAAATAGAATTTACCTTTAAAACCGATAAAAGCCTTATAAGTGGAATAAAAATTCAAGTAGGAAGTCTATTGATAGATACTTCTCTAAGCAATAAACTTAAAAGAATTAAACAATCAATGACGGAAATCTAAAATGGAAATCAATCCTTCTGAAATAACAAAACTATTAAAAGAACAAATAAAAAATTACGGCAAAAAAGCTGAAGTTTCTGAAGTAGGAAAAGTTTTAACAGTCGGAGATGGTATAGCTCGAGTTTATGGTTTGGATAATGTTCAAGCAGGAGAAATGGTTGAGTTTAATGATGGTTCAAAAGGAATGGCTCTTAATTTAGAGAGTGATAACGTAGGTATTGTTATATTTGGGGATGATAGACAAATCAAAGAGGGTGATACTGTTAAACGGACAAATTCTATTGTCGATGTTCCAGTTGGGAAAGAATTATTGGGCAGGGTGGTAGACGGGCTAGGTGTTCCAATAGACGGTAAAGGAAATCTGTCCTCTAAAATTACTAGAAAAAGAGTAGAGGTAAAAGCTCCGGGCATTATTCCACGTCAATCAGTTAATGAACCAATGCAAACTGGTCTTAAGGCTATTGACAGTTTGATACCAATTGGTAGAGGTCAAAGGGAACTTATAATTGGGGATAGACAAACTGGCAAGACGGCAGTTGCAGTTGACACAATTATAAATCAAAAAGCAATAAATGAATCTAACGATGAAAAGAAAAAACTTTATTGTGTTTATGTAGCAATTGGTCAAAAAAGATCAACCGTAGCCCAAATTGTAAAAACTTTAGAGGACGCGGGAGCAATGAAATATACAACAGTAGTATCAGCAACTGCATCTGACTCTGCGCCATTACAATTTTTAGCTCCTTACACAGGTTGTACTATTGGAGAATATTTTAGGGATAATGGAATGCATGCTTTAATAATATATGACGATCTTTCAAAGCAAGCAGTTGCATACCGTCAGATGTCATTATTACTAAGGAGACCACCAGGTAGAGAAGCATACCCAGGAGATGTTTTTTATTTACACAGCAGACTTCTAGAAAGAGCAGCAAAACTTAACGAAAAAAATGGAGGTGGGTCTTTAACAGCACTTCCAATAATAGAAACTCAAGCAGGTGATGTCTCTGCATATATTCCAACAAACGTTATCTCAATTACAGACGGCCAAATATTTCTAGAAACAGAATTATTTAATCAAGGCATTAGACCCGCGGTGAATGTTGGTCTTTCAGTTTCAAGAGTAGGATCAGCAGCTCAAACAAAAGCTATGAAAAAAGTTGCAGGGTCAATTAAACTTGAACTGGCACAATATCGAGAAATGGCTGCATTTGCACAATTTGGGTCAGATTTAGATGTTTCTACGCAAAAACTTTTAAATAGAGGGTCAAAACTAACTGAATTGTTAAAACAAAATCAATATTCACCTTTAACAGTTGCTGAACAAGTTGTTTCAATTTTTACTGGAGTAAGTGGTTATTTAGATGATATTGAATTAAATAAAATTAAAAAGTTTGAGACAGATTTATTAGAAAAAGTAAGAAACGATCACGCAGAAATATTGGAAAATATTAATACCTCAGGAAAGTTGGAGGATAATATTAAGAATAAAATTATCGAGGTAATTGAACAAATTAAAAAGGACACTAAATAATGCCAAGCTTAGATGATTTAAAAAAAAGAATTAAAAGCGTTAAATCTACACAAAAAATTACAAAAGCAATGAAAATGGTAGCTGCTGCTAAACTTAAAAAAGCTCAAGATAATGCTGAAAAGGGAAGACCATACAGCGAAAAATTACAAAACATAATTTTGAATTTAACAAAATCACTTTCAGAAGGAAGTAATGCTCCAAAGTTATTAGTCGGAAGTGGAAAAGATAAGGTACATTTATGTGTCGTTATTACTGCAGACAGAGGTTTATGCGGTGGTTTCAATTCTAATATCTGTAAATTAGCAAAAAGCCACTTTAAAAAAATTTTAAAAGGAGGAAAGGAATTAAAAATAATTACTGTAGGTAGCAAAGGACACGATCAAATTAAAGCGGAATACGGTGATTACATAATATATAAAAAAAGTTTTAAAGAAAAGAAACAAATCACATTTAATGAGGCTAACGAGATCGGAAAAAAGGTAATGGAATTATATGATCAAGAACAATTTGATAAATGTTTTATATTCTATAACAATTTTAAAAATGTGATAACACAGATACCTCAAGCTGAACAAATAATTCCTACTTTTATAAAACAGGAAGATAAAAATAAAGAAAAGGCTCTTTTTTATGAATTCGAACCAGAAGAAGATGAAATATTAGAAGACTTATTACCAAAAAATGTATCTATTCAAATACTTAAAGCATTTTTAGAAAATGCCGCGAGTGAACAGGGTTCAAGGATGACCGCAATGGATAATGCAACAAGAAATGCTGGTGATTTAGTAGATAAACTTACAATTAATTATAATAGAAGCAGGCAAGCATCTATCACGAAAGAGTTAATTGAAATAATTTCAGGAGCAGAGAGTTTATAATGAATAAAGAAGGTGTAATAACTCAACTAATTGGCGCTGTTGTAGATGTAAAATTTAAAGAGGAACTTCCAGAAATTTATACAGCTTTAGAAGCTAATAATGGAGGTAATAAATTAATTTTAGAAGTCGCACAACATCTGGGAGAAAACAGTGTAAGGACTATCGCAATGGACTCAACTGAGGGACTTAAAAGAGGAGATAAAGTTATGAATACCAATGCTCCAATTAGTGTACCAGTCGGTCCAGAGACTTTGGGAAGAATTATAAATGTAATTGGTGAGGCTATAGATGAAAAAGGAGATGTGAAAACTAAGGAAAAATGGCCTATTCACAGACCGTCGCCCAAATTTACAGACCAATCTACTGAGACTGAAATTCTTGTAACCGGGATAAAGGTAATCGATTTATTAGCACCGTATGCTAAAGGAGGAAAAATCGGTTTATTTGGTGGAGCCGGAGTTGGAAAAACGGTTACTATTATGGAGTTAATAAACAATATTGCAAAAGCACACGGAGGATTTTCAGTTTTTGCTGGCGTAGGTGAGAGAACTAGGGAAGGTAATGACCTATATCATGAAATGATAGAGTCAGGAGTAATTAAAAAAGATGGCAAAGGATCTAAAGCAGCACTAGTTTATGGTCAAATGAACGAACCACCTGGTGCAAGAGCAAGAGTAGCTTTAACTGGATTGACTGTTGCAGAATATTTTAGAGATCAAGAAGGTCAAGATGTTTTATTTTTTGTTGATAATATCTTTAGATTTACTCAAGCAGGCTCAGAAGTATCTGCTTTGTTAGGTAGAATTCCCTCGGCAGTAGGCTATCAACCAACTTTAGCTACAGATATGGGGAATTTGCAAGAGAGAATTACTTCAACTGGCAAGGGATCAATTACTTCTGTGCAGGCAATATATGTTCCAGCTGATGATCTTACTGACCCGGCTCCTGCTACATCTTTTTCACATTTAGATGCAACAACAGTGCTTTCAAGACAGATTGCTGAGTTAGGTATTTATCCTGCTGTTGATCCTCTAGACTCTACCTCTAGGATATTAGATCCGAGAGTAGTTGGAGATGAACATTACAGGGTTGCTAGAGAAGTTCAAAGAATACTTCAAGCTTATAAATCTTTACAAGATATCATCGCTATTCTTGGAATGGACGAACTATCTGAGGAAGATAAGCTTACTGTAGCAAGAGCTAGAAAAATACAACGGTTCTTATCACAACCATTCTTTGTAGCCGAAGTATTTACAGGGTCTCCAGGAAAATTAGTTGATTTAGAGTCCACAATAAAAGGTTTTGATGCCATATGTAAAGGAGAGTATGATCACTTACCAGAGGCAGCTTTTTATATGGTTGGGTCAATTGAGGAAGTAATAGAAAAGGCAGATAAGCTAGAAAAAGACTCTTAGATCTAATGTCACAAGAATTTAAAATTGAAATAATAAGTCCTGACAAGAGAATTTTTGCAGGAAGTTCTGATGAAGCTATTTTACCTTGTTTTGAGGGCCAGGTTACAATTCTAAAAGATCATATACCCCTTATAACTTTTTTAAGACCGGGGATAATAGAGATTGGTAAAAATGAAAAGTTTTATACGGAGGACGGGACTGTTGAATTTTCAGATAATAATCTTTTAATATTATCGACGACAATACAAAGTTTAAAAATGATAAATACTGAACAAAAAAATAGTATGATCCGAGAAGCTGAGAAGGCATTATCTTCAAATCAAATTTCAGATAAACAAAAATATATTTTTAATTATAAAATAGAAACTTTAAAACAAATTAATTAAAAAACTTTTTAAGTTCATTCTTTAATTTTTTATAAACATCTTTTTTGAAGTCTACTATCACGTCGGTTAATAAATTATAATCTATCCATTTCCACTCAATAAATTCTGGATGTTTTGTGTTTAAGTTAATTTCACTGTCACTTCCAACAAATTTGACTATAAACCATTTTTGTTTTTGGCCCCTATATTTGCCTTTCCAAATTTTTCCTAATAAATTCGGAGGCAACTCATACTCGAGCCAACTTTCAATTTCTTTTAAAACCTCTATTTTTGTTATACTTGTTTCTTCTGCAAGCTCCCTTTTCATCGCGTTAAATGGAGTTTCATTATAATCTATACCTCCTTGAGGCATTTGCCATTTATCTACTGGATTATCTTTTCTTTTTGCAACAAAAACTTGATTATTTTGATTTAATACTATTACACCAACACCTTGTCTCATAGGTAGTTTACTTAGCATTTATTACGATTGAAAAAGTTTGATAGCATAATTTAACTGATTATCTTTATCGGTATCAAATTCAAATTGATTTTGTTCTTTTACAAGAATATCAGGTGAAACACCAACTTCGGAAATTGATTTTCCTGAGGGCAGATAATATTTGGAAATTGTAAGTCTTATGCCACCACCGTTTTTTAGAGGAATAATCGATTGAACAGATCCCTTTCCATATGAATTTTCTCCAAGAATTATTGCTCTTTTATGATCTTTTAGAGCTCCAGCAAAAATTTCAGATGCAGATGCTGATCCATTATTTATTAAAACAATTACGGGCTTTCCTTTAACTCCGTCACCAGCTCTTGCAAAGAATTTTCTTGTTTCACTAATTCTTCTACCCTTGGTAGATACTATCTCTCCCTCTTCTAAAAAAAAGTCTGTAATTGTAACAGCTTGATTTAAAAGACCTCCTGGATTATTTCTCAAATCAATTATGTAACCTATTAATTCTTGTTTTTCATAATTTCTAATCTTTTTAATAAATTGCTTATCACTATTTTCATTAAAAGATTTTAATTTTATGTATCCAATATTTTTATTAATACCTAAAATCTTCGACTCTACTGACTTCACTTCAATTATTTGTCTTTGTATATTAAAAGTTAATGACTTCTTTACATCTTTTCTTCTGACTGTAAGTTCTATACTTGAACCGACTGGCCCTCTCATTAGTTTCACTGCTTCCATTAATGTTTTACCCTGAACCTGCTCTTTATTTATTCTTACAATATAATCTCCAGCTTTAATCCCTGCTTTTTCTGCTGGAGTATCTGCAATAGGAGCGATTACTTTTACCACGCCAGCCTCCATGCCTATTTCGATTCCTAATCCTCCAAATTCACCTTTTGACTCAGTTTGCATACTTTTAAATAATTCTGGAGACATGTAAGCAGAGTACGGATCTAGTGATTGTAATACCCCATTAATTGCAGAGTCCATCACATCAGCTTGATCTATATCATCAACATATTCTTGTTTAATTTTTTCTAATACCTCTCCAAATAAATCAATCTTTTTATAAAGTTTATCCGAATTTGTATTTGAATAAGATTTCGTGTTAAAAAAAATAAATAAAATAAAAATTATTTTTAAAAAATATTTCATATTAAAGCCTTTTCTTTTGGTAAATCTTCAGACCACATTTTTTCAAGATCATAAAAAGCTCTTTTTTCAGGGTGAAATAAATGAACTATAACATCTATAGCATCAACTAATTTCCAATCATTGCTTTCATATCCCTCTATTTTACAATTATCTAAACCATATTTTTTTAGTTCTAATAAAAGATTTTCCGATAAAGACTGCAAATGTCTAGAGGAAGTTCCTGATGCTACAATCATGTAGTCTGCGATATAAGATTTACGCTTTAGATCAATAGTAACTATGTTATTCGCTTTATTTTTATTTAAAGTATTTTCTATTAATTTTTTAATTTTATTTACTTCCATTAATAATTTTATTTCTTAATTGTGTAGAAGATATATCAATCTTCAGATTTTTCAAAAATTTAATATTTTTATCTTTCAGATTTTTCATTATAACAGATTTTTGTGCTATTGTATCAAATCCTTTCCTAGAAAAAACAACTAAAATACACAATTTCAATATATTTTTATAACTTTTCCATTTGTGAAAATTAATTAGATTATCTGAACCAATTATAAAAAAAATTTTATTTTTATGTTGTTTTTTTAGAAATTTAATCAAAGATATTGAAGTCTTTGATTTTAACCTATCTTCATAATAGTTTAATTGAATTTTTTTGTGATCTTTTATTATTTTACGGCATAATTTTTTTCTTTGAGAAAAAGAAAAAAAAGGACTCTTTTTTAAAGGATTTTTTTTTGTAATAGCCCAAATTACTTTTTTCAATTTAAAAAGTTTTATACTTTTTTTGCTAATATATAAATGACCTTTATGAGGAGGATCAAAACTTCCACCTAAAATACCAATATTTTCAAAATTATTTTTTGCCATAAACTTTATGGTCTAGTAACACTTCTTCCTTTTACTATGTATTTATAGGAAGTTAATTGATTAAGACCCACAGGTCCTCTCGGTGGCAATTTATTAGTTGAGATCCCTATTTCTCCTCCAAAACCAAACTCTCCTCCGTCAGCAAATTGGGTAGAAACGTTATGCATTGCTATTGCACTATTAACGTTGTTAAGAAAATATGAAGTATTATTTCTATTGTTGGAAATTATACAATCTGTATGCATTGTACCGTACTTTAAAATGTGCGAGACTGCCTCTCTAACGTCCTTGACACTTTTAATAGATAATTTGGCTTCAAGATATTCTGTTTTCCAATCCAATTCTCTTGCCAATTTTAGCCTATTATCAAAAAGCTTGTTAATTTTTTTATCAACCACAACCTCACAACCATTTTTGATTAAAGAATTTATAACTTTTACACCTTTGGTTTTTAAAATTTTTTCATTAATTAAAAGAGTCTCTAAGGCTCCACAAATACTTGTTCTTCTCATTTTCGCATTAAGAATAACTTTAGTAGCATTTTTAAGATTGCTTTCTTTATCAAGATAGATATGGCAAAGACCTTCTAAATGACCAATTACATGGATATTTGAATATTTTTGCACTTTAGCCACTAAACCCTTTCCACCTCTAGGAACTATTACATCTATATATTTACTCATTTTTGATAATAAAAAATCTACAATTTTTCTATTTTTTTTCTTTATAAATTGAAGACAATTTTGATTGATTCTATTTTTTTTTAACGATTTTCTAAATAAATCTGAAAGAATTTTGTTCGAGAAAAAAGCTTCGCTTCCTCCTCTTAAAATTGCACAATTGCTTGATTTAAGACATAACGCAGCAACATCTGCAGTGACGTTTGGCCTGCTTTCATAAATTATACCTATGACCCCAATAGGTGTAGTCACTCGCTTAATATTCAACCTGTTTTTTCCAATCCAGCTATCCAATGTTTTTCCAACGGGATTTGGAAATTTTTTAATTTCCTTGATAGAATTGATAATACTATCAATTTTTTTTTCATTTAAAATCAATCTATCTAATACGTTATGTCTTTTTAAGTTTTTTACATCTTTCTTATTTTCTCTTATAATTTTTTTTTTGTTAACTGAAATCAGTTTTATATAATCATCAAGTGTTTTGTTGATTTTTTTGTGATTTGTTTTTTTTAAGTTTTCAAATGCAATTTTTGATTTCTGTCCAATTATTAAAATATTTTTCATGTTAAAGTTTTACCATATCATCTTTATGAACCACCTCAGTTTTACTAGAATAACCTAGTATTCTTTCTATTTCATTACTTTGTCTACCTTTAATTTTTCCTATTTCAATTGAGGAAAAAGATGCTAAACCTCTAGCAAGTTTGTTATTATCTAAATCTGCTATCAAAATATTTTCACCTTTATCAAATTTACCACTTATTGTTTTTATACCCGCGGCTAGTAAACTTTTTCCACTTTTTAGTGCATTAGCAGCGCCTTTATCTATAAAAATTGTACCATGTGATCTTAATGAACTTACTATCCATTTTTTTCTTGCAGCCAAGGTAGATATTTTGGGTATAAATTTTGTGAAAATTTTGTTTTCCACCATATATTTTATCGGATTTTTTCTATTTCCATTACCTATAAACATGTGACAACCAGCATTCATGCAAATACTTGCAGCTTCAAGTTTTGTAATCATACCTCCAGAACCGTAACTTGTAATTTTAGCATCAGCCAATTTAAAGATATTACTGTTTAAATTTTTAACTTCCTTAATTATTTTTCTTTTGTTACCTTTGTCATAAAGACCATCAACATCTGAAAAAATTATTAGTGTATCAGCACCTATTATTTGTGCTACTCTAGCTGCTAATCTATCATTATCACCATATTTAATTTCCGAGGTAGCAGTAGTATCATTTTCATTAACTATTGGTATAGCTTTCAACTTAAATAAATTGTCAAACGTTCTTTTAACATTTAAAGCTCTTTTTCTTTGTTCTGTGTCATCTGGAGAAATTAAAATTTGTCCTACTCTAAAGTTATTTTTTTTAAATATTTTTTGAAATTCTTCAGCTAGATGTATTTGACCAATAGATGCTATTGCCTGACTCATCTCTAGTTTTATTTTTTTTTGTTTAATTTTTAAATATTTTTGCCCAATAGCAATAGCACCAGAAGTTACGATTACAATTTCTCTATTTTTTCCGTACTTCTTTATGTCTTTTATTAAACTGTTTACCCAAGTTTTTTTGAAGTTTCCCTTTTTGTCTATTACGGTAGTAGAGCCCAGTTTAATTACTATTTTTTTTGAATTATCTATTAACATTCCACTTTTATTTTACTTTGTAACCATCATTTAATTTATTTGTTAATACTTGTAACAAGCACCTTCTTTATAGTTTGTATATCATTCTTTTTAAATACTGAAATAATTTTATATTTTTTTTTAATTTTACTACTAAAAAGATCAAGTTTTTCTTTAAGGGTTTTTTTTCCTACAAGGTCCGACTTGTTTAAGAAAATAATTTCTTTTTTTTTCGATATTGATGGGTCATAACTTTTAAGCTCAGACCTAATCTTAAGATAATTCTCAGCTAAATTATTTTCAGAAATATCAATTAAATGCAGTAATATTTTGCATCTTTCTATATGTCTTAAAAATTTATCACCCAAGCCAATACCTTTGTGAGCTCCTTCAACTAATCCAGGAATATCTGCTAATGTAACTTCTTTATTATTATAATACGCAACTCCTAAATTCGGATTAATTGTAGTAAATGGATAATTCGCAATTTTAGGTTTTGCCCTTGTTAATGAAGCAAGTAAACTTGACTTGCCTGCATTTGGCAAACCTATTATCCCAACATCTGCAATTATTTTTAGTTGTAGCCAAATCCAAAACTCTTCACCATTTTTTCCATTAGTTTTTTTTCTTGGTGCTCTATTTGTTGAACTTTTAAATCTAACATTTCCAAGCCCACCTTTTCCTCCTGAAGCTACTAGGTATTTTTCCTTATTTTTTTTAAAATCATAGATTATTGTATTGTTATCTTCCTCATAAATTTGAGTTCCAATAGGAACTTTTAAAATTAAATCTTTTCCATTTGCCCCAGTTTTATTTTTTTTACTACCAGGTTTTCCATTTTCAGCTTTAAAATGTTGCGAATACCTATAATCAATAAGCGTATTTAAATTTCTTTCAGACTCAAATAAAATTGAACCTCCATCACCACCATCTCCACCGTCAGGCCCACCAAACTCAACAAATTTTTCTCGTCTAAAACTTGCCGATCCTGAGCCACCATTTCCGGCTTTTAAATTAATTTTTGCTTGATCTAAGAATTTCATTGTATTGATATAAATAATTAAGGTTATTTATATTTTTAGCTGGGAATTACAGAAACAAAAGTTCTGTTAAGTTTTGATTTTTTAAATTTTACTTTACCTTTTATTAAAGAATAAATTGAGTGATCTTTACCCATACCAACATTATTACCAGGATGAATTTTAGTTCCTCTTTGTCTGACTATTATATTTCCAGGTATTACTAGCTGATCACCATATCTTTTAACACCGAGTCTTCGACCTTTACTATCTCGTCCGTTTCGCGATGATCCACCTGCTTTTTTTGTTGCCATTTAATTTCCTATTTTTTTACTGTCTTTTTTATATCCTTTTTTGTCTCTTTGGTAGCTTTCTTTTTTTTTTCTATTTTAGCTTCATCAACTATTTTTCCGCCTTTGGCTAAAATCTTTGTAATTTGAATTTTTGAATGTTGCTGTCTATGCCCATTTTTTTTTCTTGAATTCTTTCTTCTTCTTTTGTGAAAAACTAATATTGTTCTGTCTTTAACATTATCTAGTAGTTTAGCCTCAACCGTAGCACCTTCAATGCTAGGGTTTCCAATCTCGGTAGCTTTATTGTCATTCAAGAGTAAAACGTTTTTGAATTTAATTGTTTCCCCTTTTTTAGCATCAAGCTTCTCTATTTTTAAAATTTTACTTGTAGATACTTTGTATTGTTTTCCACCTGTTTCAATTATTGCAAATGACATAAATTTCCTTTTTTTAGTTTCAACGCAATATAGCCTTCAATCATTTCAAGTCAAGAATATTGAGGTTAAAATATGTCCTTTAAATCTCGTAATTTTGAAAAAACTTCTTGATTTGAAGAGTCCTTAAGATTTAATACCTTTCTAATGTCACTGTTATCAAGTCTTAAAAAAATATTAGTTTTTAATTCTTCACCTATAGTGGTCGGTATTGTTGGAAGATTACTTTTTATTTTTGAATTAACTTTAATAGATTTTTCTTTAAGGCTTAAATTATTTGGATCATACTTTAAACAAAAGTTTAAATTTGATTTTGTATATTCATGTCCACAATAAACTTTTGTTTCAAGGGGGAGAGTTTTAAGTTTATTTAATGAATTAAACATTTCTAAATGAGTCCCCTCAAACACTCTACCGCATCCTAAAGAAAATAGGGTATCTCCAGTAAATATAATTTTTTTGTCTTTAAAGTGAAAAGCAATATGACCTTTTGTATGACCTGGAATAAATATTGTTTTAAAAACTAGGTTTCCAATTTTTTGAATTTGGCCGTCTTTTAACAAAATATCAATTCCAGGGATGCGATCTTTGTCATCGTGATAGCCTATTATTTTAGAATTGTACTTTTTTTTAAGCTCAATATTACCATCAACATGATCAGCATGATGATGGGTATTAAGTATATAATCTAGCTTCTTATACTTTTGAATTACTTTATCACATGAAATGAACTCAGATGGATCCACTATTGATACAGTGTTAGTTTCTTCATCAAATATTAAATAACTGTAATTATCTTTTAAGCACTTAATTATTTCTATTTTCATGTTATCCAATTAAAAATATTCCTAGTTTTGAAAAAAGATTCTTAATTTCTAAATTATTTCTTTTAATTAAAGATGTTTTATCTTCGTTTACTCCAATTACTTTTTGAATTTTTATTTTTTTTTCATCACAAAAACTAAAAAGATCTTTAATTGTACACATATGTAAATTTGGCGTGTTATACCAAGTATTGGGTAAAGTTTTAGTTACTGGCATTTTACCAAAAAATAAAAGTTTTGTCCTTACTTTCCAGTATCCAAAATTTGGTATCGAAATAATCACTGACTTACCAATTCTCAAAAGTTCTCTTAATACTTTTTCTGGATTGTAAAAAGCTTGGAGAGTTTGACTCAAAACTACATAGTCAAATGATTGGTTAGGAAATTGATGAAGTTCTGTTTCCGCATTACCTTGTATAACAGGTAAACCTTTATGGATACATTGTTGAACATTAATTTGATCAAGTTCTAAACCTCGAACTTCAATATTCTTTTTCTTGTAAAGTAAATCCATCAAAGAACCATCTCCACAACCCACATCTAATACTCTTGTATTATTCGGTAATAAATCAGCAATTACTTTAAATTCTTTTTTCATTTTTAAATTTCTCATACATTGAGTCTACAAAACTTTTTAATGTTTTTAAAAAATCTGGTACTTGTAGTAAGAAAGAGTCATGCCCTTTGTCTGTAAAAATTTCTGAGTAAGAAACATCTGCTCCCGAGGCATTTAAAGCTATAACTATATCTTTATTTTCCTTAGTTGTGTAAAGCCAATCGGAAGAGAAAGAAATTATCAAAAATTTAGTTTTTTGTCCTTTAAAAGCCTCTACTAAACCACCCTTAAATTGTTTAGAAAGATCAAAATAGTCCATCGCTCGTGTAATGTATAAAACAGAGTTAGCATCAAATCTCTCGACAAATGCGAAACCTTGGTGTCTTAAATAACTTTCAACTTGAAAGTCGGCATTAAAGCTAAATTCGTAATCTGCTTTTTCCTGTAATTTTCTTCCAAACTTTTCTTGCATACCTTTTTCTGATAAATAACTTATGTGCCCAACCATTCTTGCAACAGCTAATCCATTCTTTGGCTGAACATCTTTAAGAAAATATTTACCCTTGTCCCATACAGGATCGGCCATGATGGCCTGGCGAGCTAACTCATTTAGAGCAATATTTTGTGCGCTATGACTCGAGCTACAAGCAATTGGAATTGCTGAAAAACATCTATTAGGAAAGGTCGAGCAGAACTGTAAAAGTTGCATACCACCCATAGATCCTCCAGTTGCACATAATAGTTTTTTTATTCCAAGATGATCAAGTAATGACTCTTGGGCTCTGACCATATCTCTAATTGTAATTACTGGAAATTCTAACCCATACGGCTGTTTAGTTTCCGGATTAATATCTTTAGGGCCTAAAGAACCCATACAACCACCTATAACATTTGCACAAATTACAAAATATTTATTTGTGTCCAGAGCTTTTCCTGGACCGACAGCAGTAACCCACCATCCTTCTTTGTTTGTAATAGGATTGGTACCAGAAACAAATTGATCACCGGTAAGGGCATGGAAAACTAAAATTGCATTATCTTTATTTTTGTTCAATTTTCCGTAGGTTTCATATGCTAGAGGAAAATTATTAATTGTCTTTCCACAATCTAATTTAAGTGGCTTTTCTACTTTAATCTTCTTTATATTTTCAAGTTTTCTGTTCATCCAAAAAAAAAGCCCAGCTAAACTGGGCTATCTCCTGTTTAGCAATATTTATAAAGCGCCTGCAATTTGGTTAAATCGGCGCCTTGCTGAAATTAATACTAAATAGTCGTAAACTTGTCAAATTCATATGTAATGAAACTAGCATTACTATAGCTTTTTATATATTAACTAAAATAAAATGAATTTACCGAAACCGAAAAAAATTAATGCAGAAAAATATGTTGCTGGATTAAGTCTATTCAAGCAGAAAGCGGCAAATATTAAAATGTCAGCTAATGAGTCTGCATTGGGTCCTAGTCCTAGAGCAATAAAAGAATTCAACAAAATATCAAAAAATTTAAAAAGGTATCCAGACTCAGAAGGTATTTTTCTTAGAAAAGTATTGGCTAAAAAATTTAAGCTCGATCCTAGAAGAATTATTCTAGGGTCTGGCTCTGACCAAATATTCGAACTAATATGCAAATCCTTTATTGATAAAAATGATGAGGTAATTGTTCCTGAGTTTAGTTTTATAATTTATAGGATTTACAGCAAAATTTATGGAGCAAAGATTAAATATGCGAAAGAAAAAAATTTTAAAATTTCTATAAATAATATTCTTTCTAAAGTAACAAAAAAAACAAAGATTGTTTTTTTAGCAAATCCTAATAACCCCACTGGAACAATTATTGGTAAAAAGGAACTGCTCAAATTGAGAAAAAAGTTAAGAAGTGATATATTGTTAGTTGTTGATGATGCTTATTTTGAATATGTAAAAGATAAACATTATTTACCAGGTATGAAGTTATTCTCTAATTCTAAAAATGTTATTGTAACAAGAACATTTTCAAAAATTTATGGTCTTGCTGGACTAAGAGTTGGATGGGGATATGGCCCCAAAAATTTGATAAATGCATTAAATCAAGTTAAACCACCTTTTAATATTAATAGAGCAGGTCTATTTGCAGCTGTGGAGTCGATTAAAGATGTTAAGTGGTTAAACAAGGAAATAAAACACGTTAATAAATGGGTTAAAATTTTTTATAATAATTTTAAAAATCTTGGTATAGAAACAAATTTTAGTTACGGAAATTTTTTACTAGTCAACTTTAATAGGATTAAAGGTAATTCAAAAAAAATATTTTTAAAATTAGCTAGAAGTGGAATTCTAGTCAGAAAAATGGATGTGTATAAGATAAAAAATTCTTTAAGAATAACAGTTGGAAATAACTTCGAAAATAAACAATTTATAAAGACTTTAAGGAAGATAATTTAATGTTTGAAAAAATAACTATTATTGGTTGTGGTTTAATAGGTTCGTCAATTCTTAGAAACATAAATAATAATGAAATTAGTAGTACAATTACAGTTTTTGATAAATCAAAAGATGTAGTTGAAACTATTAAAAAAGAAAATTTATGTAATAACATCTCAAAAGATATTCAATCTGCGGTAAAAGACTCAGATCTAATAATTCTTGCTATTCCTCTAAGCTCTTACAAAGAAGTTCTATTATCTGCAAAAGATAATTTTAAAAAGGGCGCTATAATTACAGACACTGGATCTGTAAAAAAAGAGGCAAATAAAATATTTGAAAATTTTAATTTTACAAATATTTTCTGGATAGCATCCCATCCTATAGCAGGAACCGAAGAAAGCGGTCCCTCTGCCGGATTTAAAGATTTGTTTAAAAATAGATGGACAATAATTTGTGACACTAAAAACTCAGACAAAGATAAAGTTGAAAAATTAAAAAAATTCTGGGAATTTTTAGGAAGCAAGGTAAAATTAATGAGTATTGCTGAGCATGACTATATACTTGCCCTTACTAGTCATTTACCTCACGCGGTAGCATACAATATTGTAATAACCGCAATTAATACTGATGAAAAATTTAAAAATGAAATTATCAAATATAGTGCAGGAGGTTTAAGAGACTTTACTCGTATTGCATCTTCAGACCCTTTGATGTGGAAAGATATTTTTATTGATAACAGTGAAAATATTATAAAAATTTTAGATGAATTTTCAAAAAATATTGATACTTTTAAAAAAGCAATAACAGAGAAAAATGGTGATAAACTCTTAAAAATATTTGCTTCAACTAAGAATGTTAGAAAAGAAATTGTTAAAGCCGGTCAAGATGTTGAAACCCCGGACTTTGGTAGAAAAAAAAATTAATCTAAATTATCAATAGAAGAATATATTTTAGTCTCTAAATCACTTATAAAAGAATCTTTATCTTTTCCTGGTCCAATAGGTTCTAAGAAAGATACCTTAATGTCGTGATTATATTTCAAAAAACTGTTTTTTGGCCAAACTTTTCCAGTGTTTAACGCAACAGGAACACAAGGCATATTTAATACCTCGTAAATTCTACCAACGCCTTTTTTAAATGGCAGTCTTTCACCGAATTTCACTCTTGTCCCTTGGGGAAAAATTAAAAGAGGTCTTTTACTAATTTCAATAATACTTTTGATTTTATCAAAAAAATTTAAATTATCTTTTGTAGTAGTGTCTCTTACAATATCAATTGAACCAATTTTTTTTAAATACCAACCAAATAATGGAATTTTAAGAAGTTCCTTTTTAAGAATAAAAATAGGATACTGTAAAGGTGCTTGGAGTATAAATGTTTCAAGTAAAGATTGATGTGCACTTGCAACAAAAAATCTCTCGTTTTTTTTTAAATTTTCTACTCCAGAAAAAGTAACTCTAACCCCTAATATAACCCTTAATAAAATTATAATTATATGTGCCAATATCTTTCCACAGACTAAAGTAGTTTTACTTGGTAGAATTAATGTTGGTATAGCTAAAACAAAAACTAATATTAGGGTAAAATAAAATAATATGGTAAATAAGAACGATCTTATAAATTGCATTATTGGTTTATTAAGCTTTTTATATCCTGTTTTTTTCTAATTACTCTAGCTTTAGATTTATTTATAATTAACTCAGCTATTAAAGGTTTTGTATTATAATTTGAGGACAAAGAAGCTCCATAAGCTCCAACGTCTGAAATAGCAACGTAATCAGATTGATTAAGTCTTTGGTATTTATTATATTTGATAAATTTGCAAGTAGTCTCACATATTGGACCAACGAATTCTAAAGGCCCTTTACTTTTTTTACCATTTTTAGTTACTGGAATTATGTTATGCACAGCATCATAAAGTGCAGTTCTCATAAAATCATTCATACCAGCATTTAAAATTGCAAATGTTTTATTTGAACCTTTTTTCAAGTACTGAACTTTAGTAACTAAGATAGCTGTATTACCTACAATCGCCCGTCCTGGTTCAAAAATTATACTACAATTATATTTCTTTCTGAACTTTTCTACTAAATTTGAATAGTTTTTAAGATTTATTTTTCTGTCATTTTTTTTATAAGCAATACCAAAACCACCACCAAGATCTACGAACTTGAAGTTAATTTTTGTTTTATTAATTATTTCCTCCAAGACTTTTAAAGTCTTTTTAAAAGGATTTTCACTTAATATTTGACTTCCAATATGTACACTTATTGCATCAAGTCTCAAATTTTTCAATTTTTTAATATTAAGACAAAATGAAATTAAACTTGTTTGCGAAAGACCAAATTTGTCTTCCGCTTTACCTGTAGAAATTTTTTTATGAGTTGGTGCATTAATATCAGGATTAAGTCTAATACCTATAGCGACCTTTTTTTTTAAGTAACCTGCAATTTTATTAATCAATATAGCCTCATTTTCTGACTCCACATTTATTAACAAGATATTTGTTTTTATAGCTAATCTTATTTCATCCTCTGTTTTACCGACACCAGAGAAAACAATTTTACCGGGTTGTATGCCAGATTTTATAGCTTTAAGTAATTCACCTCCGGAAACCACATCTGCACCTGATCCCATCTTTTTTAAAATTTTTAAAATTTGAACATTTGAATTTGCTTTTACTGAAAAACAAATTAGTGGTTTAGATCTTTTGAAATTATTTGAAAATGATTTATAATTTTCAATAATATTACTCTCCGAATAAAGATAAAATGGGGTACTTAATTTTGACGCCAGTCTTTTTACGGAGACATTTTCCACAAATAGATTATTATTTTTATATCTTATATAAGACATATATTAAATTATTTTTGTAAAATTATTAATTGACCCTTGGTACTGTGGATCTGATTTTTTTCCGCATGATCCTAATATAAACATAAATAATATTATAGTAATAAAAAATTTCATTTTAGCTCCTTTTTGTACTTTCTTATCATATTCTTTATATTTCTTTCAGAAGTTCCACCATAAGAATTTTTTGAATTCATAGAGTGTTTTACATTAAAAATTTTTAAAACATTATTACTCAAGTTTTTGTAAAACTTCTTTATTTCATTTAAAGTTAATTCATCCAGATTTTTCTTATTTTTTTCTGCGTAATTTACGATTTTTGAGGATATTCTATAAGCTTCTCTAAAAGATAGTTTTTGATCTTTTACAAGGTAGTCGGCAAAATCTGTTGCCGTAGTATATCCAGTTTTTGCCATATCAGACATTCTAGCTTTATTTGGTTTAATATTTTTAACTAGCTCATTGCTCATGAGCAAAGTATCTTTTAAAGTATCATAACCATCAAATACTAATGCTTTATCATCTTGTAAATCTTTAAAATATGAAATTGGAAGTCCTTTCATTATTGTTAAAATAGAATTTAACTTTCCATAATTAATTCCAGTTCTACCTCTTATTAGTTCTGCTGGATCAGGATTCTTTTTTTGAGGCATTATAGATGAACCAGTAAGCATTTTATCATTAAAGCTAATCAACTGATAAGCATCGGAATTTAATATTATAAAGTCTTCAGCCAGTCTCGATAGATGCATTGCACACACTGCGCAAGCATAAAGAAAATCTATAGCAAAATCTCTATCCGAAACTGTATCAATCGAATTATTTGTGGGTTTTTTAAAACCTAACTTTTTAGAAGTAAAGTTTCTATCTATATTGTAAGATGTCCCTGATAAGGCTGCTGCGCCAAGTGGAGACTCGTTCATTAATTCCAAATTATTTTGAAATCTTTGCTTATCTCTTTTTAACATTTCATAATAGGCTAGAAGATAATGTGCAAATGATACAGGCTGAGCGTTCTTAAGATGGGTAAAACCTGGCATAACAGTTCCTACGTTTTTATCTGCTTTTTTTATCAAATTTTTCATTAATGAATTTAATTCTTTAATTAATACTAAAGACGAATCTTTTATCCAAAGCTTAAAGTCCGTCACTACCTGGTCGTTTCTTGATCTAGCAGTATGCATATAACCTGCTGAGTCTCCTATTATTTCGTATAATTTTTTTTCAATATTCAAATGAATATCTTCAAATTTTTCTTTAAATTCAAATTTACCTTTTTTAATTTGTCCTTTAATTTTATTTAGTCCCTTAATTATCTTTTTTCCTTCTTTAATAGGAATTATTTTTTTTTTAATTAGCATTTGAGTATGAATTTTTGATGCAAAAATATCCTGTTCGTAGAGTCTCTTGTCCACGTTTATAGAAGCCCCAATTCTTTGAAATGATTGGGAAGGCGGGTTTTTAAATCTACTCGACCAAACTGTCTTATTTTTATTTGTCATAATCTATGCTATTTTTAATCTAAATTAATATGAAAATTAGTAAATCTTTTAAAAGCATAACATTCATTTTTATAGGCTTTTTATTTGTTAATAACCCATCAACTTATGCGGAGCTCCCCAACAATCTTGTTATTCACGATAAACCTAAAAAAATTACAAATATAACTTTTAAAGATATTAATCTTCAGGATGTGGATTTATCCAAGAATAAAGGCAAGATCATGGTGCTAAATTTTTGGGCTACCTGGTGCGCACCTTGCAAAAAAGAGATGCCGTCACTTGAAAAACTTGCTCAAAACTTACCGGAAGTAGATGTTTACCCAATTAACATGGAGCCGCCAAATAAACTGAGAGTAAGAGATTGGTTACAGGATATTGGAGTCGTGAGTTTAAATACTTATTTTGATCCAAAATTAGATTTAGCTAAAAAGTTCAAGTTGATAGGTATGCCAACCACAGTTTTACTAGATAAAAATGGAAATGAATTTGGAAGAATTATGGGTGAATTTGACTTTAGTAAAAAAAACTTTTTAAATTTTTTGAAAAGTAAAGCTAATCTTTAAAAAAATATGCTAGCAAAACCAAAACGATAATTGCTATAAATTGGAGTAAAACCCTTAACTGCATCAGTTTATTTGAGTATTTTTTACTAGTACTACCACCTTTGAATAAAGTATAAATACCTAATATTAGAACTATGGCAACTGCACCGAGAAGAGAAAAACCTATAAAGTTAAATAAGAGTTCAGACATTATGAAATATATATAATGAGCTATTCACTAAATACAACTATTATTAATTCTTCCGAGAAACAAAAACCTGAAAATGCTGTAATACTTTGCCACGGATATGGAGGAGATGGAAATGATATTTCAATTTTAGCAAATTATTGGAAAAACTATCTTCCAAAAACAGTTTTTATATGTCCAGACGCACCAGAGAGATGTGCTGTGAGCCCAACCGGCTTTCAATGGTTTGACTTAATGGACCAAACAAGCGATGAAATTTTAACAAAATCATTAGTCGCAGAAATGAAATTAAATAAACTAATCGACGAAGTTAAGGCAAAATATAAATTACCAGCTAATAAAATTATTTTAAGTGGTTTTAGCCAAGGATGCATGATTAGCTTACAGACTGGATTGAAAAGAGAAGATGAGATTAATTCTATCATTGGTTACTCAGGCAAAATAATTGACGTAAAACATATAGAGAACAATATAAAATCAAAACCTGATATTATATTAATGCACGGGGAGAGAGATGAAGTGGTTCCAGTAAGTTTTTTGCTTGAAGCAATAGAGCTTTTTAATAGGATGAATTATAAGATACAAACTAAGATTTTTAAAAATTGTGAGCACAGAATACCCCAAGAGGGCTCGAGTCTTGGCCTAGAATTTATAAAAAAAAAATTATACTAATAACAATATGTCACAAAATTAAAACTTGATTTAATTTTTTATATCATTTAGCTTTAGATATGATTATTTCTGCAAATGACAAAGTGCCTTTAGAAAAATGTCCTGCTTTAGTTTTAAATGCAGATTTCAGACCTTTGAGCTACTACCCGCTATCTTTATGGTGTTGGCAAGATGCAGTTAAGTCTGTTTTTTTAAATAGAGTAAGTATAGTTTCAAACTATAAAAGAAAAATTAGAAGCCCATCTTTTGAAATGAATTTGCCAAGTGTTATCGCGTTAAAAAATTTTATTAAACCATCAGATAATCCAAATTTCACAAGATTTAATGTTTTTTTAAGAGATAAATTTACTTGTCAATATTGCGGAGACAAAAAAGATCTAACTTTTGATCATCTTTTACCGAAATCAAAAGGAGGAATTACTGATTGGGAAAACGTTGTAACAGCATGTTCTACTTGTAATGTTAAAAAAGGTGGAAAATTATTTGAAGTAAGTGGAATGAAACTATTTAATAAACCTTACAGGCCCACAGTAGATGATTTACACAAAAATGGAAGAAACTTTCCACCAAATTTTTTACATGAAAGTTGGATGGATTATTTATACTGGGATATTGAGTTAGAACCTTAATTAAATTTTTTCTGAAATCGCAATTGCTACTCTTGAGGAAGTTTTTATAATTTTATCTAAAACACTATATAAACCTTTTTTAGTAGCCCCACTTTCATAGGCTATATCTTTATGATCTAGCTCATCTTGTCTGAACTTCATAATTTTCTTTTTTAATTCTTCTTCATCTTCTCTTAGTTTATAGGTCTGATCTTTGTAGTGTCCATCGATTACTTCTTCTACAGAAGCTGTGCACAACATTGCTGCTTTTTTCCCCATCATGGCAGTGCCAAATCCTAACGTTATACCCATTAAGTCCCATAAAGGTAAAAGCCTCGTAGGTTTGATATTTCTTTTTTGTATTTCCTTATCAAAAAATTCGTAATGCTCTTTCTCATGCTCTCGCATATCTTCAATTTTTCTTTTTAATTCCTCGTCTTGTTTAAAAGTTTTCAAAGCCAGTAATTGACCTTCATAAATCTTAATTGCTCCACGCTCACCAGCGTGGTCCACTCTTATAATTTCTTCTAAAGTTTTTTTATCTGTTTTGTTCATTTTTTTAAAACTACTTTAAGAAGTATATAACTTATTATAATAGATAAAACTGCATTAAATGTAGCAAGTGATAAACCAAATATCTTAAATGTTACGTCCTTACAACTTATTGGGGTTTTACTTAAGGTTTTTAATAGTTCTTCAGTATTTTGGATGTTAGTGTTTATACCAAGCTCACACAATAAACTTTCGTTGAAAATACCTTGTTCAATACCTACATGATATACTGATGTGACTGCTCCAAAAATAAATAATACCAAAACTACAATTAAAATAAATTTTTCCCATTTTTTTGTAAAAATTAAAAATGAAATTAATATAATAGCACCAATGTATGGAATACGTTCTATTTTACAAAGATTACAAGGTTCGTGACCCAAAATAAATTCGATAAAATAAGCAAAACTTAATGCTATAAAACTAAAAGTTATTAATGAATTTATAATAAACTTTTTATTCATGTTACTAAAAATAAAAATATATTCCTAAAATAATTAAAACAATTAAAATCCCAATTATTGCAAACCATTTAGAGCCCTCTTTTTCAAGAAGAATTTCAAATTTATCACCAAACTTCATTGATAAATAAGAGACAATAAAAAATCTTAGTCCTCTAGAGATCAAACTTATCATTATAAAAACATAAAGATTAAAGCCTATAAAACCACTCGTAATTGTAAAAACTTTATAAGGCAAGGGAGTAAAGCCAGCTAAAAATAATGTACCAATCCAGAAAACAAAACCTGCTTTATTGGAAAGTTTATCTTGTAACGCAAAAACTTTCTCCTCATAATTATAAAATTCTATTATAGACATTGAAAATTCTAAAAATAAACTTCCTAAAAAATAACCAAAAATACCACCCAAAACTGAAAATATTGTTGCTATTAAAAAAATTCTAAAATATTGATCTTTTTTTGCCAATACCATTGGCACAATCATTACATCTGGAGGTATTGGAAAAAACGAACTTTCGATAAAAGATACAAAAGCTAGAAAGGGCTTCGATAATTTATGTCTAGCTAAATCTAAACATCTGTCATATAATTTCTTTAACATTTATCACTTATATAAACATGTCAGACGAAAAAGAAATAAAAAATTTAAATAATCTTACAAAGGTAGATTTTAAAAATAAACAGGTTGAATTTAAGGACGAATTCATAAGTAGGGCAGAAGTTCATTCTATTTTATCTGCAAATTTTGGACGAATAAGTGATCAATGGTTTAAATTCTCTACTACTTGGAATTATAATGCCTATCAAACATTCATGGATATGGATAAATACCTGATTTTAATATACTTAGTTCAAAAATCTTTTCGTCACTATGCAGATATTTTGATAATTCATTCTGAAGAACAATTCTATACAAAAGAAGAATTTGAAATTGAAAAAATTAATCTAATAGAAATTTCTGAAGATCTCTCTATTGCTAAAGAAACAGTAAGAAGGAAAATTAATGAATTGAATGAAGATGAAATAATAATGCGTAAAGGAAAAAAGATTATATTAAAACCACTTACATTTGTCCATCAAAGACCAAAACATTCAGTTAAAACGTTATCTGTATTTTTAAACACTTGCTCAAAATACCTGGCTACACAGGATTGGTTTGGTCAGCCTATTGAAGCAAAAAAAATAGAAGAATTTATCAGGAAAAATTTTACATTGGTTTGGAGATTTTTCTTTAGGTTTAAAATTCCTTTTTTGATTAGACAAAGAAAATTTCATGGAGATCTAGAAACTTTTATAGTTAATGGCACGATATTCGCTAATAACATTGTACGACTTAAAGAAAAATATAAAGATAATCCAATAACAAAAAAAACTTATTCCGATGACCTTGGTGAAGAAAATTTCTTAGAGTGGGCAAAATTTATAATTCTTTCAAAAGAAACTATAATCGGAATGAATGCTTCTTCAATTTCAGAAATAACAGGCATTCCTAGAGCAACGGTTATTAGAAAACTTAAAATTTCAGAAAAGACTGGTATGATATTAAAGGATAAGCGTCAGCTCTATACTATTGGCAAATCTTACAAAGCTAAATTAAAAGATCTTGGAAAAGTATTCTCCGAAAATCAAATTGATTTATGTAAGTTTATATCAACATTCTTTGAGCTTTATAGAAATCCAAATATTAATAAAAATCTCTAATAAAAACTGTTTAATTCACCTATTATTTCATAATATACTTAATTAAGGGCGAATGGTGGAACTGGTAGACGCGCCGGACTCAAAATCCGGTGGTAGCAATACCTTGAGAGTTCGAGTCTCTCTTCGCCCACCAACTTATGGATATTAGTAAATTAAATAGTTTAGTTGAATTATATTTTAAAAAGGCACAAGAGGTTGATGAAAAAAAACCATTCTTAAAATGGTTAAAATCAGACAAACAAATGTATAATTGGGGAGATGTAACTCAAAAAATTTTCAAACTTACATTAAAAATCAAATCTCTAATTAATGAGGGTGATAGATGTCTGATTTTATCTGAGAACAGACCTTATTGGTTAATTAGCGATATATCAATTATGAATGCAGGGGGGATCTCTGTACCTATTTTTACAACCTACACAGCAAGTGATTACGAATACATATTAAATGATTGCAAACCCTCTTTAATATTTGTCTCTAATCAAGATCAATTTGATAAAATTAAAAAGTATATTAATAGTGATATTAAAGAAATAATATCATTTGAAAAAATTGATAGAAAAAGTTTATTAATATCTGAAATTTTAGTCGATGATATTGATAAAAAAATCATCAACAAAAATCTAAAAAGAAATATGCCTGC
This sequence comes from uncultured Pelagibacteraceae bacterium, assembly GCA_902620525.1. Classification (GTDB taxonomy): domain Bacteria; phylum Pseudomonadota; class Alphaproteobacteria; order Pelagibacterales; family Pelagibacteraceae; genus Pelagilacustribacter. The sequence goes on along the minus strand of CACNIK010000001.1, from coordinate 257,086 downwards.
TTGTATAATTTATACTTCAGGTACATCGGGAAATCCTAAGGGGGTAGTTTTAAGTCATGGAGGCATCTTATCAAATTGCGAGGGTGCTGTTGAATTGTTAAAAAAATTAACTGATAAAGAAGATCCAGTTTTTTTAACTTGGTTACCCCTTTCACATTCTTATGAACATACAGTTCAATTTATACAAATTATAGTTGGTGCAAAAGTTTTTTATGCTGAAAGTTTAGAAAAACTGATCTCTAATATGGTAGTTGCCAAACCCACAATTATGACAGCTGTCCCAAGGTTTTATCAAAACCTTTTTACGAAAATAAATATGAATTTTGAAAAACAATCAGGATTAAAAAGAAAACTTATAAATCAAACTTTGATCTTGGGAAAAAAAATATTAAACAAGGTAGATTTGAGATTTAGTGAAAAAATCACAAATTTTCTATGTGAAAATTTAGTGAGAAAAAAAATTAGAAACCAGTTTGGCGGCAATCTTCAGGCTTTTGTATCCGGGGGAGGAGCTTTAGATCAAAATATTGGAGAATTTTTAAATGCTGTCGGATTACCTACTCTTCAGGGATATGGTTTAACCGAGGCCTCCCCAGTCGTTAGTTGCAATTTACCAGATTTAGTCAAAGTCGAGTCAGTAGGCCCTCCTTTTAGAACCAATAAAGTGAAAATATCTGAAGATGGGGAAATCCTTATAAAGGGTGAAAATGTTATGTTGGGATATTGGAATTTGGAGGAGGAGACTAAAAAAGTAATTAAAGATGGATGGCTTCATACTGGAGATATTGGAGAATTAGATAATAATAATTATTTAAAAATTACTGATAGAAAAAAGGATATAATTGTAAATCTTGGTGGTGATAACATTTCTCCAAGTAAAGTTGAAAATATTTTATGTTTAAATGAAAATATTAAACAATCTTTCGTTTATGGAGATAAAAAAAATTATTTAGTTGCGCTAATTGTAAGTGAAAAAGAAATAAGCAAAGAGAAAATTAAACTTATAATTGAAAATATAAATAAAAGTTTAACTTTAATAGAAAAAATTAAGAAATTTGTATTAATTAACGAAGAATTTACAATTGAAAACGGAATGCTCACACCAACTTTAAAGTTAAAAAGAAAAGAAATAATTAAAAATTATAAACAACAACTTGAAAATCTTTACAAAAAAAATAATTAAAACTTATTTAATTTGCTTAAAAAAACATTGATATTACTAACTTTTTTAAATAATTAATAAAATTTAAAAAATTTAATAAAAAATTTAAAATTAATTAAATTTTATAAATTAATTTATGTTTGACATGAATCTTTTAATAATTAATGTTTAATTAACAAACGAATCATTAAGATTTGTTTAATAACCAGGGAGATAAGATGGCTAAAAGAAGAAAAAAAGCTAAAAAGAAAAAAGCTAAAAAAAGAAGAAGAAGAAGAAGATAGTACCTTCTAAATTCTTTGTTAATTAAACGCCCTTTTTAATTTGTTAAAAAGGGCGTTTCTATTTGTTAATCTTCTAATAAATTTTTGTTTCTGCCAAGGGCCTTATCCATCTTTTTTTGTACTTCTTCAGGAGTAGTTTTTAAAACCGCTTCAAATTCTGATTTAAGCCTATCATAAGCTTTTTCAAATAATTGTCTTTCAGAATAAGACTGATCAGCGATTATATCAGTATTTTTATTTAAATCTTTAACCACTTCTGCAAGCTCATAAATTTTACCAGAATTTATTTTTTGATCATATTCCTGAGCTCTTCTGCTCCACATCGTTCTTTTAATTTTTGGTTTGCTTTTTAATATAGAAACGCACTTATTAATTTGGTTAATAGAAGATATGGGTCTAAGATTTGACTGTTGATTAATTGGCACTGTCAAAGTCAGTTTTTCTTTTTCTATGAAAATTTTATAAAATTGAATTTCAATTTGTCCAATTTTAGCTTTTTCAACTGCAATAATTTTTCCGACTCCATGCTTGGGATATACAACAAAATCTTTAATATTATATTGTTTTTTTTCAGTAGCTTGTTTTTTTATCTTCTTTATTTCTGGCTTATCTTCTTGATTTAAGCTCGTCTGTTTTTTTGATTTATCTTCTACTTTAGATTTTTTAGCTAACAAGTTTTTTGTTTGTTTTACCTTTTTTTACTTTTTTGAATTTTCTAGTTTTTTTCTTTTTCGGCATATTTATTTAAATGGCTTTTCTGAAAAATGCTCATCAAACTTATTTTTGATTTTTTCATATTTTTTGTGTTCAGGCATAGGATCTTTTTTTTTACTAATATTAGGCCATATTGCAGAAAACTTTTTATTTAGCAACAACCATTTATCCTTATTTTCAATATCCATTGTATCAGGTACTATAGCCCCAATAGGACATTCTGGTTCGCAAACTCCACAGTCGATACATTCATCAGGATTAATTGCTAGCATGTTTTCACCTTCATAAAAACAATCTACCGGACAAACTTCAACACAGTCTGTTAGTTTACATTTGATACATTCATCTTTAACTATGTAAGTCATTTTGATTTTATCAGCCTCATTTTAATTTCACCACTTTCTTTATCAGAAAAATAAATTAAGCCACATATTCTTCTCATTAAATTTGATTCATAAAGATCAACATTATTATCTGATATAAGAATTTTCCACAATTGCTCAATTATCTCACTTTTAATTTTAATAGAACTATCTTTAATTATTTTAGTATAATTTAAAAGTTGATTTGAGTTTTTTTCAAGACTCTCAGCTTCTTGAATAATTTTGTCCACTGCAGTTTCATTATTTAAATTACTTTTTACAAAACTTAAAATAATTTTCTTTTCTTTTTCACTATAAATTTCATCTATTTTCGCAGCATGAATGAGTAAAGCGGCTATTCCAATTATTTCTTTTTGTTCTAACTTAAGCATATTATTTTAGGTTTAGGTTTAAAAGTTTTTTAAACGGATTTTCATCTTTTTTTATACTAATAAATTTATTTTTTCTCTTACTTTCTCCAACATAAAAATAAGTATCCGCCTCATTACTTTTTTTGTAATTCATACTTAGCATTAAATTATAAAAACTTTCCTTATTACAGCCAATTAAATTCATCATTTCAGCGTCTATTTTAAACTTTCTTTTTTCTGTTTTATTTAAAATTTTAATAAACAATTTTTCAAGAATGTCTATACGAACGTAATGATTTTTAAACTTTTCAAAACCGCACAGTAATAAAAAGTTTTTGTTGTATTTTTTGTCAGTTAAGTAGTTTAATCCTGATCTTGGTATGTTTTGATTAGCCGCCATTTGATAAAATAGTCTCCAAAGGGAAATACGTAGAGATACTGCTCTTGGTTTTAACATTTTTGGTAAATAAATGTGATATCTTCCAATTTTAATACCCAACTCCCAAATTTTTTTTCTTTCATCAGTTTTAATAGATTTTACTATATCATCAACTAACTCCCGTTTGAGAACTCCATTATTTTCAAAAAGTTGAAACATAAGCGCTCTTATATATTTATTTTTTACATCTTCTTTATTTAAATTTAAGAGGTCTCCAAGTATTTCTTTAATATAAGTATTAACCCAACTTTTCAAAAAAGCTTCCAATTTAGACTTTGATAAATCATCCAAAGCATCGTCTGCTAAAACTTCAATTTCAGGACTAAGATAATTGTTACCTTTTTTAAGCCTTGCGATTATGTTATTTTTCCAAATAATTTTACATTTTTCATCAAGCTCAATATTTTCACCAGAAATTATTGAAGAAACTCTTTTTTCTAATTCTTTACCCACTCCTTTTCTTGCGGCTTTTTTTATTGATTTTATATCAGTGTCTAGTGTTTTAGATGTAAGGGCAATTATAAATTTAAGACCTTTGAGTTCTCCAACGAACTGATTATTAATTAAAATCTTATCCTCTTCATCAATTTTTGTATCTAAAACTAAATCTTGTTTTAATCCTTTAGACAAAATACTAATCTTTTTGTCTATAAAACTATTAGTCAACTCTTGGTGTAATTTATCTGAAAGTTTATCCTCTATGTTTTTTGTAAGCTGTACCCAATAATCTGAATTTTCAACCCAATTTTTTTTATTTGCTACATAAGACCAAGTTCTAACGTTAGAAATTCTATGAGATAAAACATCAATATTTCCATGTTCTCTCTCCAATCCTTTAAGCTGCTCCTTCATATAATCATTTGGGATTCTTTTCTTTCTCGTTGATAGATATTTGAAAACTTTATCAATTATATTAATATGTTGTCCATAAGCTTTTTTCTCAAAATCAGGAATTTGACAGCACTCCCAAAGTAACTCTAAATTTTTATGATATATTATATTGTTGCTTCCTAATTTTAAAAAATGTCTTAAAACACTTTCATCTAAAGAGTCTTGTGTTCTTATTAAATTATTGTTTGCAGGCCTTTGCTCTAAGGATGAAATTAATTTATCTGGACTTTTAAAGTTTAAATTAGAATTTCGCCAATAAATCATCTTGATTTCTGGCAAGTTATGCTTTTCAATATTTTCTATTTCATCTGAATTTAAAATTTCACACTCACCAGTAGTCCCAAAAAACCCGTCATTTTTAAATCTTCCAGCTCTCCCTGCTATCTGAGAAATCTCAATAAGGTTTAGTCTTCTAGTTTTTTTTCCATCAAACTTTTTAAGATTTGAAAAATAAATTTCATTTATATCCATATTTAAACCCATTCCAATGGCATCGGTAGCAACTAAGTAATCAACGTCACCCGACTGATATAGTTCAACTTGAGAGTTTCTAGTTTTTGGACTTAATGATCCCATAATTACAGCAGCGCCACCTTTTTGTCTCCTAATAAGTTCAGCGATAGCGTAAACATCCTCAATTGAGAAAGCGATTATTGCAGATTTTCTCTCAAGCCTAGATACTTTTTTAAATCCACCATAATTTAATTTTGAGAATCTTTCTTTTTTTTCAAAACCAATGTCTTTTATTAAATCACCAATTACATTTTGCATAACTTGAGAACCTAAAAACATAGTAAGTTTTTTCCCTCTAAAATTAAGCAATCTGTCAGTGAAAATATGTCCGCGTTCCCTATCCGCACACATTTGAATTTCATCTATTCCAACAAAATCTACATTCTTATCTTTTGGCATAGACTCAACGGTGCAAATAAAATAATCCGCAGAACTTGGTATAATTTTTTCCTCTCCAGTGATTAACGCTACTCTGTCGGAACCTACTATAGAAACACATTTATCGTAAACTTCTCTTGCTAATAGCCTTAAAGGAAATCCAAAAATACCATTCTCGTATTTTAACATTTTCTCTATCGCCACATATGTTTTTCCAGTATTCGTTGGACCTAAAAGAGCTAGTACTTGATTTGATGAGTTTTCCATAATTGTGTCTGATTAAATTTTTAATACTATATATAGGTCGCCTCTGAGAACAAAGTAAGATTAAAACATGACCGAATCAATTTGTCAAATGTTCTTCTTTTAAAGTTTTAATTGACTTGAATCATCGAGTCCCCGTATGGTGACTAATAGCTTTTATTAAAAAAGCTATTATGAAGAATTACACTAAGAAAAGTATTTTAAAACTTCAACCTTCTTCCACTTTAGTTATAAACGAAAAGTCAAAGAAGCTTATTGCTGAGGGAAAAAAAGTTTATAGTTTTGGATTTGGTCAATCTCCATTCCCTGTTCCTGAAAGTATTATTGCTAAACTAAAAGAAAATGCTCATAGAAAAGAGTATTTACCTATTCAAGGCTTAGTAGAACTTAGAAATTCAATTTCAAAATACTTAGAAAAAAAAACTGGAAATTTATATCCTACTGAAAATATTCTTATAACCCCAGGTTCTAAAGAAGCAATGCTTTTAATGCACGTAGCCTTTAATGGAGAGATTATTTTATCAGCACCTAGCTGGGTGTCTTATGAACCACAGGCAATTATAGGCAGAAACAAGGTACACTGGATTGAAACTACAAGAGAAAATAATTGGTTTCCAACTGCAACGCAACTTGAAAAGAAAATTAAATCTATTAATAAAAAAAATTTAATATTTATACTTAATTCTCCTAATAATCCTTCAGGAACGACTTGTAATAACTTGAGAGAGTTGGCCGCTGTAGCAAAAAAACATAAACTTTTAGTTTTATCAGATGAAATTTATACTGATTTAACATTTTGTAATAAATATGAATCAATTTCAAAGTTTTACCCTGAAGGAACCTTCATAAGTGGTGGACTAAGCAAATGGTGTGGTGCTGGTGGTTGGAGAGTGGGATTCTTCGCTGTACCAAAAAAACTTTCTAGTTTTTTAAATACAATTGTAACTTTAGCAAGCGAGTCTTATTCAACTGTTAATACTCCAGCTCAGTATGCTGCTGTTCAAGCCTATGTCGGAGATTTTACTGAATATAAAAGAAAGACATTAAATATTTTGAAATCAGTAGGCAACTATGTTTACAACAATCTTAAGTCAAACAAAGTTTTAATTAATCAACCTCAAGGAGCCTTTTATTTAATGCCTGAATTTTTGAATAAAAAATTTAAAAATTCAACACATTTGTGTGAAACGGTATTAGAAGAAACTGGTGTTGCCATGTTACCAGCGTCTGATTTTGGATTTAATTCTAAAAGACTACTAACTAGATTATGCTATATAGATTTTGATGGAAATGAATTTTTAAAAGCAGATATTAATGGAAAACTCTTAAGTGATAAAATAATTGAAAAGTATGCACCAAATGTGGTTGAGGGTATTCAAAAATTATCAAATTGGGCTAAAAATTTATGAAGATTCTCTTTGACCTCAACCTTTATCCATAGTTAAATTAATATTAATAACAAACGGGGGTACATATGAAAAAAATAATGTCATTGATTTCAGCGTTTTTAGTGATGTTTGTATTTGCGAGTCCAATCGCTAAATCAGCGGAATTCTTTACAATAGGTACTGGTGGACCAACTGGAGTTTATTTCCAAACTGGTAACGCCATTTGTAAAATGTTACACAAATCTGCAATAAGTGCTGATCACGGTAGAAAAAAAGGTACAGCTAAAGCTTATAGATGTACTGCACCTTCAACAGGTGGATCAAACTATAATATTGGCCAAATTAAAGATGGCGAATTTCAATTTGGTGTCGCTCAATCTGATTGGCAGTTTCATGCTTACAACGGTTCAAGCAAATGGGAAGGAAAACAGTTCGGTGATTTAAGAGCTGTATTTTCTGTTCACAATGAACCTTTCCAAATTTGGGCAAGTAAAAAATCTAAGATCAAAGATTTTAAAGGCTTAAAAGGAAAAACAGTAAACATTGGTAACCCAGGTTCTGGTCAAAGAGGAACTATGGAAGAGTTAATGAAAGCTATGGGAGCAGACATGAGTATGTTCAAAGCAACTACAGAACTTACTTCTTCTGAACAAGTAAAAGCTCTTTGCGATGGTAAAATAGATGCATTCGGATATTCTGTAGGATTTCCTAATGGCGCTATGGAACAAGCAGCAACTTGTAAAGCAAAAGCTAGCCCAATTAATTTAACTGGAGCACCAGTTCAAGGTTTAATTGACGGAGCTGACTATTATGCTAAAGCAGTAATCCCAGCAGGTACTTACTCAAATCAGAAAAAAGATGCTACAACTTTCGGTGTTAAAGCTACAGTTGTTACAAGCGCTAATGTTTCTGAAGAGTTAGTATACTTAGTTACAAAAGCGGTAATGGAAAACTTTGATGATTTCAGAGCTCAACATCCTGCTTTTGGACCTCTTGAAAAGAAAAATATGATAGCTGATGGTTTATCAGCTCCATTACATCCAGGAGCAATTAAGTATTACAAAGAAGCTGGATTAATGTAATCTTACTTCATAATTTAATTAAAAAGGCCCAATATTTTTTGGGCCTTTTTTTTTATAATATTGTATCTTCTCGTTAATGAGTCAAAATATAAAAGATAGTATTCAACAAAAAATTAGCGAAGATATTTCGCCGACTAAAAATTTATCCGGTTTACATTTAAAGATTGTTATGGGGATAGCAATTATTTGGACTTTATTTCAACTTTGGTATGCTTCTCCATTTCCGTTCTGGTTTAACTTTGGCATGTTCAAGGGTTTACCAGCTAGAGCAATTCATTTAGGATTTGCACTTACACTAACATTTCTAATATTTCCAATAGCAAGAGGAAAAAAAATTTCTTTTTTAGATATTTTAATTAGTTTGGCCGCAGCTTTTTGTTGTCTATATATCTATTTTTTTTACGATGATTTGGTTAATAGGGGAGGGATTTTATTAGTAAAAGAATTGTTTGGCTTTAAAGTTCCTGTTGAATTAATTATCGGTACCCTTGGTATTTTAATATTATTAGAAGCAACAAGAAGAGCTATAGGCTTACCTCTAGTCATTATCGCAATTTGTTTTCTGTTATTTTCATATTTTGGAAAATATGCACCAGATATAATTTCTCATGGTGGTCTTTCTCTAAAAAGATTAGTAGGTTTTCAATGGTTCGACCAAGAGGCGATATTCGGAATTCCAATCGGTGTTTCAGTTGATTTTATCTTTTTGTTTGTTTTATTTGGAGCATTATTAGAAACCGCTGGCGGAGGAAAATATTTTTTAGACTTAGCTTTTGCAATGGTTGGTAAAATGCGAGGAGGACCGGCTAAAGCTGCGATTCTTGGTTCGGGAATGACAGGAATGATTTCTGGATCTTCAATTGCGAATACAGTTACTACTGGAACATTTACAATTCCAATTATGAAAAAAACTGGTTTCTCACAAGAGAAAGCTGGAGCAATAGAAGTCTCATCCTCAGTTAACGGTCAAATAATGCCACCTGTAATGGGTGCAGCTGCTTTCGTTATGGCAAGTTTCATAGGTGTTACTTATTTTGAAGTAGTTAAACATGCTTTTTTACCTGCAGTAATTTCATATATTGCATTGTTCTATATATCTCATTTGGAAGCATTGAAATTAGGTCTTAAAGGAATGGATGATGTAGACGTTCCTCATTTAAAGAAAACTTTTCTTTCTGGCTTACATTTTTTAATACCAATTTTCGTCCTAATTTTTTTACTTGTTTATATGAGGTACACAGCAGGATTTTCAATTTTTTATGCAACTTTATCTTTGATCTTAGTAAATTTAATAAATCGTATAATTAAAAATCCAGACTTTAAAACTGGTCTAACTGACTGGTACAATCAAACAATCGTTGGACTTCAAAAGGGTGCAATCAATATGGTTGGGGTTGGTATTGCGATTGCAACAGCAGGCATAATAGTTGGAGCAGTAGGTTCAACAGGTTTAAGTACCAATCTTATTATAGTTATAGAGACGATAGCTAGAGATAATGTAATCATCTTAATTTTACTTACAATAATACTCTGTTTATTACTCGGTATGGGTCTTCCTACCACAGCAAATTATGTTGTCGTGGCTTCTCTTATGGCAACAGTTCTTGTCGATGTTGGAAATGCATCAGGTTATATTTTTCCATTAATAGCCGTTCATTTATTCGTATTTTATTTCGGTTTAATGGCTGATGTAACGCCACCAGTTGGTTTAGCTTCGTATGCAGCAGCTGCAATTTCTGGAGGTGATCCACTTAGAACTGGTCTGCAAGCTATTTGGTACAGTTTAAGAACAGGTATTTTACCTATAGTTTTTTTATTTAATCATGAACTTTTACTAATCGGCGTAGATAATATTTGGCAAGCATTAATAGTCATAATTACATCTTTAATTGGAATTTTAGTTTTTACCGCTGCAACTCAGCAATGGTTTATAAATAAACTAAAATGGTATGAAATTATAGCATTCTTAATAATCTCCATATCCTTTCTGGCCCCAGATTATGTTTTAAGCAAATTCTATCCGAAGTTTAATGAGCAGAAACTTAAAGCTGAAAATATTAAAAATCTATCTTTTGACCCTGCAAAAGAAGTTCACATTAAGGTGACTAGAGTTACTGAGTACGGAGAAAGATACAAGCTATTTGTAATTGATAGGGAAAAATTTGAAAATGAATATAACTTAGAAGAATACGGGGTGACTTTGTCCGAACAAAATGAACAATTAATAGTAGATAAATTAAACTGGAAAGGTGAGGCTAAAAAATCAGGAATGCAAATGGGTGATATAATAAGTAATTTTAAAATTGAAAATCCCGATAGACCAAATAAAGAAATAGTCTATCCATTTGCCTTAATATTTTTATTAATTTTTGGTTATTTAAATTTTAAAAGAAAATAAATGCACAGTAACAAAAAAAAATATTTTAAATTTTTAGCTATAGTACTATCTATTTGTTTTTCTTATACTGCCGTTTTTCTTTATTTTTTTTTTAACATAGAAAAAGATTTCAAAAATAATTTTAAAAATAAAACCACGTTATCTTTTTATCAAAAATACTCCCCGTTAGTAAATCATCTAAGATATAAACCCACTTATTATTATGAGACAGAGCAAGAATTATTATTTAATTTTGTTAAAAATGAAACTGGCCGAAAAGAGATCTTATTTCTTGGAGACTCATGGATGGAACAAATTAATTTAACCGAAGGGAATAAAAAACATTTGTTTGAAAGTTTAAAATCTTTTTCAAAAATTATAAATGGTGGTACGGCTTCTTATTCTCCATCACTAATTCATGCACAATATAAAATTTTAGAACAAGACTTTGAAATTAAACCTGAAATTTTAGTCATATATGTTGATCAAACAGATATGGGTGATGAGCTTTGTAGATATAAAAATTTATTAAATATTGATGATCAAGACAAACTTATAAATGTAAAGATGGAGACTTTTCCATTATATACCGAGGTATTTAATTTACATGAAATAATTTCATTTTCAGACATAGAACTTAAAAATTCAAAAAAGATAGTTCAAACTCAAAAATACATAAACTATAAAATGATGAAATCTTTTTTTAAAGTAAAGAAAAGAATAAAATCAAAATTTAACAAAAATATTAATTATCAAAAATGTCATTGGCAAATTATAGAGGGGTATAAAAAAAAAATTACACAAGAAGAGGTAGAACACTTTATATTAACTTTGAATCGGTTATTTAATTTTTTAAGTGAAAAAAAATATATAAAAAAAGTATTTGTAGTTACTCATCCCCACAAATCTCAATTAGAAAAAAATAACAAATTAATAAATGTTTCAAATTTTGTAGACAAAACATCCAAAAAGTTTAAAAAGATAAAACATATCAATTTTTCAAAAATCCTATATTTAGAAAGTAATTTTTACGGTGATATAGAATTAATTTGGAAAAAAAACGATCCAATTCATTTAAACGATAAAACTTTTAAGAAATTTTTAACAAAGATAACTGACGAAGTTAAAAAATTTGATAAATAGCTCGATTAAAAATTCTTTCACTCTTTCGCTAAATCCTATTTTTAGATATAATTAATTTTGAAAAGTTAAGTGAGCAAATATGTTAAAGCAGATTTATAGATGGTTCTGCTATATTGGAATTCATAGATACGACATTATTGATACAAAATATGGTTTCGGCGCAGCAGGTTCAACAGAAACGGTTAAATGTAAAGATTGTGGTATTACGAAAATAAGACAAAAAAATTAAATTTATTATGAAAAAAAGATCGTTTATCAAAATAGTTTTTTATGGATTTATCTCACTTATTTTACCATTTAAATTATCAGCAGTTGAAAAAAAAATTATAAATCCAAATCTTACTGATGAGCAAAAAAAAATAATGTTCGGAGAAGGCACTGAAAGGGCTGGAACTAGCCCACTTAATTTTGAAAAACGTAAAGGCTCATATCACTGTGCAAATTGTAATGCTAAATTATTCGAGTCGGTTTCAAAATTTGACAGTGGAACAGGGTGGCCTTCTTTTAACGAGGCTATACCTGGAGCTTTTAAAACTAAAGTTGACTATTCCTACGGTATGAAAAGAATTGAGTATCATTGTGCAAAGTGTGGCGCTCATCATGGGCATGTCTTTAACGATGGACCAGGACCTAATGGAAAAAGATACTGTAATAATGGTCTTTGTTTAATATTCATACCAGAGTAATAAATGAAAACCTTTTTATTTGTAATCATATTACTTTTTCTACCATTGCAACTTAATTCAACAGCAGAGGTCAATTTTCAGCAAAAAAAATTTTATTATGAAAATTTAGTAACTAATTGGCCAAAAATTTTTCCTGATAGTAATAGAAACGCTGCAGGTCCAAGATTTTTTAAATATCTTATAGATCAAAATTTAACTTACCAAGAATTTATTGAATATAACAAACTTTATTGCCCGGTTTCAGGATCATTAATTAATCCTGGTCAAAAACCCGTATTTATTAATGTAAAAAATTTAAAAAATAATGAACAAACTTGTGGAAATATTTATCAGTGCTGTTTACCGTGTTCATGTGATTTAATGAATTACGTAAAAGTAAAAACTATTAATCACAAATTCAAAGACGGAAAAAAGAATATTGATTTGCTTTTAATAAAAAATCCTTGTCAAAAAAAAGATTTTCCTGAAGAAGTTAATAGAGATTATTTTTGTAAAAATAATGATTTAAATAAAGACGAAGTATTTATAGTTGATAATCAACTAGTAGTTGGCTTACTACACTCAGCCAATAAATGTAAGGCAAAGGATTTATCCGCTATAAGTAATAATGAAATGACAGGAAAATTTTGTGCTTTTAAAAATCAAATTCCTGTCGATAAACTAAACATGGGAATGGGTGACATATTTATAAAAATGGCTAGATAAATTACTTTTGGGTATAGGTGTAAGTTTTACCAACCTCATTAATTTTATAAGTACTTTCCTCTCCATTAGTCCATCTTATTTTGACTAAAAAATCTTCTTCTTTATCTCTTATGCCATAATGTGCGACAGGCTCCATCTGACATAAATAACCTGATCCAGAGTCAATAGTTTTTGCGTGTTTTCTTTTATTTGATATTAAAGTAACCGTTGCACCCCTCGCAGGTGCGCCATTTTTATTTAAAGGTTTAATTCTAATAAAATTCTTTTTTTTAACTATATTAGCCTTGTACAAAGTTAATTTTTGAAGTCCGACTTCTCCATGAGAAATTAATAACTCAAGTATTCCATCATTATCTATATCAGCAACTGCCGCACCCGTTCCAAGCCCATTTGGCTCTAATGCAGTTTTAATTGAAATTTCCTTGACTTTTCCATTATCTAAAATCTTAAATAGTTTATTAGGTTCACCAATGTTATTCATAAATACTTCATCAAAACCATCGTTATCAAAATCAGCAGAAATTACTGTTCTTATTTTTGATGGAGTACTGAAAGGTGAAGTTGCAATATCCTCAAAGAAATTTTCTCTTTTGACGAATAGTCTATGATAACCATCCCAATTCCCATTAATAATATCCAAATTTCCTCTATATAGAATATCTGAAAGAACAGTTCCCCGACCATTTTGATAAGTATCCAGAACTCTTTGAGATGCTGCCATATCAAAAAAAATTCCATCTACATTTTTATAAAGAAAATTACTCCCTCTCTCGTTTGCAGCAAATATATCAATATTATTCGATAAGATATGCCCTGAAACTACAGAGCGACCACCCGTAATTTTGTCTAACCCTAACTCACTGGCTTTATCGATTATTTTCTTATTAGACATCTCATAAAATCTTGTCGGTCCACCATAATTTGCAACATAAAACCCATACATGCCGTCACCTTTTCTATCAACACATGCAACTGATCTTCCAGCAGTTAAATTTAGATTTTCTTTATTAATTTCTTGTTCGAACAAATCTATATATTTATTATCTTTTAAGTCAATTAATCGGTCAGAATATCTTTTTACTCCACTATAAGAATCAGTATTTAAAAAATAGATTTCTTCAAAACCATCACCATCAATATCACACGAGGCAACACCTATCGTAAGTTTTTCTCTATCTGTAAATACTTTACTCTTTGCTACATTAATTAATTTTCCATTAACAGAAGATAAAGCTAAATTTTTATTACCAAATCCAGTTACTATAAATTCATAATTTCCGTCATTATTTGTATCAGAAACTGCTACTCCGTAACTAAGCCTATCACCCTGATTTAAAATTTGATTACTAATATCTTTAAAAAATTCAGATGAATTAGCTAAGTTAAAACTCGCTAAAAAAATTGAGATTAAATACACTAAACGCATAGAAAATATTACAATAGTATTTTCCAGGTTCCTGATGCTGTAGCAACTATTCCTTTAGAATTTAAGATCTTACAATTTATAAAAACTAAAGTTTTTGTTTTTTTAAGTATTTCTACTTTTCCTACGAGAATATCACCTTGTTTGCCAGCAGAGATAAATTTTATATCTAAATTTACTGTTACTGATCTTGTGTTACCAGCTGCTATGTGAGCAGCATTTCCCATACCAGTATCAGCTATAGTTGCAATAAAACCACCATGAGCGATTTTGCCTGTATTAAGAAATTTTTCTTCCACTTTAATGCTAAATTCGTAATTAGTTTCGTCTATCTTTTTAAAAGAAAGATCACCGATATTTTGCATAAAACCTTTTTTAGTTTCGTCCATATATTTTTTTACCATATATTGGTGCAAGTTGAGAGAAAATAACCGCAGACAATATTATTATAATCCCTAAAACTTTAAACTCATTAAGATATTGATCTAATAAAATCCATGCCGCGACAGATGCAAATACTCCTTCTAGAGAGAAAATTATTGCAGCAGGAGCGGGCGATAGGTGTTGTAGCGCTATAATTTGAAGTAAAAATGCTAAGCCACTTGATAGAACACCGGCGTATAAAAGCTCACCAGCCTCCAAAGATAAAAGTTTCAAAGAAATGAATTCAATTGAAATTGCAGGTACAGCCGAAAACATTGCTGCGATTAAACATTGAAACGCGGCTATAGTTATCGGGTAATTAAATATTTTTAAAAATTTTGATACGTAGACAATATGAAGTGCCCAAAAAAAAGCTCCTACTACTACGAGAGAATCTCCAAGTCTTACTCTATAGTTATTTAATTCGCTTAAAAGCAAACCTCCTAGTAAACACATAATGACAGCAGGCCAAACAGACTTATGTATTTTTTTCGAAAAAAGAAAATAAGCTAATACTGGAACTATCACTACATATAAAACAGTGAATACTGCTGAGTTAGCCACATCTGTGTAAATTAGAGAAATTTGTTGAAATATATTTCCTCCTGCTAAAAAAAAACCTAATAAAAACATATTGAAAATGATGATTTTAAAGTTTGATTTAATTTTCTTTATTTTTTTAAATTCAAAAATAAAAAAAAAAGGCAATAAAGCAAAAAAACCCAAAAGCAATCTTGCAGCTGAGAAAGTCCAAGGTCCTATATAATCCATTCCAGTATCTTGTGCTATAAATGCTGTACCCCATAAAAAGGAACAAGTGATAGCACAGGTTAAAGCGATGAAATTTTTACTCATGCTCTTTATTATTGTAATTTAAATTAAACGGCAAGCTTGAAAGCAAAATCTTTACCTAAGCTTTTGTTTAAATGAACACAAAATCTTACACCCTCAGCACCATCTATTATTCTGTGATCGTAAGATAAAGAAATTGGCAAAATTTTTCTTGAAACTATTTGGCCTTTAATTTTTACAAGTCTATCAAAACTTTTTCCAACTCCTAAGATAGCTACTTCAGGCGGATTAATTATAGGTGTAAAAAAAGTTCCACCTATTCCACCTAAACTTGAAATAGTCATTGATCCGCCAAAAAATTCTTTTTTATTAATTTTTAAATCTCTACACTCTCTACTTACTCTTCTTAGCTCATCTCCTATTTCTTTTATATTCATTTGGTCAACATCTCTTAACTTTGGAACCATTAATCCATGAGGAGTATCCACTGCAAAACCAACATGATAGTATTTTTTATAAAATATTTTATTTTGCTCAGGATCAATGGAACAATTAAAATTAGGAAAATCTTTTAAAGCATTTACTACTGCCCTAGTTATAAAAGCTAAAGGTGTTACAGAAATTTTTTCTCCAGTGAAATGATCAAATAATGATGTTCTGAATTGTTCCATCTCCGTAATATCAATTTCATCATGTTGAGTTACATGCGGTATTTCAGTCCAAGATCTTACTAGTTGAGGCCCTGAAAGCTTTTTTACTCTCGGCATTTCTTTAATCTCAATTTCTCCAAATTCCTCATGCGAATATTCATCTTTATATTTTTTTGGTTCAACTTTACCTTGATTTACAGATACTTGAGACTTTACGAATTTTTTAACATCATCTTCTGTCACTCTTCCTGATCTCTGTGAACCTTGTATTTGAGTTACATTGGCACCAAGTTCTCTTGCAAATTTTCTGACTTTAGGACTAGCTAATTTTACACCTGATGTAGACTGAGTAACTGGTGGAGAAACTGGATCTGGTTGTTTTGATACTTCTTTAATTTTGTTTTTTTGTACAGGTTTTTCTTTCACATCTATTTTTGATTCTACATTTACAGCAAGTATAAGATCGCCTTCGCTTACTTTATCACCTATTTTAATATTAATTTTTTCTATAATTCCATCTGATGTAGAAGGTACCTCTACACTAGATTTGTCGCTTTCAATTGTTATTAAAGAGTCATTTTTTTTAATTTTTTGCCCAACTTTAACCAAAACCTCAATGACTTCGACATCTTTAAAATCACCTATGTTAGGAACTAAGATATCTTTAGAGGACATTTTATAATTTCGTTGGAAACACTTTTTCTTTATTTATTTTGTACTTTTCAATCGCTTTTTCTGCATGCTTGGATGCAATTAATTGCTCTTTTGCTAATGCACTTAAGGTATAAGCAACAATATGTTCTTTATCAACTTCAAAAAATTTTCTCAGATTTTTTCTTGTATCACTTCTTCCATACCCATCTGTACCAAACGAATAGAAAGATTTGTTTACGTATGGTCTAAGCTGATCTGAAAACGATCTAACATAATCAGACGCTGCAAAGACAGGGCCTTCTCTTTTGTCTAAACATTTTTCAACGTAAGATTTCTTTTTCTTCTCTTCAGGATTTAATAAATTCCATCTTTCTGTTTCCATACCATCTTTTCTGAGTTCATTAAAACTTGTAACGCTCCAAATATCCGAATCAATTCCGTATTCTTTAGAAAGAATTTTAGCAGCAGCAATTACTTCACGCAAGATTGTACCAGAGCCTAGAAGTTGGACTCTTGTTTTGCCTTTATTTCTTGTCTCTTTAAGCAAATACATTCCTTTTAAAATACCCTCGTCTGCATTTTTAGGTTTTTCAGGATGAGGATAGTTTTCATTCATTGCTGTAATATAATAAAATATATTTTCTTTTTTTTCGTGCATCCTTTTCATCCCGTCTCTTAAAATAACTGCCATTTCGTAGGCAAAAGTTGGGTCATAACTAACACAATTAGGTATGTTAGAAGCCATTAAATGGCTGTGGCCGTCTTGGTGTTGCAATCCTTCTCCGGCTAAAGTTGTTCTGCCAGCAGTGGCTCCAATTAGAAAACCTCTAGCTTGCGAGTCCCCAGCTGCCCAAGCCAAATCCCCAACTCTTTGAAATCCAAACATGGAGTAGAATATATAGATTGGTATCATTTCAATATCGTGGTTTGTGTAAGCTGTACCAGCTGCTATCCAAGAGGACATAGCACCAGACTCAGTTATACCTTCTTCCAATACTTGACCACTTTTATCTTCACGGTAAGAACTTAGTTGCTCGGAATCTACTGGCTCATATTTTTGACCTTCATGTGCATATATTCCTATTTTTTGAAAAAAACCTTCCATACCAAATGTTCTAGCTTCATCGGGGATTATCGGGACTAATCTAGGAGAAACATTTTTATCTCTTAATAGCGCGGTAAGCATTCTTACTAGCGCCATTGTGGTTGACATTTCTTTATCCCCAGTTGATTTCATGAAATTCTCAAAAATATCTTTTGGAGGAGTTTTAATCGCTTTAGCAAACGATGTTCTTTCAGGAATAAATCCTCCTAATTTTACTCTGCAATCTTTTAAATATTTTATTTCCTCAGATTTTTCATCTGGTCTATAATATTCTATGTCTTTAACTTGTTTATCAGTCAATGGGACGCCAAATCTGTCCCTGTAGTATAATAAGTCTTCCTCGTCCATTTTTTTTTGCTGATGGGTAGTGTTTATACTTTCACCTGATTTACCCATTCCATACCCTTTAATAGTTTTAGCAATAATCACTGTTGGGGTTCCTTTATTTTGCATTGCTGCATGATAGGCAGCATAAACTTTATGCGGATCGTGGCCACCTCGGTTTAGTCGCCAGATATCTTTATCAGTCATGGTATAAACTAATTCTTTTAGCTCAGGGTATTTTCCAAAAAAATGTTCTTTTACATATGCTCCACCTTTAGCTTTAAAAGCTTGATACTCACCGTCAACACATTCATTCATTCTCTTTATCAATAGTCCACTTTTATCTTTTGCTAACAATTTATCCCAATATGAACCCCAAATTACTTTAATTACATTCCAACCACTACCTCTAAAGCTTCCCTCAAGTTCTTGAATAATTTTTCCATTTCCCCTTACCGGACCATCTAACCTTTGAAGATTACAGTTAATTACAAAAATTAAATTATCTAACTTTTCTCTTGCTGCTAAACCTATTGCACCCAAAGATTCTGGTTCATCCATTTCACCATCACCAAGAAATACCCAAATTTTTCTTCCTTCGTCTTTTATCAAGCCTCTATTAATTAAATATTTTAAAAATCTCGCTTGATAGATTCCCATGATTGGGCCTAGACCCATTGATACGGTTGGAAACTGCCAAAAGTTTGGCATTAACCATGGATGAGGATAAGAAGATAATCCGTCTTTACCAACCTCTTGTCTAAAACCATCTAGTTGTTTAGTAGAAAGTCTTCCTTCGAGGAATGCTCTAGCGTACATACCTGGAGCCGAATGCCCTTGGAAATAAACCAGATCACCTCCAAATTTATTATTTTTTGCCCTCCAAAAATGATTCATTCCGACGTCATATAAAGTTGCAGCTGAAGCAAAAGTTCCAATATGACCACCTAGCTCAGAGCTTTTTTTATTGGCTTTAACAACCATCGCAGCCGCATTCCATCTTATGTAAGCTCTTATTTTTTTCTCAATATTTTGATCCCCAGGAGATTTAACTTCAGTTTCAGGTGGAATGGTATTGATATATGGTGTTGTTCTAGTATCGGGTAGTACAAGTC
Source organism: uncultured Pelagibacteraceae bacterium (assembly GCA_902620525.1). Classification (GTDB taxonomy): domain Bacteria; phylum Pseudomonadota; class Alphaproteobacteria; order Pelagibacterales; family Pelagibacteraceae; genus Pelagilacustribacter. The sequence continues at coordinate 237,841 of CACNIK010000001.1, read as the reverse complement.
CTGCTTTGTAAGCTTGATCAATAACTTTGTTTAACAAATAGCTAGCTCTTGAAGACCCGTCATTCTCTATTACTGAGTTTAGAGACTCTATCCATTCATTAGTTTCTAATGGATCTATATCGTCTTTGGAGGCTGGTTCTGCAAAAACTTTTTTAATTTGTTTTAATGGTTGAGACGTAACTATATTCCCATTTGTTTTTGGTTTTTCTTTTTTTACTTCTTTTTGAATTTTTTCTTCTTTTTCTATTTCTTTATTTTGAATTTTTTGGGTCTCTTTTGACTCTAAAGTTACCAATAGACTTCCTTCAGATACTTTATCGCCAACTTTTACTTTTAGATCTTTTATTTGACCTGCAGATGGAGACGGTATTTCTACACTTGATTTATCACTTTCTATTGTAACTAATGGATCATTTTTATTAATTTGATCTCCAGGTTTTACTAATACCTCTATTACTTCAACATCTTTAAAATCACCGATATCCGGAACTGCAATATTTTGTGCCATATTTAATATTTTAATCTTTTGGAATTTATTAAAAATTTATCCAATAATAAATGCAAAAATTGAAGCAATTTTAGCACTTGATCATTTTTTGACACATTTATCTCCTTTTTTGGCCAATAAAAATTAGAAAATAAAGTTATGAAATGGATTATTAACATACTTTTTAAAAAAAAGAGCCATAATCCTCAAAGTGAGTATTTGGTTCAAAAAATCTTACTTAAAAAATATCTTTTAAGATAAGCAATTTATTGTCAAATCATTTTAGCACAATTTTTGTGAAGCATAGAATGGAGCTCAATGAGTTTATCAAAACTTTTATTATAACCCCCGCCCAATACTCCACATAAAGGAATATTTTTTTTGTGAAAATTTTCAATTACAATTTGATCCCTCGTATTTATACCTTCATCTGTAACTTTTAGTTTGCCTAGCCTATCTTCAAAATGGATATCAACACCAGCAACATAAAATACAAAATCATAATTATTTTCATTTAATTTTTTTAAATTTTTATTTAGGATATTAATATATTCTTTATCTTCCATATTTTCGGCAAGTTCAATGTCAATATCACTTTTAGATTTTTTAGCTGGATAATTTGAAGCACAATGCATACTAAAAGTCAAAACATCTTTATCGTTTTTAAATATCTCAGAATTTCCATTACCTTGGTGAACATCTAAATCTAAAATAAGAATTTTTTTAGAATAACCTTTATTCTTAAGATAGTTTGCAGCTACAGCTACATCATTGAATACACAATAACCGGCACCAAAATTAAAATTAGCATGGTGACTACCACCTGCGGTATTACAAGCAAGCTTTGACTCTAGTGCAAGCTTGCTGGCTAAAACAGTTCCCCCAGTTGCTACAAAAGATCTTCTAACAACACTATCATTTATAGGAAAACCAATTTTCTTTTGCGATTGTAGATCTAAAGTTTTATTTTTAATATTATTTATATATTCCATAGAATGAGAAGTTTTCATTGTTTCAACCGAACATTCTTTTGGAATGTGAAATTGTTTTACAACATTATTTTCGATTAGATGATTGGCTAAAGCACCAAACTTTTTAATTGGGAATTTATTGTCATCGTTAATTTTTGCAACATAATCTGGATGATTGACAACAGGGAGCTGCATTAAATTCTAATTGTAAGCTAAATAAATTGAAATTATAACTGCCCAAAAAAAAGCGTAATACAAAATGTACCCTTTAGGTGTAAAAGGCATCTTTCTTAATTTACGTTTCCCTTTCCCTTTGTATGGTTTAGAAATTTCCATTATCGTTCTATACACATAGCAATACCCATTCCTCCGCCAATACACAATGTGGCCAAACCTCTCTTTGAGTCTCGCTTAACCATTTCATGTATAAGAGTTACTAGAATTCTAGTACCAGATGCTCCTATTGGATGTCCCAGGGCAATTGCACCTCCGTTTACGTTTACTTTTTCCTCTTGGATTCCTAAAGTTTTCAAAACCGCAATACTTTGAGCTGCAAATGCTTCATTAACTTCTAAAAGATCTAGATCATCAATTTTCCAACCAGCTAGTTCTAAAGCCTTTTTAGATGCAGGAATAGGTCCAGTACCCATAAGTGATGGATCTACACCACAACTAGCCCAAGACTTTATAGTTACTAACTTATCCAAACCTCTCTTTTTTGCTTCTTCATCTGACATTAATGTAACAGCTGCAGCACCATCGTTTATACCAGAAGCATTACCTGCGGTCACAGTTCCTTCTTTTTGAAAAAAAGGTTTTAATCTAGTAAGGCCATCCAAATTAATTCCTTCTCTTGGATGCTCATCTTTACTAAAATCTATTTCTACTTTTTTTGATTTAATCTTCACTTTCGTAATTTCTTCTTTAAATTTATTTTCTTTTATTGCCTTTAAAGCTTTTTCTTGTGAATTAAGAGCGAATTTATCTTGTTCTTGTCTTGTTACTTGAAATTTGGTTGCTACATTTTCTGCAGTTACTCCCATATGATAGCCATGGAATGCATCCCAAAGTCCATCTTTAACCATCGTATCAATCAGTTCTGCATCTCCTAGTTTTTTACCATCTCGTAAATGTATAGCATGGGGAGCAAGCGACATACTTTCTTGTCCTCCAGCTATAACTATTTTTGAGTCACCTGATTTAATACTCTGGAAACCAGAAGCAACTGATCTTATTCCTGATCCACAAACTTGATTGACTACATATGCTGGTTTTTCTTTTGGAATACCAGATTTCATTGCTGCTTGACGCGCAGGATTTTGGCCTGTCCCACCAGTCAAGACTTGACCCATTATTACCTCATCCACATCACCAGGTGTCATTTTTGATCTTTGAATAGTCTCTTTTATAACTGTTGATCCCAAATCAACCCCGGATATATTTTTAAGAGACTTGCCTAATGATCCTATAGCAGTTCTTGTAGCAGAAGTTATAACAACAGATTTACTCATATTTCCTTTATAAATTAAAAGTCTTTAATTTCAACAATATATTTGATAATTGATATATTATTGCGCCTGTAGCTCAACTGGATAGAGCGCTTGGCTACGGACCAGGAGGTTCTGGGTTCAAATCCTAGCAGGCGCACCAAAGGATTTTTATGAGTTTAAATAAAGCTGTAATACTTTTTTTTATATTAGTTTTCGTGGTGATTTTATTATTTACATTTATTTTATAATTAACCTTGATAAGCAAATATTAAGATTAAAACACCTAGAACTATTCTATACAAAACAAAAACATCAAGACTTGCTTTTTTTATATAACCTAAAAAAGCCACCATCGTTATATATGAAAAAATAAAGGATAATATTATGCTACTAAAATTGAGTTTTATTAAATCGAAACTACCTGTTGTGTAAATATTGTAAATTCCAAAAACTGATACTGCTAGTAATGTTGGAATTGATAAAAGAAAAGAAATTTTAGCAGCGTTGACTCTATCAAATTTAAGAAATCTTGCAGCAGTTATGGCTATTCCAGATCGGCTTACCCCTGGTATTAAAGAAAAAATATGCAGAAAGCCTATTATTAAGGCTGCTTTAATATCTAAATTAATTTCAAGACTTTTTTCATTTTCCATTTTATCTGAGAAGTAAAGTAAAATGCCAAATAACACAGTTGTCCAACCTATTATTTTAAGTGATCTTAAGTCATTTATTATACCAGATTGGGCAATAAGATAACCAAATAAAATTATCGGTAAAGACGCTATAATAATTAACATGAAAACTTTTCTATATATAAAAAAGCTTAATATTTCCTTTCGGAAAAAAACAATTACAGCTAAGAATGAGCCAATATGTAAACTCACATTTAGTATTAAGTCCTCACTGATAAAATTCATAAATTTTGAAAAAAGAATGATATGAGAAGAGGAGCTAATCGGTAGAAATTCAGTTATACCTTGAACTAAAGAAAGTATTAGAATCTCTAACATTCTTATATTTAATAAACTTTAGATTGAATTCCAAAGATATAATTAAATAGCATATCAGCTATGCATAAAAAAAGCCGCATAAACCCTATTTATCAACATATTTAGGTAAGCATTATTTACTTAAAAAGTATTTCAATTTCCTGCTTTTTAGCCTAGAACACCAAAACTATGAGTAAAAAAATGTTAAAATTTGTTGATGTAAATCAGGAGACTCCTGTCAAAAGAAAAACTGATAGTAGGAAGAAAGATTTTAATGAGATTTATGATCAATATATAACCGACAAAGCTAAAGAACAATCTAGTAGATGTTCTCAATGTGGTGTACCTTTTTGTCAAATACATTGTCCTTTACAAAACAATATTCCTGATTGGCTTAAACTAACCGCTGAAGGACGATTGAAAGAGGCATACGAAATATCTCAAAGCACAAATAATATGCCTGAAGTTTGTGGAAGAATTTGTCCGCAAGACCGATTATGTGAAGGTAATTGCGTTATAGAACAATCTGGTCATGGCACAGTCACAATTGGTTCAGTTGAAAAATACATTACAGATACTGCATGGGAAAAAGGTTGGGTTAAACCGATCAAAATTGCAAAAGAATTAAAAGAAAGCATTGGTATAATAGGAGCAGGCCCGGCTGGTCTTGCATGCGCAGAAGAAATGAGAAAGTATGGGTATCAAGTAACTGTGTATGATCGTTATGATAGGCCAGGAGGATTATTAATATATGGGATACCTAATTTTAAACTAGAAAAATTTGTTGTCGAAAGAAGAACTAAACTTTTAAAAGAGAGTGGAATAAAATTTATACAAAATTTTGAGGTTGGAAAAGACAAAACTTTAGAAGAACTAAAATCACAGCATGATGCGATTTTGATTGCAACTGGTGTCTATAAAGCTAGAGAGATTGATATTCCTGGATCAGATCTAGAAAATATTTTTCCTGCGATGGATTTTTTAACTGCCTCAAATAGAAAAGGCTTAGGAGACAAAGTAAAATTGTTTGATGACGGAACTTTAAACTCAGAAGGTAAAGACGTTGTAGTAATTGGCGGCGGGGATACTGCAATGGATTGTGTGAGAACTGCAATAAGACAAAAAGCGAAATCTGTTAAATGTTTATATAGAAGGGATAAAGCAAATATGCCTGGTTCTGCTCGAGAAGTTGGAAATGCAGAGGAAGAAGGCGTAGATTTTGTTTGGTTAACAAGTCCAAAATCATTTATTGGAGATAAAAAAGTAAATGAAGTTGAAGTTAGCAAAATGAAGCTAGGAGATCCAGATGCATCTGGCAGAAGACGACCTATACCTGTTGTTGATGGAGAATTCAAAATTAAAGCTGATCTAGTAATTAAGTCACTTGGATTTGATCCAGAAAACATTCCTAAATTATTTAACAGTGAAGATCTTGCAGTTTCAAAGTGGGGAACAATAAAAATTGATCTCAAAACTATGCAAACAAATATTGAGGGAGTATTCGCAGCTGGAGACATTGTGAGAGGCGCATCACTTGTAGTATGGGCGATTAGAGATGGAAGAGATGCTGCAGAACAAATGGATAAATATATTTCTTCGAGGAGAAAAAATACTAAAAAAGAATTTGCTGCGTAATGAAAAACTATTTAAAAAACAAAAAACATCTTACAGAGAATAACGCATACGATCCTTCTTTAGAACATGAGGCATGTGGTGTAGGATTAATAGCAACTACAGACGGTAAAAAAAGTCGAAAAGTGGTTAATTACGGGATAGAAGCATTAAAAGCTGTTTGGCACAGAGGCGCTGTTGATGCTGACGGTAAATCTGGAGACGGAGCTGGTATTAAATTAGAAATTTCTCCTGAGTTTTTCTTAGAAAAAATATTTGAAACTGGACATAAACATGAACAAGATAAAAGAATTTGTGTCGGCATGGTTTTTATGCCTCGAAATGATTATGCCGATCAAGAAAAATGTAGATCAATAATCGAGACAGTTTTGTTAAGTAAAAATTACTATATTTATGGTTGGAGACAAGTTCCAGTTAATCCAAAGGTTTTAGGTCCCACAGCTGACTCCAATCGACCTGAAATCGCACAAGTTCTTTTTAGAAAAAACGAAGTAATAAAAACAAATGATTTAGAAAGAGATCTATATGAAGCTAGAAAAAAAATAGAAAAACATGCTCGGGAAAACCAATTAAACAGTTTTTACGTATGCTCTTTGAGCTCAAGATCTATAGTTTACAAAGGCATGTTTTTAGCCGAGTCACTTGCTGATTTTTATTTGGATCTAAAAGATAAAACTTTTAAATCTAGATTTGCAATATTTCACCAAAGATATTCTACTAATACTTTTCCGAGTTGGGATTTAGCGCAACCCTTCAGAACTCTAGCACACAATGGAGAAATAAATACTTTAAAAGGAAATGTAAACTGGATGAGAATTCATGAACAAGACATGACAAGTAAACTTTTTAAAAATATAGAAGATTTAAAACCAGTTATAATCCCAGGCAATTCAGACTCGGCATCTTTAGATAATGTATTTGAATTATTAACTCATTCTGGAAAGCTTGCTCCATTGATTAAATTAATGATGATCCCAGATGCTTGGTCTAAAAGGAGTAAAACTGTTCCCAAAAATCACCAACAATTATTTAACTTTTTAAATAGTACAATTGAACCATGGGATGGCCCCGCTGCAATTTGTGCTACTGATGCTAAATGGATTTTAGCGGCTGTCGATAGAAATGGCTTAAGACCTCTGAGGTATTCAATAACTTCAGATGGTTTAATATTCGCGGGTTCAGAGACAGGAATGATAAAAATTCCTGAAGAGAACATAATTAAAAAAGGGAGACTCGGACCAGGAGAGTTAATAGCTGTAGACTTAAAAGAGGGTAAGCTTTATCAAGATAAAGAGATAAAAGATTATATATCCAAAGAGTACAAGCAGTTTAATAGTCAAATAGTTGACCTAGATAAAAAGTTAAAAGTTACTGAAGAGGAAATAAATTTTTCAGGCAACGATCTAAGAAGAAGACAGTATTTATCTGGTTATAGTGTTGAAGATTTAGAATTAATTCTTCATCCTATGGTCGAAGAGAGTAAAGAGGCCACAGGTTCAATGGGGGACGACACACCAGTAGCAGTTTTATCAAGTCACTTTAGGCCGATATCACATTACTTTAGACAAAATTTTAGCCAAGTAACTAATCCGCCGATTGACTCGTTAAGAGAAAACAAGGTTATGAGTTTAAAAACAAGATTTGGTAATTTAGGAAATATACTTGATTTTAATAATCTAACGCAAGAAGACATCTTTGTTCTTGACAGTCCGATACTTACAAATTCCCAATTAAAAAAGTTTAAAAAACTCTTCTCAAAAAAAATCAAATTAATAGATTGCACATTTAACGTTAATGAAACCTTAAAAGAAAATATCAAAAAAATACAAGAAGAGTCCGAAATAGCAGTAAGAGAGGGAAGCACTACTTTAGTATTAAGCGATAAAAATATTTCTGAAAAGAGAGCAAACATTCCTATGGCTTTAGCAGTAGGTGCGATTAATTCTAACTTAGTAAAATTAGGATTAAGAGGATACTGCTCTTTGAATGTCGAAACATCAGAAACTTTAGATACTCATTCATTTGCAGTTTTGATTGGAGTTGGAGCTACAACAGTAAACCCTTATTTGACAATAGATAGTATATACCAAAGGTTTGAGAAAAATTTATTTGGCAAATATAAATTTAATGAGTGTGTAGAAAGATTCAAAAGTTCGATTGAAAACGGATTATTGAAAATTATGTCAAAGATGGGAATTTCAGTTATTAGTTCTTATAGAGGAGGGTGTAACTTTGAAACTGTTGGTCTAAGTAGGGCATTAGTTTCAGATTATTTTCCTGGAATGATATCGAGAATTTCTGGTATTGGCTTGATAGGAATAGAAAAAAAAATTAAGGATATTCATGAAAAAGCCTACAAAAAAGATGTTCAAATATTACCAATTGGGGGAATATACAAGTATAGAAAAACTGGGGAAAACCATCAGTTTCAAGGAAAACTAATTCACACATTACAACATGCCGTTACAGTCGGCTCTTATGAAACATTTAAAAAATATACAGATGGTATTAATAATATGTCTCCTGTTAATTTAAGAGATCTTTTAGATTTTAAAAAATCAAATAATCCTATTGATATTAAAGAAGTTGAGCCCATAGAAAATCTCACTAAAAGGTTTGGTAGCGGGAGCATGTCCCATGGTGCTTTGTCTGCAGAGGCACATGAAACATTAGCTGTTGGCATGAATAGAGTTAAAGGTGCCTCTTGTAGTGGTGAAGGTGGTGAAGACTCTGCTAGATTTAAAACTCAAGAAAATGGAGACAGCGCAAATTCTAGAGTTAAACAAGTTGCTTCAGCAAGATTTGGAGTGACTATTGATTATTTAAATAATTGTAATGAGATTGAAATTAAAATTGCTCAAGGAGCTAAACCAGGTGAAGGTGGACAATTACCAGGATTTAAGGTTACAAAAGAAATAGCTAGATTAAGACACTCAACACCAGGCGTAACTCTTATCTCACCGCCACCGCATCATGATATTTACTCAATAGAGGATTTAGCCCAGCTAATTTATGATTTGAAACAAATAAATCCAAAAGCTCGAATAGGTGTAAAATTAGTTGCTGCAACTGGAATTGGAACAATAGCGGCAGGAGTGGCTAAAGCTAAAGCAGATGTAATTTTAATTTCAGGTCATTCAGGAGGAACTGGCGCCAGTCCACAAACAAGTGTTAAGTATGCAGGTATTCCTTGGGAGATGGGATTAACTGAGGCCAATCAGATTTTAACATTAAACAATTTAAGACACAAAGTTACTTTAAGAACAGACGGCGGAATTAAAACAGGTAGAGACGTTGTTATTGCGGCAATGATGGGGGCAGAGGAATTTGGTATGGGCACTTCATCTTTAATTGCAATGGGATGTATAATGGTAAGACAGTGTCACTCTAATACTTGTCCGGTTGGAGTTTGTTCTCAAGATGAGGAATTAAGGAAAAAATTTACCGGAACGCCAGAAAAAATTGTCAATTTTTTTAGATTTGTTGCAGAAGAAGTTAGAGAGATTTTAGCTTCATTAGGATTTAAAAACCTAAATGAAATAATCGGAAGAACCGATCTCCTTAAACAAGTAAGTAGAGGCTCATCAAATTTGGATGATTTAGATTTAAATCCATTATTAGTAAAAACTGATCCAGGTGAAAATACTAGATATTGTGAGAAAAGGGATATTAATGCTGTTCCTGACACTTTAGATGAAAAAATTTGGACAGATATTAAAAATAAAATTGTTAAGGATAAAATAATTGAATGTGAATACGATGTTGAAAATACACATAGAGCGGTAGGAACTAGATTATCTCATTATGTTTATAAAAAATTTGGCAATAACGCCTTAGCAGAGAACACTGTTATCGTTAAATTAAATGGATCTGCAGGACAATCACTTGGAGCTTTTTTAGCTAAAGGAATTAAAATAATTGTTAATGGCGACTCTAACGACTATGTTGGAAAAGGATTATCAGGGGGAACAATAATAGTTAAACCAGTAAATAACAGTAATTTAATTTCAAATCAAAACGCAATTATAGGAAACACAGTTTTATATGGAGCTACAAATGGCAAACTTTATGCATCAGGTAAAGCTGGTGAAAGATTTGCTGTTAGAAATTCTGGCGGGATCTCAGTGGTAGAGGGATGCGGATCAAATGGATGCGAATATATGACTGGAGGGAAAGTTGTTATTCTTGGTGATGTAGGGGATAACTTCGCTGCAGGTATGACAGGTGGAATGGCATTTATTTATGATCCTAATAAAAAATTTGAAAACTATGTAAATCCTCAATCTGTTATTTGGCAGAACGTAGAAACAGACTATTGGAAAAAATATTTAAAAGATTTAATATTTGAATTTAGCAAAGAGACTAATTCAAAAATTTCTAAAAAGATCATTAGCAATTATGAAAATGAATTAAAAAATTTCATTCAAGTTTGTCCTATAGAGATGCTAGATAAATTAGATCATCCTATTTCATTAAAAGAACTTAAGTCAAAATCAGCCTAATGAAAAATAAAGATAGATTTTTTTTTTTTGGATTTGGTCAAACTGCTAGGTATCTTATAAAGAATTTAGAGCAATCTAAAAAAAAATTCACTTTTAGTGCCACTAATACAAAAAAAACAACCTTAAAAACTTTCGACAAAAAAAAGTTTGTATCCTTTAAGTTTAAAGATAAGCTCTATGATAAAAAATTGATAAAGATATTGTCAGAAGCTGATTATATTTTAATATCTATCCCTCCACAAAAAAAAAGAGACTTAGTTCTTAAAATTTTTAGTAAATATTTAAAAAAATCGAAGTTTAAAAAACTCATTTATCTGTCTGCCACAAGTGTATATGGAAATCATAACGGAAAATGGGTTAATGAAAATTCAAAATTGAAAGGAAATACTAAATTTGGTTTAGGTAGAAAAATTGTTGAAAAATCTTGGATTAAATTTAGAGATTTATACAAGTTAGATATAAATATTCTACGTGTTTCAGGAATTTATTCAAAAGAGAGTAATGTATTAAAAAAAATTTCTAAAAAGAGCATTTTTGTTAAAGAGAAAAAATATTTCTCTAGAATAAGAATAGAAGATTTAGCACAAATTATTAAAAAGATGTTTTACTCACAAAAAAGCACTCTTATACTTAACGCTTCAGATGATAAACCAGCAACAAACATAGAAGTAGCCAATTTTGCAGCTAAACTTTTAAAAATTAAAAATTTAAGACCAATGCCTATAGCTAATTTTAAAAATAAATTGATAAAAGAATTTTATAAAGACTCAAAAAAAGTGAGTAATAAAAAAATGAAAAATAAATTACTTATTAAATTGAAATATCCTACTTATAAAGAAGGATTAAGAAATATTTTTAATAATTCTCGATAACTCACTCTTCATTTTTTTTAGAGATTTTGTGTCTGAAAGACTATGATCTCCATTTTTAATAATAACCAATTTTTTATTTGCTTTTTTAAAAATTGATAACAACTTTCTTGAAAAAGAAATCGGAACTACCTCATCTTTTTTTCCATGAAACATAGAGATCTGAATTTTTTTAAATATTTTTTTGGATAAAACTTTATTTTTTCTTCCATCTTTGATTAATTGATGTGAAATTGGATACTGATATTTTGTTTTATCTCCATGATTAATTGTAGCTATACCCTTTTTTATTATTTCGTTTTTTATTTTTTTTGGAAATTTATTCCACATCAACCTATCTAAAAATTCTGGAGCTGAGCCAATTCCCAACATACCTACAATTTGATTTTTAAAAAATTTAAATTGGTTAAGTGCTATCCATGCCCCCATGCTGGAACCAATTATTAAAAATTTATTTTTTTTAATGATTTTTTTAATTAATTTTTTTGCATCATCAGTCCACAAACTTATGTTTCCTTCAATAAATTTTCCTGAGGATTTTCCATGACCAGAATATTCAATTGCTAAAAAACCAATTTGATTTTTATTAGCAAATGAACGAAAAGAATTTGGTTTTTTCCCTTCAATATCAGACATAAATCCAGGCAAAAAAACAATGAAAGGATTTTTATTAAAATTATTGGTTGAATATCTAAGCTTTCTATATCTGGAGATATTGTAGTATCTAAATTTTTTCATATTATGTTCTCAAAGCTGATAATATATTATCTTAACATATGGCATCTAATTTTAAAGTAATGCAAGTAATACCAACTCTAGGGTACGGAGGTGCTGAGACTGGCTGTTATGATTTAGCACATTTTTTAGCTGAAAAAGATTGCAAATCAATAATTGTAACAAGTGGAGGACCTCTGATTAAATATGTCAGAAGAAAAAAAGTAAAAATTATTAAACTTCCAGTTCATCTTAAGAATCCATTTGTTTTAATATTTAACGCACTTGCTTTAATTTTATTACAGATCATTTATAGAATTGACATTGTTCATGCCAGGAGCAGAGCCCCTGCATGGTCTTGTTATTGGTCAACATTTTTTACTAGAAGAAAATTTGTTACGACATTTCACGGCACTTATAATTTTAAAAATAAATTAAAAAAATTCTATAATAGTGTGATGGTAAAATCAAAATTAACGATCGCAGGATCAAATTTTATATTTAACCATATTAATGAAAATTACAAAAACTATTTGAATCCAAAAAATAAACTGTTGGTCATCTTTAGGGGAATAAATTTACATTATTATGACCCTAAGAATATATCTGATATTAAGCTCTTAAGATTAAAAAAAGATTGGTCAATCGAAGATGATAAATTTAAAATTCTTTTGCCAGGAAGATTAACAAATTGGAAAGGACAACTTAATTTTATTGAAGCTTTAAATATCTTAATTGAAGATTATAAAAATGATAAATTTCAAGCCATAATTTTGGGATCAGATCAAGGTAGAAATGTATATAAAAAAAAACTTCAAAGCTTGATAGACAGGTATAATATTAATAAGAAAATAATATTTGCCGAACATTGCAAAGAGATGCCTCTAGCTTATTCTTTAGCTGATATTGTAGTTTCAAGCTCAATTGAACCAGAAGCATTTGGTAGAGTAGCTGTAGAGGCCCAAGCTATGCAAAAGCCTATAATTGCAACTAAACTAGGAGGATCTATGGAAACAGTTCTGAATAACAAAACAGGCATTCTTTATAAGTTTGACGATCCTCGAGAATTAGCTAAAAATATTAATTCTTTTATGGAAACAGATAAATTGGCATTGAATATAATGGGAGTTGAGGGTAGAAAAAACGTAGTAAAAAAATTTGATGTTGAAAAAATGTGTCAAAGTACATTTAATGAGTATAAAAAACTTCTAAATTTATAATGCCAAATATTCAGCTCTTAGATGGAAAAAAAATTCCTTTCGATGAAAAGATTAATGGCTTTGATCTAATCAAGAAAATAAGTAAATCTCTTGAGAAAAAAGCCCTTATCATGGAAGTTAATGGTAATTTAAAAGATTTAAGTTTTGAAATTACGAAAAATTCTAAAGTTAAGATAATTACTGCAGATGACAAAGATGGTTTAGATGTTCTTAGACATGATGCTGCACATATTATGGCCATGTCTGTTCAAGAACTTTTCCCTGGTACACAAGTAACAATTGGACCAGTAATTGAAAATGGATTTTATTATGATTTCGCAAGAAAGGAACCTTTCACTTCTGAGGATTTAGAAAAAATTGAAAAAAAAATGTCAGAAATAATTGACAGAGACGTTAAAACTAGACGGGAAGTTTGGGAAAGAGATAAAGCAATAAAACATTTTAAAAAAATTGGGGAAAAATATAAAGCTGAAATAATCGAAAGTATTCCAAAAGGAGAGGAGCTTTCCATTTATCATCATGGAGATACTTGGCACGATTTATGTAGAGGTCCACATTTACCTTCATCTGGTAAAATTGGAAAAGCTTTTAAGTTAACTAAAGTTTCAGGAGCATATTGGAGGGGAGACTCTAATAATGAAATGTTACAAAGAATATACGGAACTTGTTGGAGCAACAAAGAGCAATTAAAACTGTACTTAGATAGGCTAGCAGAGGCTGAAAAACGAGACCATAGAAAATTAGGTAAAGAAATGGATCTATTTCATTTTAGAGAGGAAAGTCCAGGATCAGTCTTTTGGCATGAAAAGGGGTGGATTTTATTTCAAAGACTTGTTGAGTATATGAGATTTAGACAAAGACTCGATGGTTATAAAGAGATTAATACACCCGAATTGTTAGACAAAACTTTATGGGAAAAATCTGGTCACTGGGAAAAGTTTGCAGAACATATGTATACCTCTGAAACCCCAGATGAAAAAGTTTTTGCAATCAAACCAATGAATTGCCCGGGATGTGTTCAAATATTTAATCAAGGTCTAAAAAGCTATCGTGATCTTCCACTTAAACTCTCTGAGTTTGGAAAGGTTCACAGATACGAACCCTCAGGAGCTTTGCATGGACTTTTACGAGTAAGAGCATTTACTCAAGATGATGCGCACATATTTTGTACAGAAGATCAAATAACTCAAGAATGTTTAAGTGTTACAAATTTAATAATAGATATTTATAAAAATCTTGGTTTTGAAAAAGTAATTTTAAAATATTCTGATCGACCTGAAAAGCGAGTTGGAGATGATAAAATTTGGGATAAATCAGAAGCAGCATTATTAACAGCAATTAAAAAATCTAAATTAGAGTATTCAATTAACAAAGGAGAGGGAGCATTCTACGGACCAAAAATTGAATTTGTTTTACAAGATGCGATTGGCAGGGATTGGCAATGTGGGACTTTACAAGTTGACTTTAATTTACCAGGAAGACTAGGTGCTTCTTATGTTAACAAGTCAGGAGAAAAGAAAGTACCTGTTATGCTGCACAGAGCTTTATTTGGTTCTTTGGAGAGGTTCATTGGCATTTTAATTGAGAATTATGCCGGCAAACTTCCTTTTTGGCTATCACCTTCACAAGCAGTAGTATGTTCAATAGCAGAAGATAATAATAATTATGCAAAAAAATTATTTGAAGATCTGTTCAAAGAGAGTATAAAATGTGAAGTGGATTTAAGAAATCAAAAGATTAGTTATAAAATTAGAGAACACTCTTTAGCCAAAGTACCAATGATTTTGGTATGCGGTAAGAAAGAGGAAAAAGACAAAACTGTAACAGTAAGGACTTTAGGATCAGACAAACAAGAAACTCTTAAAAGAGATGAATTAATTAAACGTATTACTCAATCAAATAAAATGCCAGCCAATTAAGTGTCAAATTTTAAACCAAACTATTTTCAAAGACGAAGCAAGCCTCAAGGGCCAAAAGCAAATGAACGAATAAAAGCTTTAGACGTTCAAGTGATTGGAAGTGAGGGAAATAATTTGGGGGTGATGCAATTAAAACAAGCTATTCAAATGGCCAAAGACGAAGGCCTAGATCTAATCGAAATCTCACCTAATGCTAATCCACCTGTCTGCAAGATTATGGATATGGGAAAATACAAATATGATCTGCAAAAAAAAGCAAATCAAGCCAAAAAAAAACAAAAAATTGTTTCTCTTAAAGAAATTAAATTAAGACCAGGAACGGAGATACATGATTACAATTTTAAAATTAAAAATGCAAAAAAATTTATTTCTAAAGGTGACAAAGTAAAATTTACAGTCAAATTTAAAGGACGAGAAATGCAGCATGTAGAGCTAGGCAAAGATTTAATGAAAAGAATTATTGAAGACACAAAAGATATTGGTAAGGTAGAAACTCATCCAAAATTTGAAGGCAGACAAATGATAATGATAATTCAGCCCAATTAATCTTGAATATTAGTGTCTTGTAAAAAAAAGTTAATATATATATAAACCAAATAATTTATGCCAAAATTAAAAACTAAAAGCTCAGCAAAAAAAAGATTTAGAATAACTGCAAGGGGCAAAGTAAAAATGCCACAAGCGAATAAGAGGCATGGCATGATTAAAAGAACGAATAATCAAATAAGGAAACAAAGAGGAACTACGATAATGTCTAAACAAGACTCTAAGATAGTAAAATCGTATATGCCTTACAATTTAAGAGGATAGTATGGCGAGAACAAAACGCGGTGTAATAAGTAAAGCAAAACATAAAAAAGTTTTTAAAGCCGTTAAAGGTCAGTACGGTAGAAGAAAAAATACTATTCGTGTAGCTAGACAAGCTATGGAAAAAGCGATGCAATATGCTTACCGAGATAGAAAGGCAAAAAAAAGAGATTTTAGGTCATTGTGGATTCAGAGAATAAATGCCGGTGTTAGAACTGAAGGATTAACTTATTCAAGATTTATTAATGGTTTAGCAAAGTCAAAAATCAAATTAGATAGAAAAGTATTGGCAGAACTAGCCTATAATAACCCAGAAGTATTCAAATCTATCGTAAAAAAAGTTCAATCATCCCTTAACTAATTAAGGTCTTTGATTTATCTTATAAATTAAAAAAGAATCAAAATTTATGAGTGAACTAAATAATATTTTAAGTAGTTTCGAGAGTAAATTTTCATCGATAAAAAATAAGGACGATTTACAAAACTTGAAATCAGAATTTTTTGGTAAAAATGGATCTATATCTCTACAATTTAAAAAAATGGGCTCATTTAATCCTGAAGAAAGAAAAAATTTTGCGAAAGAATTGAATACAATAAAAGATCAGTTAACATCAAAAATAGAAAAAAAATTTAAAGATTTTGAAAATTTTGAAATTAATCAAAAACTTAAAGATGAAAAAATTGATATTACTTTACCCATTAGATCTATCCAACAAGGTAAAATTCATCCTGTCTCTCAGGTAATTGATGAAATATCTTCTATTTTTTCTGAAGTAGGTTTTTCAGTTGCTGAGGGCCCTGATGTTGAGTCTGAACATAATAATTTTACGGCTTTAAATACACCTGATGATCATCCTGCAAGAGATATGCATGATACATTTTATCTTGATAAAGACAAAAAAACTTTATTAAGAACTCATACTTCTCCTGTTCAAATAAGAACTATGCTCAATGGCAATCCACCATTTAAAATAATTGTACCTGGTAGGACTTATAGATGTGACAGCGATCAAACTCATGCGCCCATGTTTCATCAATTAGAGGGTTTACATATAGATAAAGATATAACCATGGGTCATCTTAAGGGATGTCTAAATTATTTTATAAGAGAATTTTTTGAAGTTAAAAAAATCAAAATGAGATTCAGACCAAGTCATTTTCCATTTACAGAACCATCTGCCGAGGTAGATATTGGTTACAAAATTGAAAATGGTAAAATTGTAATTGGAGAGGGAGATAAATGGCTGGAGATTTTAGGTTGTGGAATGGTTCATCCTAATGTTTTAAAAAACACTAAAATTGACTCAAAAAAATATCAGGGGTTTGCTTTCGGAATGGGCATTGATCGTCTTGCAATGCTTAAATATGGAATAAATGATTTAAGAGCATTTTTTGAAACTGATTACAGATGGCTTAATCATTTTGGCTTTGATCCATTGGATGTTCCAACAAATTATAGAGGATTAAGTAGATGATTCTAACATTATCTTGGTTAAAAAATCATTTAAATACTAAAGCTAATATAAATGAAATAATTGAAAAACTAACGAATATTGGATTAGAAGTTGAAGGCATTAAAGAAGGTTCTGGCAACCTTTCAGAATTTAAAATCGCAAAAATATTAAAAACTGAAAAGCACCCAAATGCAGATAAGCTAAAGCTTTGTGATGTGACAACAGGTGGATCATCTATTGTTAAAGTTGTATGTGGCGCAGATAATGCAAGAGATGGCTTAGTTACAGTCTACGCTCCTCCTGGAGCCACAATACCTAAATCAAAGATGAAATTAAAAGTAGCCAAAATTAGAGGGGTAGAGTCAAGAGGAATGCTTTGTTCTGAGAGTGAACTTAATTTATCAAATGAAAGCGCAGGTATTATAGAGCTTAAAAATATGTCTAACAAAATAGGTAAAAATTTTTTTAAAAGTTCTAATGAAAAAGTCATTGACTTATCTATAACTCCTAATCGCCCTGATTGCTTAGGAATTAGAGGAATAGCTCGAGATTTAGCTGCTGCCGGAATGGGAAAATTATTAGATTTAAAAAAAAATAAAATTAATCAAAAAAAAAATCAGAATATCAAAATTTCAATAACTAAAGAAAAAAACCAAGGTTGCTTAGCATTCGGCAGTTGTTTAATTACAGGAATAAAAAATCAAGAAAGTCCTAAATGGTTGAAAGATAAAATTTATTCCCTGGGTCTTAAACCAATTTCAGCAGTAGTAGATATTACTAATTACGTTATGTTTGATTTAAATAGGCCTTTACACGCTTATGATGCTGATAAGATTAACAAAGAAATTATTGTCAGAAACTCAAAAAAGGGTGAAAGTTTTACAGCTCTTGATGATAGAAAGTATACTCTTCAAAAAGATATGTGTGTTATAGCTGACAAAAGTGGAGTTTTAGGTTTGGGGGGAGTAATTGGTGGAATAAGATCTGGAACAGAGATGGATACGCGAAATATTTTATTAGAGTCAGCTTATTTTCTTCCATCATCAATAAGAAAAACTTCAAAACAGCTAGGTCTTGAAACTGACGCTAAATATAGGTTTGAAAGAGGAATAGATCCCAATTCAATGACTGATGGCTTGAAAATTGCTACAGATTTAATTTTAAAAATTTGCGGTGGGGAAGCAAGTAAATTTAATATTTCAGGAAAAAAAGAATATAAAAATAAATCAATTGATCTTGAGATAGGTAAATTCAAAAAAACAATAGGTTTTGCAATAACAGAAAGTGAAATTAAAAAGATATTAAATTCTCTTGGTTTTTCAACGAAACCTGGAAAAAAAATTCTTAAAGTACTTGTTCCAACTTGGAGACCAGATGTAAACCAGGAAATAGATTTAATAGAAGAACTAATTAGAATCAAAGGTTTTGATAAGATAAATCTTATAGAACCTGAAAAAGTAAGAAATAGAGAAACCCTTAACTTCCAGCAAAAATTATTTCACCTTAGTCAACGATCTGTCTCTAATAAGGGTTATTATGAAGCTGTTACTTGGTCATTTACAGATCAAAAAATTGATGATTTAATTAATGACAGCTCGAGTCCAATTTTTATAATTAATCCAATTTCTAACGATTTAAACGTATTAAGAAGGTCGATATTTTCAAATTTACTTTTTTATTTAAAGAAAAACCATGACAGAGGTTTTCAAGACATTTCTTTATTTGAAATAGGACCAGTTTTTTATGGAAAAAAGCCTGGAGAGCAGCAAACTATTATAGGAGCAGTAAAATCTGGACAAATAAATAAAAAAAGTTGGTCTGAAAAAACTAGAAATGTAGATATTTTTGATATGAAGACAGATGTTATAAAAACTTTAATTGAAATAGGAATAAACGAAAATCATTTGATAGTCAGTGACAAATCGAAAAATTGTTACCATCCGGGAAGATCCGGTTCAGTAAACTTCAAAACAAATGATGGAATCTTACTCGCTCAATTTGGAGAAATTCATCCGTCAATTATTTCTAAATTAGATTACAAAGAAAAGAATATTTATGGATTTGAAATTTTTTTAGACAATATTCCTAAACCAAATAAAAAGTTGAGAATTTTAAAAGAAAACTTTAAATTTTCTGATTTCCAAATTTCTGAGAGAGATTTTGCTTTTGTAATTGATAAAAATTATCAAGTTGGTAGATTAAATAAAATTATCAAAGATCTTGATAGAAATATTCAATCAGTAAACATATTTGATGTCTTTGAAGGTGGTAATTTACCACCTGAAAAAAAATCTATAGCGATCAATGTTTCATTACAAGCCGAGGATAGAACTCTTTCCGATAATGATTTAAATCAAATAAGTGAAAAAATTATTAAAGAAGTAGAAAATAAAACTGGCGGGAATATCAGGTCGTAATGTCAGAGATAGATAGAATTCGTAATTTTTCAATAATTGCGCATATTGATCATGGCAAGTCAACTATTGCGGATAGAATAATTCATAAATGTGGTGGCTTAACTGATCGTGAAATGAAACAGCAAGTACTCGATTCAATGGATATTGAAAGGGAAAGGGGAATAACAATTAAAGCGCAAACAGTAAAACTTAAATACAAATCAAAAGATGGAAAAGAATATACACTCAACATAATTGACACGCCTGGTCACGTTGACTTCGGATATGAAGTAAGCCGTTCTCTCTCTGCTTGTGAAGGCTCACTATTGATAGTTGATAGTACACAGGGAGTTGAGGCTCAAACTTTAGCAAATGTTTACCAAGCTCTTGAAATTAATCATGAGGTAATTCCAATTTTAAACAAAATTGATTTACCAGCCTCAGATATATATAAAACAAAGCAAGAAATTGAAGACGTTGTCGGAATTGATACTTCAAATGCTATTCCATGTTCTGGAAAAACTGGTGAGGGAATAGACAATATTCTTGAGGCAATAATTAATAACTTGCCATCTCCAAAAGGAAAAAAAGATGAAAAATTAAAAAGTTTATTAGTTGATAGTTGGTACGACAGCTACTTAGGCGTAGTAATTTTAGTGAGGGTAATTGATGGAAAAATTAAAAAAGACATGAAAATAAAATTACTTTCTAACAACAAGGAATATATTATCGAAAAAGTAGGTGTTTTTACCCCCAAACCTGTTGATATCAATGAATTAAATTCAGGAGAAATTGGCTTTATAATCACAGGTATAAAATCTTTATCAGAGACAAAAGTAGGTGACACGATATGCGATGCTTTAAACCCTATTAGTAACCCGCTACCAGGCTTTAAACCAAGTAAACCAGTTGTTTTCTGCGGACTTTTTCCTGTTGATAGCTCAGAGTTTCAAAAACTTAAAGATGGTTTAGCAAAACTCAAACTAAACGACGCAAGCTTTTCTTATGAACCAGAGTCTTCAAGTGCGCTAGGACTCGGTTTTAGATGTGGTTTTTTAGGCCTCCTGCATCTTGAAATAATCACTGAAAGATTAGAGAGAGAATTTGATGTTAATTTGATAACGACAACCCCAGGCGTAATTTACAAAGTTCATAAACAAAAAGGTGAAATTATTGACTTGCAAAACCCGACTAATATGCCCGATCCTTCGCAAATAGAAAAAATAGAGGAACCTTGGATTAAATCAACAATTATTACGCCAGACGAGTATTTAGGATCAATAATAAAAATTTGCCAAGATAAAAGAGGTATACAAACAAATTTAAGTTACTCTGGTAAAAGAGCAGTTTTATCCTACGACCTGCCATTGAATGAAGTGGTATTTGATTTTAATGATAGACTAAAATCAGTTTCAAGCGGATATGCTAGCTTTGATTATGAAATTTCTGGATACAGAGAGGGAGCTTTAGTAAAGCTTGGAATTCTTGTAAATGGCGAGCCAGTAGATGCATTAGCCATGATAATTCATAAAGAATTTGCACAAAAAACAGGTAGGCAGGTATGTGAAAAATTAAAAGATTTAATTCCACGACATAATTTTATGATACCTGTGCAGGCAGCTATAGGAGGAAAAATAATAGCTAGAGAATCTATAAAAGGTTTTAAAAAAGACGTTCTTACTAAAATCCATGGAGGTGGCGCAATGGATAGAAAAAGAAAACTCTTAGAAAAACAAAAGAAGGGAAAAGCACGTTCTAAACAATTTGGAAAAGTTGAAATACCTCAAGAAGCCTTTATTGGCGTTTTAAAGATTAACAAAGAAACCTGATAAAATTTTCTTACACCAATATTTTGATATTACATAGGAATTCAAGCCTCAAAAATATAACTTGATTTTGTATATAAATTAATATGAATAGGAGATCATGAAATATAAAAGCTTACTAAAATCAAAAAAGTTTAAAATAGCAGTCTGGGGAACAGGCTATATAGGCTTATCAACAATGGTTTATTTTGCAAAAAAAAAAGTCAAGTGTGTTGGTTACGATGTAAATAAAAATAAAATTAAAAAAATAAACTCAGGAACCTTACCTCTTAAAGATCTTAAAAAATGGTTTGGGTTTGATATAAAGAATTTAGTTAAAGGTAATTATTTGAAAGCGACTTCTAACTATAATGATCTAATAACTGAGGATTTTTTAGTCCATTTTGTAGCCATACCTACAGAAAGAAACGGAAAACCCTATTATAAACCATTAATGAATGTTCTCAATAATATATCAAAAATTAAAAAAAATAGTAAAAACCCTCCAATTGTGATCGTAGAGTCTACACTTGCTCCAAAAGTTTCAGATAAAAAAATTATACCTTTTTTAAAAAAAAAAAATCTTACTGTTGGTAAAAATATTTTGTTATCCATTGCTCCACGAAGAGACTGGTTTATAGAAGGTGGAAAAAACCTTGAAAATTTAGATAGAGTTTACGGGTCTACTGACGTCAAGTCTACATCAGTCACAAAAGATGTTTTGTCTATTGTTTGTAAAAAACTACACGCAGCTAGCACTTACAAAGTTTCAGAAATGGTTAAAAGCGTTGAAAATGCTTACCGACATATGGATATCACTCTTGCTAACCAGTTATCACTTGCTTTTCCAAAAGATAATATAAGAGAAGTTTTAAAATTAGTGGGAACAAAGTGGAATGTTGAAGCTTTTCATCCAGGTATAGGTGCCGGAGGTTATTGTATACCCTTATCAAGCAGATACATCTTATCTCAAGTTAAAAATAAAAGTAAACTCTCTTTGTTAAGAGAAACAATCAAAACAGATGATGGAATGGGCAAGTCAATAGCAAACTCTATTTTAAAAAAAGGTTTAAAAAGAATTGGAGTATTAGGCTTATCTTATAAAGGAGATTTAAAAGTTAGCGTACTTTCCAAAGTAATACCCTTAATTAAATGTTTAATAAAGAAAAAATTAAAAGTTAGACTTTTCGATCCATATTTCAGCAACAAAGAAATTTACGATGCTGCTAAAGTAAAAACATTTAAATTTCCAAAAGATCTCCCAAAATTTGATTGCCTTATAGTTTCAGTTGATCATAAACAATTTAAAATACCAAAAAAAATTTTAGAAAAATATCTAAAGAACTGCAAGTTAATTATTGATCATGATGGTGCGTGGAAAAAATACAATTTGAAAAGTAACTACCACTTATCCGGTGACCATGGATGGATTTAGAAAAATAGATAATTAGAATTAGATGAGAGTTTCAAAATCAATTATTACAGGAGGTGCAGGTTTTATTGGAAGTAATTTAGCAGATCATTTAGTAAGAATAGGACATAAAGTAGTAGTTTTAGATAATTTCGTATCTGGAAAAAAATCTAATATATCACATCATAATAAAAAAAAAGTAAAATTATTTAAAATAGATATTTCTAAAAGCAAAAAATTAGAAAAATATTTTAGAGGAGCCGATTATGTCTTTCATCTAGCCGCTCTTGCTCAAATTATACCAAGTATAAAAAACCCAAAAAAATACTTTATGAATAATGTTAAAGGGACACTTAATGTACTTGAGGCCGCAAAAAAAGAGAAAATTAAGAAATTTATTTATGCTGCATCGTCAAGTTGTTACGGTAATCCGAAAAAATTTCCTACTTCAGAAAAAGATAAAATTGACTTGAAGCATCCTTATGCAGTTACCAAATTTATGGGTGAAGAATTAGTTATGAAATACGCGACTGTATATAAAATGCCAAATATTTCTTTTAGATTTTTTAATGTATATGGCCCCAGATTAAGTACCTCTGGTCAATATAGTGCGGTTATAGGTAAATTTTTATCACAGACAAAAAGTAAAAAGGCTCTAACAATAGTTGGTGACGGTAAACAAACAAGAGATTTTATTCATGTTGATGATTTAGCTAATGCATTTATAAAAGTTATTAAAAGTAAATTAGTTAATAAAATATATAATTTAGGTTCGGGAAAAAGCACATCAATAAATACTATAGCTAAGATTTTTAAAGGTAAAAGGAGACATATTGCAATTAGACCGGGAGAACCAAGAACTTCTCTTGCAAACATAACAAAACTAAAAAAAGACATTAATTGGAAACCTAAAATCTCTATTCAATCAGGAATTAAAAATCTATTAGACTGCTAATTTTTATTAATTACGTCGGAAATTTGTTTAAACATATTCTCTTCAAGTGGGAAATTATTTTTCTCAATTTCTTTTTGAATATCATAGTAATTTTGCATTATAAATTTAAGATTTTTTGTAAGTGAATTGATATTTCTTTCCGAAACAAAAATACCTTTCCTACCCTTTATTATGTGCTTTATATCCTCAAATATGAGCACTGGTCGTCTTCTAGCAAGAGACTCGTCTACAACATAAGGTTGACCTTCAGTATAAGATGGAAGAATTAAAATATTATGATTATCGTACATATCCATTAACATCTTTCTATTAGAAACATGTCCAGGAAAAATTATATTTGAGTCACTTTTAATAATCGACCTAAACCTATTTTGCAATTTGAGGTTTTTTATTTTACCTATAATTGAAATTTCAGCATCAATTTCTAATTTTTTAAACATTTCAAGAAACTCAAAGATACCCTTCTCAGGATTTACTCTTGATACATTTAACAATTTGATCTTATTTAAATTAGGTTTTTTAAAGTTTTGTAACCAATCTTTGTTCAAAGTCGAAGACTCAATTACATACCCATTCTTTTTTTGGTAAAGTCTTTCATGTAAAGCAATAACTGTAGCTTTTGAAGTTACAATAGAAAACATTATATGATAGATCCAAACTGTCCATGATCCTAGTATGTATTTCCATTCTTCGTACCCGCTACTTATAAGATAAACAAATACTTTTTTTCTAAATAAAAATAAAAATAAAAATGCTATAAAAGTGTAAGGTGTTATGGATATTATATAATATCTTGTATTCTTGTTTTTAAAAGTGGAGAGCACATAATAAATAAATTGAATAATATTTGATGCAATTTTTACGCTTTGTAAATTTAGCTCATGATGCTCATCTGTATTTGATTTTCTAGCAATATATTGAACATTAAAAAATTTGTTTAATCCCTCAGGAAGTATTTTATAATTAAAATTTCTACAATAAAACTTGTTATTTTTTTTTGAAATTTTCTCATTATTTAATACTACTAAATTGCTCATACTATTTTATAAACTAAAAGAATTTGAAATCAATAACAGTATTGGTTAATAATTAAATATGAAAAAAAACTTAGTTTTTACTGCTACCTATAATGAAGCTGATAATATATCTACCTTTCTTGATTTAGTTTTAAAAATATCAAATATTGATATTTTAATAGTTGATGACAATTCTCCAGATAAAACTGGCGATATAATAAAACATTATCAAAAGAATAATGAAAATTTGTTTTTAATTAGCAGAAAAGGTAAAGAAGGTTTAGATAGCGCACACAAAATAGGATTTAACTTTGCAAAAGAAAAAAGTTATCAAAACTTAATCACAATTGATGCCGACCTTTCTCACGATCCAAAAATGATACCTAAGTTTATAGAATCGTTAGAAGACAAACCATTTGTTATAGGCTCTAGATATATGGAAGGTGCATCTAACGATATGAAATTATTTAGATACATTTTGAGCTATGTCGGAAATAAAGTTATTAAATTAGTTTTAAATATTGATAGTGATGAATTCACATCATCTTTTAGAGGTTTTGCTTTAAACAAGTTAAAAAATTTAGAAATAAATGATGTAAAAACCAAAGGTTATAGTTTTTTTATGGGCACAATACATTTAATCAATAAACTTGGTTACAAGATTTATCAAATTCCTCTTCAATTTAAAGATAGAAGAGAGGGTGTCTCAAAAATCCCTAAAATTGAAATTTTTAGAACATTGCGAAATCTATTTTTATTAAAAATAAACAAACTTTAATAAAAAAATTGAAATAAATAATGGTATTAGTTAATAATTCACTATGAATAAAAATGATAACAATAAAAGTTTTGGTATTCTTTTTTTTATTGTTTTTTTATTAATAGCTATTTGGCCTATTATTGCATCTGAGCCAGTAAGAATTTGGGCTACAATCGTTTCATTAATATTCTTACTTCTTGGAATAATTAACTCAAAATTACTAACACCTTTAAAACAAGGTTGGATCAAACTCGGTGAAATTTTAGGTAAAGTTATAGCTCCAATAGTAATGGGGTTTATTTATTTTTTGATTATCACGCCGATAGGTCTTTTAATGCGTTTATTAGGTAAGGATTTATTAAGTATTAAGTTTAACAAAGAAAAATCTTACTGGATTAAAAGATCTAAGGATATAAATACTATGAAGAGGCAATTTTAAATGCTCAGTTTTATTAAAGAATTTTACTCTTTCTTAAAAGAAAGGAAAAAATACTGGTTGTTACCCATTATTATTGTCTTAGCTTTATTTGGTGCACTCATAGTTCTTAGCCAGGGTTCGGTAGTAGCACCTTTTATTTACACAATTTTTTAGCAAGTAAATATTTTATAATTATGAAAAAAAAAAAATAATGAAAAGTATTCTAGGTATATCCGCATTTTACCATGACAGTGCAGCTGCACTATTAATAGATGGTAAAATTATTGCAGCGGCGCAAGAGGAAAGGTTTACAAGAAAGAAACATGATCCTAGCTACCCTTATAATTCTATTAAATATGTTTTAAATGAAGCTAAATTAAATTTAAGCCAAATAGACCAGATAGTTTTCTATGAAAAGCCTTTCTTGAAATTCGAAAGATTACTAGAAACATATTTGGCTTTTGCACCAAGAGGTTTCTCAACTTTTTTAATGTCAATGCCAATTTGGTTAAGAGAAAAACTTTTTCAGAAAAATTTTTTATTCGAACAACTCAAAAGAAACGATAAAGATTTTAATGATATTGAAAAAATTAGTTTTTCCGAACACCATTTTAGTCATGCTGCTAGCGCTTATTATCCTTCACCTTTTGATGAAGCAGTAATTTTAACTTTAGATGGAGTAGGTGAATGGGCTACAACAACGTTAGCGATAGGAAAAAAAAACAAGATTTCAATGATAAAAGAGATTTATTTTCCTCATTCGATAGGACTTCTTTACTCCGCTTTTACTTATTATACAGGTTTTAAGGTGAATAGTGGAGAATATAAAGTAATGGGTTTGGCACCTTATGGCAAACCTAAATATACAGATTTAATATTAAAAGAATTAATAGACGTTAAAGAAGACGGATCATTTAGATTAAACATGAAATATTTCAATTTCGCAACAGGACTTACTATGACCAACGATAAATTTTCAAAACTGTTTGGCCAAAAAGTTAGAGATCCAAATAAAGAATTACTTACCCAATTCCATATGGATATAGCTTCATCAGTGCAAGAAGTCATTGAAATCATAGTATTAAAACTAGTAAAAAATGTTCAAAAAGAAACCAAAATTCAAAATTTATGTTTAGCTGGGGGAGTTGCTTTGAATTGTGTTGTTAATGGAAAAATTGTAAAAAATAATATCTTTAAACATATTTGGATACAGCCTGCTTCTGGAGATGCGGGCGGTTCTCTTGGTGCAGCTTTAGCTTATTGGCATCAAGAACTCTCAAAACCTAGAATTTCTAGTACACCTCTTGACAAAATGAATGGATCTTTTTTAGGACCTAAATTTGATGAAAAGTTTATTGAAAAAAGCTTAAAAAAATTAGGGGCAAATTTTCTTAAATTTCAAAATGAAAATCTTATAAATGAAGTTGCGAATGAATTAAGTAATGGAAAAATAGTTGGTTGGTTTCAAGGTAGAATGGAATTTGGTCCAAGAGCTTTAGGTTGTCGATCTATTATTGCTGACCCCAGATCTGAAAAAATGCAAAAAAATTTAAATTTAAAAATAAAATATAGAGAAAGCTTTAGACCATTCGCACCCTCAATATTGAGAGAAGATTTGAATGATTGGTTCGAATTAAATTGTGATAGTCCGTACATGCTTCTAGTTGCTAATGTTAAAGAAAATATTCAAATTAAAGAAACTGAAAATAATAAAAACTTATTTGGTATAGAAAGATTAAATTTGAAAAGATCTTCTATTCCAGCTGTTACTCATGTGGACTATTCCGCTCGAATTCAAACGGTACACAAAGATACAAATCCTAAATATTACCACCTATTAGAGAAATTCAAAAAATTAACCAAATGTCCTATACTTGTTAATACTTCATTTAATATTAGGGGTGAGCCTATCGTTTGCTCTATAGAAGATGCTTTTAAATGTTTTATGGGAACAGAATTAGATATTCTAGTATGTGAAAATTTTATATTAAAAAAACAAGATCAAGATAAAAATCTTCAAAATAACTATAAAAGTCAAATAGAACTTGATTAATAAATGTCCAATTTTTAAGTAATATAAAAGCATTGGATATATTATTTAAAAAGAAAACGGAGAGGTGGCCGAGTGGTTGAAGGCGCACGCTTGGAAAGCGTGTAAACGGGAAACCGTTTCGAGGGTTCGAATCCCTCTCTCTCCGCCATTTTTTAAAGGTCTTGCACAACTTGTAATTTGTAATAAAATGATTTGGTCGTCATATGGGCGTCAACAGATGAAAAAATTTGTTTACACAATAATTCTAAGTTTAGTGCTCAGCGGCCCAATTTTTGCAGAGACATATCAAGGCAAACATGGGCGCTACTCATCAGGTACTAGTAAAGTAGCTTTTTGTGATCAAGAATGGCCCGCAGGTATAGCCAACTCATTTTGCAGAAAAGCATCTCCATATTTTGAAAACGGTATTGAAATAAATGATGCATGGAGACCTGGAGGTAAGAAGCGTTTT
The DNA here is from genome assembly GCA_902620525.1 of uncultured Pelagibacteraceae bacterium. Lineage (GTDB taxonomy): Bacteria > Pseudomonadota > Alphaproteobacteria > Pelagibacterales > Pelagibacteraceae > Pelagilacustribacter. Next base: position 209,522 of record CACNIK010000001.1, on the reverse strand, counting down.
GCAATATTTAAAGATGTTACTGTTCCAATTAGAAGCGGAACATGGGGAAAACAATTTGGAAATGGAACTTTTCACGCAATAGCTTATTCATGGTCGGAAGCACAAAAAATAGTTAATGAATTAAAAGGTGCAACTACATCAAATAATGCTATGAGAAATTCTTTAAATACAAACGAAAAAATTGCTCAGGCTAAACAGATTTGTAAAGATTTGGGTTTTAGAAAAAATTCTGAAAAATTTGCTGATTGCGCTTTGAAAATGATGTCCATGCAATTTAACTCAACTGACAAAGTTGCTAAATCTGGGGGAGGAACATCTCAGAAAGTTTATATTCAAAATGGGAATGATTACGATTTGTTTGATGCAATGATAGATCTTGGTAACTCATTAAGGACTGGCGGCTCTTCGTCTTCATCTAGAAGTACTGGTACTAATTGTAGAGTGGTACAAAGAGCTTATGGTGCTGAAATGTTTTGCAATTAATTGGACTCCGCATGGGCGTCAGTAGCCCAACTTTTTTAAAATTTGCGAAAAATACTGCCCACTGTTCAATAACTCTAGAAGGCTAGGTTGAAGGCGCACGCTTGGAAAGCGTGTAAACGGGAAACCGTTTCGAGGGTTCGAATCCCTCTCTCTCCGCCATTTATTATCCACATACAACTAAGAAGAGTCTTAAATAAAAAGCACGAATCATTTAAATTATTTTTAAGGGCAGCTGAGGGAGACTGAGGCTGCCTTTGTTATTTATGGTCTTTTAGTTCCTATTACTTCTAAATTAGCTGTACGTTTAATTCTCTTAATAGTTTGATTGATATCCATAACTACTGTTTTTTTCATGGGCCCGTAAGCATGAATAAGCTTTTTATTTGATAGAGCTATTGCAACGTGACCCTTCCAAAAAATAAGATCGTTTTTTTTAATATTTTTTAGTTTTATATTTCTTCTAAAATAATTGACCTGGTCTTTCGCATCTCTAGGACAATATTTTTTATGAAAATTTAAAAAAACTTGTACTAGGGCAGAGCAGTCAATTCCTTTGAAAGATTTACCTCCCCATTTATATTTTATATTTTTAAAAATGATAATTTTATTAAAAAAATTTTTTTCTTTGTAAGAAATTAGTTTAACATCTTTTGAACTTATCCAACCTTTTTCAAATTTGAGAAAATTTGCTTTTTTATCTAAAACTTTTATTTTTGAGCCAAATGTTAATTTACTGGTCTCTTCTCGTTTGTTTGGAAATTTATAAACTTTTGCTTTTAAAACTGCTATCTTATGAGATGGTTTGATGTACTGAGAAAATTTTTTGTTAATCACGTAACCTTTATAATTGTCCTCTTTAATTCTAATTTTGAGCCATTTTTTTGTCTTTTTTGTAAGTGAGAAACTATCCCCATAAATCATTTGTGTAACTATTTCAGACTTAGTAGAGGGTTTTTTGTGGAGATTTATTATTGAAAAGTTGTTTGTTAAATATTTAGTCATTTAATTTTAGTTTATCTTTAATCATGTAAAGAAAGATAAGAGAAGGTATTACCATTACTGCAGTGATTATAAAGAAAATACCCCAATCTCCATTTAGCCAATCAACCAATGCTCCAGATGATGCAGCTAAAGTTGTTCTTCCAGCTGTACCTATAGAGGCAAGAAGAGCATATTGTGTTGCAGTATAAGTCCTATCCACGAGCATTGAAATGAAAGCTACAAATGCCACTGTCGCAAATGCTGCTGCCATGTCATCAAATATAACTGCTATAGCGAACAATAATTCTGATTTTCCTGACCAAGCTAGTAAAGAAAATAATAAATTTGTTGAGGCCATCAATATACCAGATACAAACATTGCTTTAATAACCCCAGAGCGGATTGCAAATAGTCCTCCAAGTAGAGTAAAAATCACTGTTGTGACCCATCCAAGCCCCTTCGAATAAAGGGCTATATCAGATTTTGTAAATCCAATTTCTTTATAAAAAATTACTGACATTCTGCCTAAGAAAGCTTCACCAATTTTAAAAAGGAATACAAATCCTAAAATTGCTATTGCAATATTAAAACCATTTTTTTTAAAAAAACTAATTACTGGCCCTATTACAGTTCCCGCTAACCAAGCAAAAGCCTTAGCCAAAATACTGGAAGAACCAAGTTTACTTCCAATCATTTCATCAGTTAGCTTTTGACTCTCTACTCTATCTACTGGCTGCGGTTCATTTACAAACATTAGACAAATGTTGCAAAAAATAATGACTATTCCTAAGACTAAAAAAGTTATTTGCCAATAGTTTTGAAAACCAGCTTGTTGAAAGAATTCAGCTGAGTTAAGAGCCACTACACCACCTATTTTATATCCAGTCCACCAACCGACTACGGCCATCGCTGCACCAGCCTGCATCGACTTGCCCTCGTGCTCACCAATTTGTTCAATTCTTAAAGCATCAACAGTTATATCTTGAGTTGCTGATGCGATTGCAATTATTAGACCTATACTAATTACCAATGTTAAATTTGCAGTCGGATTTATCAAGCTCCAACTAGTTAAGCTTAGCAATATTACAGTTTGCATAACAATAATCCATCCACGCCTATGGCCTACTTTTTTTGTTAACCATGGGACTCTGACCCTGTCGATAATTGGGGCCCAAAGGTAATTAAAAGCGTAAACAGCAAAAATTAAACCTGCCCAACCAATTGTACTTCTGCTCAACCCATCTTCTTGCAACCAAAGACTTAAACTACTTCCTATTATCACCCATGGAAAACCACTAATAGCTCCAAGCAATAATATTTTGATCATTCTTTGATCAAAATACACTTTAAAAGTTTCTGATAATGATTGTTTTTTATATATCTCCATAATTTAATTTCTCCAAAAAGATGGGAAAAATAAAACTAAAATTGCAAATAATTCTAATCTTCCTAATAGCATGCCAAATGCCAAAATCCATTTGGAGATATCTGGAATATCTTTGTAATTTCCATCAGGACCTATGATATCTCCTAACCCAGGTCCAACATTTGAAATTGCACTTGCAGCTCCAGAAATAGCTGTTAAAAAATCTAGACCCGTTAAAGATAGCATTAATGCTATAATAAAAAATATTAATAAAAAAGAAAAAATAAAAGTTATTACAGATTTCATAAAATCATCAGAAATTTTTTGATTATTATATTTTACTATAATTACACTATTAGGTGAAATTAGTTTCTTAATTTGATTTTTTAGAAAAACAAGCAACATCTGAAGCCTAAATATTTTTATCCCACAAGCTGTTGATCCAGCACATCCTCCAATAAACATTAAGAATAGAAAAAAAATTAAAGAAAATTTTCCCCATAAACCAAAATCATCGGTTACATAACCTGTCCCTGATAAAATAGATATTACGTTAAAGAATGATATTCTAAAATTGTCTACAATTGATGTTTCGTCACTAATTACAAAAAGGTAGACAAACATTATTAAGATAGACAAACATAAAATATAAATCATTCCCTTAATTTGTATATCCTCGATAAAAATTTTCTTATTCCCCTTGATAAATTTTAGATACGAAATAAAAGGTATGCTACCCAAAATAATAAAAACACTAGCAACTAGTTCTATATTTGAACTACTAAAAAAACCTATAGACTCATTGTGTGTTGAAAATCCACCCGTAGCTATTGTAGTCATTGAGTGAGCTATGCTGTCAAAAATCGACATTCCAAAAAGCCAGTAAAAAAAAGCACATAAAGAAGTTAAAACAAAATAAGTGAATATAAGAATTGTTGCTACCTCCAAAGTTCTTGGAAGAATTTTTTCAGTAGATAATGGCCCTTCCATTTTAAAAAGCTGCATGCCTCCTACTTTTAATAAAGGTAAAATTGTAATTGCCATTACAATAATACCTATACCACCTAACCACTGCATAATTGCCCTCCATAGTAAAATACTTTTGGGAGTTTCATCCAAGTTAGTAATTACTGTAGCCCCTGTAGTAGTAATACCTGACATACTTTCAAAAAAAGCCTCACTAATAGAGAATGAAACTGGTGATAATAAAAAAGGAAGACTTCCAAACACTGCAATTAGAAACCAAGCCAGTGCAGAAAATAGGAAGGTTTGTTGAAGATTTAATTTGTACTGTTTTTCTAAATTAGAAAGAATAAATAAAATACCAACAAAGATTGTAATAAACGAGGCACCAATAAAACTGTGACTATTTTCCTGTGATAATAACTGAATTGAATAGGGGATGAGCATCGAGGAACCTAAAATCGCAAGCAAAACACCTATTAAAAAAAAAACTGTTTTATTTGATGACATTAAAATTGAGACTATTTAATTACTAAAAAAATTCAACTGTATTTAATAAATTAAAAACTGTATTTTATAAAGAAAATTTTATAAACCTCTATTATGCTAGATAATAATGTAATTCAATCTGTTTCAGCATGGCCTTTCGTAGAAATAAGAAATTTGCTTAAAGAGAGAAAAGACTTAATTAAATCAAAAAAAAAAATTATTTTTCAAACGGGTTATGGGCCTAGTGGTTTACCGCATATAGGAACTTTTGGAGAAGTGGCAAGAACTACTATGATGATAAATGTATTAAATCAAATAGATAAAATAGATACAGAGCTAATTACTTTTTCTGACGACATGGATGGTTTGCGAAAAGTACCTGAAAATATTCCAAACGGCGAAATATTAAAAAAAAACCTAGGCAAGCCTCTTACTTCTATTCCTGATCCTTTTGGAAAGTTTAATAGTTTTGCTGAGCACAACAACACGATGCTAAAACAATTTTTAAAAAAATTTAATTTTGAATTTTCATTTAAGAGTTCAACTGAAAATTATAAAAATGGTAAGTTTAATGAATCACTAAAAAGAGTGGCAGAAAAATATGAAGAGATTATGAATATAATATTGCCAACATTAAGATCCGAAAGAAGAAAGACTTATTGTCCTTTTCTGCCTTTGTGCCCAGATACAGGAAAAGTATTAGAAATACCAATGTTAAATTTAGAAAAAAATACTGGCAAAATAACATTTGATAATAATGGTAAAAAAATTCAAACAGATATTTATAATGGCAATTGTAAATTACAGTGGAAAGTAGACTGGGCAATGAGATGGTTTACTTTTGATGTAGATTTCGAAATGTACGGTAAAGACCTGACAGAGAGTGCAATACTATCAAGCAAAGTTTGTAAAGTTTTAGGTAAGACACCTCCTAGCGGCTTTGCTTATGAACTCTTTTTAGATGAGAAAGGTGAAAAAATTTCAAAATCAAAAGGAAATGGTATAACTATAGAGGAGTGGCTTAATTATGCATCACCTGAAAGTCTCTCTTTATATATGTTTCAAAATCCTAAACGAGCAAAAAAACTTTACTCAGATGTTGTACCTAAAGCAGTAGATGAATATCTATCTTTAATTGAAAAATTCCCAATGCAAAAAATTAAAGACCAGCTTTCCAATCCTGTTTGGCATATACACAATGGAAAACCACCAAATGAAAAAATTGTTATGTCATTTTCAATGCTTCTTAATCTTGTTGGCTCAAGTAATGCAGATGACAAAAAAATATTATGGAAATTTATAAATAGGTTCCATAAAAATGTTAATCCTGAAAGTAATCCAATTTTGGATAGTCTTACAAGCCATGCTATTAAATTTTTTAAAGATAAACTTAAACCAAAAAAAATATATAAAAAACCAAACGAGAAAGAAAAAAAAGCCCTAACAAAACTTGCTCTAGCTATTGAAAAAATAAATGATAATACGCCACCTGAAGAAATTCAAACAATTGTTTATTCAACAGGAAAAGAAAATGGTTACGAAAAAAATCTAAGAGACTGGTTTAAACTAATTTATCAAGTTCTCTTTGGCGATATCGATGGACCAAGAATGGGATTTTTCATCAGTTTTTTTGGTGTTCAAGAAACAATAAAACTGATAAAAGATAAAATTAATTAAATGTACTCACTGTTAAAGCCATTTATTTTTAAAATAGATCCGGAAATGGCACACGATTTAGCAATTAAATCTTTAAAATATAATTTTTTACCCGAAGACATATTTAAGGTTCAAGAGGAAGAAATTCTCGAGACAAAAATATTTGATACAAAAATAAAAAATCCAATTGGTCTAGCAGCTGGTTTTGATAAAAGCGCAGAAGTATACAACTCTTTATTTAGATTCGGATTTGGATTTATTGAGATTGGAACAGTTACTCCAAGAGAACAGTATGGGAATCCAAAACCAAGAGTTTTCAGACTCGAAAATGATCGAGCTCTTATAAATAGACTGGGTTTTAACAACGATGGTATAGAAAAAGTTTCACAAAGACTCCAAAAAAATACTCCCTCTGGTTTTTTAGGTATTAATATTGGCCCAAATAAAGATAGTGAAAATAGAACTGATGACTACCTTAAATGTATTAAAGAAATAAATACATTTGCTAATTATATTACTATTAATATTTCATCGCCCAATACTCCAGGTTTAAGAGATTTTCATGATCACAGTACTTTAAGAAATTTGTTAAAAGACATAACTGATTTCACAAAAAAAAATAATATTCATAAACCTTTAGCTCTTAAAGTGTCACCTGATATAGCTGGTAGTGAAATAGGTTCTATAATTGATTCTATAAAAAGATTTAAGATTAGCGCTATAATTATTTCCAATACAACAGACAAAAACAGAGAAAATTTAATAGGAACACATAAAAGTGAAAAGGGAGGTTTATCCGGGGAACCTTTAAGTAAAATATCAAATGATTTAATAAAAAAATTTTACAGGGAAACTAAAGGGGATATTATCATAATAGGAGTGGGTGGCATTAGCTCTGGATTAGCTGCTTACGAAAAACTTAAATCTGGAGCTAATTTATTACAATTATATACTGGAATGGTTTATGAAGGTCCCGGAATAGTAAAAAAGATTAAAGGTGAACTAATAGACATACTTAAAAAAGAAAAAATTAAAAATGTGAGTGAAATAGTAGGAACTGGTTCATAATTAGTTCTTGACCAATATGAAGCTTGCAACTATACAATCAATTATTATGACGAAAAAATGTGAACTCACTGGCGTTTTACCACTAAAAGGACACAACGTAAGTCACGCCAATAATAAAACAAAAAGACGTTTCTTACCAAATCTTAAAAAAATTTCATTTAAAAGTGATATTTTAAAAAGAAATATAAGACTAAATGTGAGCAATGCAGCATTAAGAACTGTAGACTTTAAAGGTGGACTAGATAAATTTTTGAAATCAGCCAAGAACAAAAAACTTTCTAAAAGGGTTCAAAAATTAAAATACTCAATAATTTCTCAAAAATAATTTTTATGCATCTGACAAAAGATAAAAAGTTATTTTTTATATTATCTTTTTCTATGGGATTGGTTGTAATTGCATCAAACTATTTAGTTCAATTTCCAGTACGATTTTATAATTTAGAAAATTTACTCACCTACGGCGCTTTTAGTTATCCAATTACATTTTTAATTACTGACCTGGCAAATAGAGCATTTGGAAAAAATAAAGCTCGCCACATTGTTTTGGTAGGTTTTTTTATAGGAATAATTTTAACGTTATTTGTATCAACTAATTTTAGTGATGTTATATCAATTAGGATAGCAATAGGCTCTGCTACTGCATTTTTTGTAGCTCAAAATCTCGATATAAATATTTTTGACAAATTAAGAAAAAAAATTTGGTATGTTGCTCCAATGACGTCATCTATAATTGGCTCAGTAATTGATACTTTTCTTTTTTTCTCAATAGCTTTTTACGGTACAGATATACCGTGGTTTACATTAGCATTAGGTGATTTGACAGTGAAATTAATTGTAGCATTAATAATGTTAGTTCCTTTTAGGATGTTAATGAGTAGAATTATTGATTTTACAGATTTAAAATTTAAAGACTTAAAATACTAATTTAATACTCTTTTATCGTCTTTAAATAGATCAGTTAGCTGATTTATCATGACATCGCCCAGATCTTGAACATCAGTAATTTTTACAGCTTTTTTATAATATCTGGTAACATCATGACCTATACCAATTGCTAAAAGCTCAACATTAGTTTTATCTTCAATCCATTTCACAGTATTTTTTAAATTTGTTTCTAAAAAATCACTTGAATTAGTTGAAAGTGTTGAGTCATCAACAGGAGCTCCATCCGATATAACCATTAAAATTTTTCTTTCTTCTTTTCTTCTTGACATTTTTTCAAAAGCCCATTTTAAAGCTTCACCATCAATATTTTCTTTAAGTAAACCCTCCTTTAGCATTAAACCCATATTTTTTTTTGCCAACCTCCAAGGCGTATCAGCGGACTTATAAATAATGTGTCTAAGGTCGTTTAATCTTCCAGGAGATCGTGGTTTATCATTTTTCATCCATAATTCCCTACTAGAACCACCTTTCCAATGTTTTGTTGTGAATCCCAAAATTTCTACTTTTACCGAACATCTTTCTAATGTCCTAGACAAAATATCTGCACAAATTGCTGCAACTGATATCGGTTTACCTCTCATTGAACCAGAGTTATCTATAAGAATAGTCACTAAAGTATCCTTAAATTCTGTCTCTTTTTCTTTTTTAAATGATAAAGAATTTAAAGGATCTATGATAATTCTTGATAGTTTTGAAGTATCTAGAGTCCCTTCTTCCAAATCAAAATCCCATGATCGATTTTGTTTAGCCAATAATTTTCTTTGTAATTTATTTGCAAGTTTAGATATAAAACTCTTTAATTGTAATAATTGTTGATCCAAATTCTGTCTTAATCTAAAAAGTTCTTCTTCGGTCTCCAGATCATCTGCAGTTATTATTTCATCGAATTCTTTTGTGTAAAACTTATATTTTTGATCTCCAAAATTATTTTTTGGTCTCGTTCTTTTTTCAAAATCATTTGAAGCATCTTCAATTTCAATTTCACTTGAATCTCTATCATTTTCATCTGCTAAATTATCTAATTCTGGCACACTAGTGTCTATTGCCATTTCTGAATTTTCGTCAAATTTTGATTCTTTTTTTTGGTTAGTGTCGTCTTTGTTACTTACCTCTTTGTTGTAATCCTCCTCTTTTTTGTTATCCATTTCTTCATAATCAGAAGATTCTTCAATATCTAATTTTTGAATTATTTCAGAAATAGTGGAGTTAAAAATCTCTTGTTCACTAGCATTTTGTTTAATTTTATCGATTTTGGTTTTAAAAGCTTTATCAAAGTTTTTTTTAAACTTAGATGAAATCCTCTCAAGTTTTATCTTTTCATTTAATTCAAAAAATTCTTTTCTTAAGTAGTTTTCAAATGCAAAATAAATATCATTTTGTTTATTCTGAGGAGGTTTTACATTTGAGTAATAGTTTATTAAGTTGTCTTTAATTCCCTGGTATTCCCTAGTACCAAGAGACTCATACCTAATTTTTTCTGCTATTTGGTATAATTTCTTAGCTTTAAAACCTGTGGGCTCAAAACTCTTGAGAATTTTTTTATTACTATATTTTAATTTAAGTGACTCCGAGTCCGCAATAGCTCTTGTAAGGTCAAAATTAATTTTATTCTGATATTCATTTATCTCAGGTAGTTTTAATTTATTATTTTCATTTAATACGTCTTGGCCACCAAAGCTTATTTCAATATCTTCTTTATTTGAAATTGATTTAATTGTAGATTTTATTGCAGTTTTAAAGCTCTCAAGTATTTCTTCTTTTTTTTGCACTTTATATTTGAACGTTGATTGAAGACTCGGGCAATTCTTCCCCGAAACATCTCTGATAATATTCAGAAATTATTTTTTTTTCAATTTCATCACATTTGTTTAAAAATGTAACTCTAAAAGCATACCCTTTATCTTTAAAAATACTTGTGTTTTCTGCCCAATGCATCACGGTTCTCGGACTCATTACTGTTGATATATCTCCGAGCATAAAACCTTTTCGAGTTAGATCAGCAACTTTTATCATATTTGATATAATTTCTTTTCCTTCTTTATTATTATATTTTTTATTTTTAGCTAAAATTATTTCTAACTCTTTATCACTGGAAAGATAATTTAAAGTAGAAACTATATTCCACCTATCCATTTGACCTTGATTTATTTGTTGGGTCCCATGGTAAAGTCCTGTTGTATCGCCTAGGCCCACAGTATTTGTTGTTGCGAACATTCTAAAAAAATCATTTTGTTCAATAACTTTGTTTTTATCTAGTAATGTGAAATTTCCTTCACTTTCTAAAACTCTTTGGATTACAAACATTACATCAGGTCTACCAGCATCATATTCATCAAACACAAGGGCAACTGGATTTTGTATAGACCAAGGTAAAATACCTTCCTTAAATTCCGTTACTTGTTTCCCGTCTTTAAGAACAATCGCATCTTTACCAATTAAATCTATTCTACTAACATGACTATCTAAATTCACTCTAACACAGGGCCAATTTAATCTTGCAGCTACTTGTTCAATGTGAGTTGATTTTCCTGTTCCATGATAACCTTGAATCAAAACTCTTTTATTAAAAGAAAAACCAGCCAAAATTGCTAAAGTAGTATCTTTATCAAATTTATAATCCGGATCAATTTTTGGGACATACTCATTTTTTTTTGAAAAACCATTAAGCTCCATGTTGCTATCAAATCCGAAAGTTTGTTTAACAGAAATTTTAATATCTGGTTTAGCAATAAATTGTGACGTGCTCATAATTATTTTTTTCCTAAGTTCATCTTTAATTGACTGTAAGCTAAAGTAATCTTTTTTAACTTATCTTCATATTTTTTACTACCTTGGTTTTTATCAGGATGATATTTCTTTACAAGATATTTAAATTTTTGCTGAATTTCTTGCCATTTTGCAGAATAATTTAATTCTAGAATATCAAAAGCGTCTTTTTCTTTTGAAGACAAATTGGATTTTTTAAAATCTTTGAAACTAGATGTTTTAAAGATATTCAGTTTATCTTCTAGTGCATTATTCCATAACAAATTAAAAAAATTTTCAGAGGATCCAAAACTTTTAGTTGATTTATGCCATGTTAAATCTGATTTGAGAAAATATTCAATTTCTTGATCATTCATGTTTTCAAAATAATTCCAGTTTTTATTAAAAATTTTTATATGTTTTAAACATAGCAACCTATATTTTCTAACATTATCTCTTTCTATTGGAGCTTTATAACTTCCTTGTTCTTTACAATTTTCCCAGTCACAAATAATTTTCATAATTTAATTTTTTATATATAATGTATTATTTTATGAGTCTTTATATAAACCAAATTAAAAAAAAAATAAAAAATAAAATTAAATTAGAGAAAATTGAAATAATAGATAATTCATATGCTCACAGAGGTCATAAATCTTTTCAAAAAGGTAAATTACATTTAATTTTAGAAATTAGATCAAATTACCTTAATGGCCTTAAAAGACTCGAAGCTGAAAGGATACTAATGAAAATTTTCAAAGATGAATTTCAAGAAAAATTACATGCACTTGAAATTCGTTTAAAATAATTTTTTTATAAAATTTTCAACTTGATTAATTTTATATTTAAATTTTCCTGGAGCAGTTGTCTTTCCAATATTATTTATCAGAATAAAACTTATCCTTTCATCGTCTTTTTTTTTATCATTTTTCATAAATTTTATTGATTTTAAAATTTCATTTTTTTTTAAGTGTTTTCTCAAATTTTTAATTAGCGAGAACTTTTCATATAAGTTTTCCACTTCATCCAGTGTCTTGGGTGTACATATATTTTTAAATCTTGAAATTTTTATAGCTATTAACATCCCAATTAAAACTGCTTCACCATGATTTAAATTATTTGAATACCTGTTTTGAATTTCTAATGCATGTGCAAAGGTATGTCCAAAGTTTAATTTCATCCTTAAATTTTTTTCTTTGAAGTCTTTTTCTGTAAAATTCAATTTAATTTTACAACTTTTTAAAATACTTTTATTTAAAATCTTATTTTCAAGCATAATGATATTTTTTGTATTTTTTTTTAAAAATTTGAAAAATGTTTTATCATTTATAATGGCATGTTTCAGAATTTCAGCATATCCACAAATGATTTCTCTTTTTGGCAAAGATTTCAGTAATTCTATATCCGAAATAACTACTTTTGGATTATAAAATGATCCTATCAAATTTTTTCCGTATTTTGAATTTACGCCTGTCTTTCCACCAATACATGAGTCTACTTGAGATAAAAGTGTGCTAGGTAAATTTATGAAATTAATTCCCCTTTTAAAAATACTAGCTACAAAACCTGTCATATCACCAATTATTCCTCCACCCAAAGCTATTATAAGATCTGACCTATTAAAATTCAGTTTCAGTAATTTATTCACTAATAAATTAGTTTGGTCTAAATTCTTAATTTTTTCAGAAGAAGTAATAAAAAAAATAAATATTTTATATTTTTTTAAATTTTTTTTAAGTTTGGTTAAAAATTTTTTAGGAATTTTTTTATCAATTATTACAGCAATTTTTTTACATTTAGGGCAGTGTTTTTTAACTTCTGAGGCTAAGCTAGTTATAGAATTTTTGCCTATTATGATAGAGTAATTTTTTGCTTTTAAACGATTAATTTTCATAAAAATCTAATATTTTTTGCACAATTTTTGTTTTATCAATATTATCACAGTTTATTTTAAAATTTGCTAATCCATAAATTTTTTTTCTTGATTGATATATTTTTTTAACGTCCGTATTTAATCTTTTCTTATTCAAAAGGGGTCGTCTATCATTCTTATTATAGCGTTTAATAAGCTTATCAAGGTCTACTTTTAACCAAACGCTTACACATGTGCTTAATACTTTTTTTCTTATTTCATTATTTATAAATGCACCTCCACCTAGCGCTATTACTGATTTATCATTTCTGAGGATTTTGAGTGTAATTTTTTCTTCTAATTTTCTAAAATAGCTTTCACCATCATCGTCAAATATTCGTTTAATAGATTTCTTCTCATTTTTTTCTATGATTTTATCAACATCGATAAACTTAGCTTTAAGTCTTTTAGCTATTAATCTACCTATTGTAGACTTACCTACACCCATCATTCCAGTTAAAACAAGGCTTTTATTCAAATATAATCCCAATTAAAAATTTGATTTATCACAAATTTGTCTTATTTTCCGAGTTTAAATATATTTTTTAACTATGCAACTTAAATTCAATAGACAAAAAAGTTTAAGAGACTCCTTGATGCAAAAAATGCTTAAGTTAACAGCATTTGCAGGTATTCTTATTTTAATAGTTTTTTTATTAGAGAAAATTAATTTTTCAAAACCAGATAAAAAATTTAATACTGATATAACTAATGAAATTATCAGACTTAAATAAATTATTTTTTTATTTAATTATTTTAATAAACTTTAGTAGCTCTTACGCAGAGAATGAAGTTGATATTTGGAAAAAGAATTCTTCTAACAATTTAAAGGAGGAGAAAGAAAACCAAGAGCAGAAAATACAGAGTCCATTAATAATTAAAAATAAAATAACCACAAATAGTATTATTCAAGAACAAACTTCCTCAGAAAAAGATGACACTTTACTTTATGGAATCTGGGATCCTGACAAGTATAATTTTGAATTATCCATGTGGGCTAATACAGATGGCAAAAACATAGAAAAAACTATTGCTCGTTTAAATAAATTAAATCTTTCAGAAACTGCTGAAAATATTTTACTTAATACTTTATTTTCTTACTCATATGCCCCGGAAAACTTAAGTGAAAAAGATTTTCTAGATATTAAAATCAATTGGCTGATAAAAAATAAAAAAGATGATCTTATCGAGCAGTTTTTAACAAAAAATAATAACTTTCCCAACAAAAATAAAATTATTCAATATTTAGTCGATAGAAATATTTCAAGAGCAAATATTAAAATTGGTTGTGAAAAAGTAAACTTTATTGGCAAGGATATTAAAGATCCTTATTTAGAAAAATTTAAAATTTATTGTTTAGTTTTTAATAACAAAAAAAGTCAAGCACAACTTCTTCACGATATACTCAAAGAACAAAACCAATCTGATAAATTTTTTGATAATGCTTTGGATGTTTTATTAGGCGTATCAGAAAATAAAAATAAAAAAATTAAGGACGATAATTTATTAAACTTTTATTTATCAAGTATAACCTTCCCAAATTTTAAATATGAACCAAGCGATAAAACAAATAAAAGTATTTGGGAATATATGAATTCTGCTAATTTAATTTCTATTGATGATATTAATGATAAAGATAAAATTAAAAATATTGAACTAGCAGCTAATAAAGGTCAAGTAGATAAAATCCAAATTTTTAAAATATATAAACAAATTCCATTTGAACTTAACACCTTGATTAATGCAAAAACAGTTTATCAATCTCTTGAAAAAATGGAGAGCAGAGCGCTAATATATCAAAAATTTTTATTGTCAGATAATACTAAAAATAAATTAGATTTACTTTTTTTATTAAAGGATCTTTTCAAAAAAGATAACCTGTCAAATGTTTATACTGAATTTTTAAGTGATAGACTTAAAGAATTTGAGGTAAGTAAAATTCCTGAAAATTATCGAAGTACAGTTGAGAGAAATATAATTTCAAATAAAAGTCTGAATCAAAAAAAGATCAAGTTTGATGATAAAACTTTGCATAAATCAAAACTAGTAAGATATTTCTATGAGAAAGACTATCCAATTAAAAAAACTCAAAAGGAATTAGATAGTATTTATAAAAAGATTAAAAGAAATAGAAGTTATTTTTATTCTGCAAAAGATGTTGCTGTTCTAGAATCCCTTGAGATAGATGGGATTATAATTCCTAAAGAAATTAATCATCAAGCTTTATCAGAAAGTTATAATATTCCTGAAAGCTTAAATGATTTAGCAGAAAAGGGTGAAAAAGGTTATTTGGCACTTAAAATTGTTGAGATTATAGGCGAAGATGAGGTCAATAATTTAGACTCTGAAACAATATATTTCATTACAAATTTACTCAATAAATTAAACTTGAAAGAATTTAGAAACGAAATTCTCTCGACTGCTCTACCTTTAAGAATATAATTGTAGTAAAATCTCAAATGGCAAAAAAACAAATAATTACAATACCAGACCCTTTACTAAGAAAAGTTTCTTTACCAGTCACTTCGGTAAATAAAGAAGTAAAAAACTTAATGGATGACATGTTGGAGACTATGTACGCAGCGCCAGGAATTGGACTTGCGGCAGTTCAAGTTGGAATTTTAAAAAGAATTATTGTGATTGATTTGTCAAAAGATGGTGAAAAAAAAGACCCTTTATTTATCGTTAACCCTCAAATTACTTTCAAATCAAACGAACTAATTTCTTATGAGGAGGGGTGTTTATCAATACCCAATCAGTTCGCAGAAGTAAAAAGACCCAGCTCATGCAAAGTGAACTTTTTAGATTATGATGGTAAAAAAAGAGAAATTAATGCTGATGGCCTTTTAGCTACTTGCATTCAACATGAAGTTGATCACCTGGACGGAGTATTATTTATAGATCACTTATCAAAATTAAAAAAAGATTTAATTTTAAAAAAAAACAAAAAACAAACAAAAGAAATTGATAGGGTAATAGTTTAACTTCAAAAATCAAATGTCATTGAAAATTGTTTTTATGGGAACTCCTGAGTTCTCTATACCATCCTTAAAAGTTTTAAAACAATCTAAACATAAAATTGTTTGTGTTTATACTCAACCACCTAAAAAAAAATCTAGGGGTCAAAAAACACTTAAAACCGCTGTCCATGTTTTCTCTGAAAATGAGGGAATAAAAGTAAATACGAATAATTTAAATAGTGAAAATGAATATAAAAACTTTATAAAATTAAATCCAGACCTTGTTGTAGTTGTTGCTTATGGACAAATAATTCCCGATATTTATTTAAAAAATCCTAATTTAATTTTTTTAAATTTGCATGCATCACTACTGCCTAAATGGAGAGGTGCGGCCCCTATAGAAAGAGCTATTTTAAATAAGGATAAAGAAACAGGAATTTCGATAATGAAAATAGAGAAAAAACTTGACGCCGGACCTTTTATAAAACAAGTTTCAGTGAAGATTAATAAAGATACAACAAGTGGAGAATTAAGTAAGAAACTATCTGTTTTGGGAGCAGGAGCTTTAAAGGACTCAATCGAATTAATTTTTTCGAGTAAAGTAAAATTTAAACAACAAAATGAAAAAAGTGCAACATATGCAAAAAAAATAGATAAACTTGAAACTCGAATAAATTGGAAAGACAAAGCCGAAAACATTATTGCGAAAATTAATGCATTTAATCCTAAACCAGGTGCCTGGTGCTTGTTAAAAAATGAAAGAATAAAAATTTTAAAAGCTAAAGAAATAATTCAAAAAGGTGAAGAAGGTAAAGTACTTGACGACAAATTAACCGTAGGTTGTACAGTAAATGCTATACAAATTTTGAAACTACAGAGAGAAGGAAAAAAGGAAATGAACGCTATAGAATTTTTGATAGGCAACAATCTAAAGGAAGGCACTAAACTAAATTGAAGTCAAATTATCAAATAATCATTGAATATGACGGTACGTATTACAACGGTTGGCAATATCAAAAAAATGGTTCTTCAATTCAAAATGAGATAGAGAGAGCTTTAAGAAAAATATTAAAAAAAAAAATACGAATCATCGGTTCTGGAAGAACTGATGCCGGTGTTCATGCAATTGGTCAATCAGCAAACTTTTTTTGTGATAAAATAGAAAATGACAAAAAATTTTTGAATTCTTTAAACTTTTTTTTAAGTAAAAAAAATATAAGCGTTCACTCCATTAAGAAAAAAAAATTAAATTTCCATTCGAGATTTAATGCAAAAAAAAGAACCTATAAATACATAATAGTTAATAGAAAAAACTTTTTAGTATTAGATAATAATAGAGCTTGGTTGGTTAAAAAAAAATTAAATGTCAATAATATGAAAAAAGCCGTTAAATTATTTTCTGGAACACATAATTTTAATGCTTTTAGATCATCATCTTGTGGCGCAAAATCACCAGTAAGAACTATTGAAAAATCTTCTCTTACAAAAAAAGGTGATAAAATTATAATAATTTTTTCATCTAAGTCTTTCCTACAACAACAAGTAAGATCTATGGTGGGCTGTTTAAAAGTTATTGGTGAAGGAAAATGGAATATCGATAAATTAAAAAGATTATTTAATTTAAAAAAAAGATCTCTTTGCGCACCTCCCGCTCCCTCAAGAGGATTATACTTATACAAAGTTACTTATTAACAGATTTCCTCTTTCTCAATTTTTTGATCCTCCATCTTGATTGTGAATTTACAATAAAACCAACACAATTTTTTGCACCACACCTACATGGAAAATCCTTATAATCTTTATCGAAGCTAAAACCATAGTCGTAAGTTAACTCTTCATCTTTTTTGATGTCTTTAATAGCATAGATCCATAATTTGAGGCCAACACCATCAACTTCACAATTAGGATCGCAAGAATGATTTATAAGTCTAGCAGTATTGTATTTAAAATCGCCGTCTAAATCATATTTTTTGTTTAAATTAAATAAATATATTGCTTTATCGTTATCAAATTTAGGATTGGTTTCCGTTTCTTTAACAGTAATAATTTTTCCCTTGTACTCTATAATTTTAGTATCCTTTTTTATACTTTTAGCAGCATATAAACCTCTTTTGTCAATCTTAGATTTTTTTACTTTGTAAAGTTTTTTCATAATTAAAATTCTATAAGAGCTTTAATATGTTCTTCTGTACTTTCTGCTAATGCATTTAAATCGTAGCCACCTTCAAGAATAGAAACTATATTTCCTTTACAATAATCTCTTGAAGCTATTAATGTTCTTTTTGTTATCTCAAAATAATCTTGTGATTTTAAATTAATATTTGAAAGTGGATCATCTTCATGAGCATCAAAGCCAGCAGAAAAAAATATGAATTCTGGTTTGAATTCATTTAGTTTTTTTAAAACGTGTTCGTAAGCATCAAAATACTCATTAGAGTTGGTGCCTGCGGGCAAAGGTAGATTGAATATATTATTGTGAGATCCTTTCTCATGACTTGCCCCAGTTCCAGGAAAATGAGGATACTGGTGTGTAGAAATATATAGGACTTTTTCGTTGGAATAAAAAATATTTTGTGTTCCATTGCCATGGTGCACATCAAAATCTATTATTGCAACTCTTTGTAATTTGTATTTATCAATTAAATAATTTGTACCAACAGCAACGTTATTAAAAATACAAAACCCCATAGCTTTATCATATTCAGCATGATGTCCAGGTGGTCTTACTGCACAAAATGCATTCTTTAATTTTTTAGTCTTAACAGAGTCGATTGCAGAAATGATTGAGGCTACAGCATCATAAGATGCCTCTTTGCTTCCAGGAGAAATAACTGTATCACCATCTAAAAAGATTTGTCCTTTCTTTGGAAAAGCATTTTTTACTTCTTTGATATAAAGATTATTATGAGTTTTACTGAGATAAGACTCATCAAACTTTCCTGGCTCATACCATTGAAGATTAGAGAAATTTCTTTTTTTTAATCTTTCTAAAATGGATTGTATTCTATATTTATTTTCTGGGTGTCCATTACCAGTATCATGATTTAATGAACTCTTAGAAGATATAAAACCTGTCTTCACTTAAAATACTCAATTAAAAAATTGTAATAAATTTTTTTAAGTTTGCTTAGATCTTTTAAAGAAACACACTCATCAATTTTATGCATAGTTTTGTTTACTAATCCAAATTCTAGACATGGAGCAATTTTTTTTATAAATCGCGCATCTGATGTACCTCCAGTAGTAGAAAAAACAGGAGTAACCTTAGTGATTTTCTTAATTACTTTTCTGGCTAATAAAATATTTTTGCCAGGCTTTGTTAAAAAAGAGTCTCCACTTTCTAAATAATTAATTTTGTAATTACATTTGTTCTTTTTAGAAATATTTTTTATGATCAGATTTATTTTTCTTTTAAGTTTTGCAGCAGTCTGAAGATTGTTGTATCTCACATTAAACTGAGTTTTAGCAGAAGATGGAATAACATTATGTGCTTTATTTTGCACATAAAGACTTGTAAATTCAAGATTCGAGGGTTGAAAATTTTTGTTTCCTTTATCTAATTTTTTTCTTTTAAGTTCCGAACAAATTTTTACTAACGTATTGATAGGGTTATTAGATAGATGTGGATATGCAATATGACCTTGCGTTCCGAATATTTCTAGCTCAGCAGTAAGGCTACCTCTACGTCCAATTTTAATCATTTCACCTAATTTTTTTGGATTAGTTGGCTCTCCTACTATACAAAAATTTATTTTTTCTTTTTTCTTTTTCAAATATTCAACAACTTTTTTTGTTCCGTTAGTGGCGTATCCTTCTTCATCTCCAGTGATGAGAAAACTTATTGAACCATTGAAATTTTTGTTTTTTTTTACGTACTCACTTACAGCAGAAACAAAACAAGCAATTGAACTTTTCATATCATTTGCACCTCTACCAATTAAATAACCTTTTTTAACTTGAGGTTTAAAAGGATTTACTGTCCAATCACTGTAATTTCCCGGAGGAACAACATCTGTGTGTCCTGCATAACATAGATTAGGTTGTTTTTTTCCCAATCTGGCGTAAAGATTCTTAATTGGCTTACCCTTTCCTTTTTTAAACTCTAGTATTTTACATTTAAAGCCCAAAGATTTTAATTTTTTACTCATAAACTTAATTGCACCTGCGTCGACAGGAGTAATGCTTGGAAATTTTATTAAATCTTTAGATAAAGTTAATTCGTTAATTATTTGCATTTAGTCTCTTAATAAATCATTAATTGAAGTTTTGCTTCTAGTTTTTTCATCAACTTTTTTTACAATAACTGCACAATATAAATTTGGTCCATCCGGATTTTTTTTATTAGGTAAACTCCCTGGAACTACAACAGAGTATGCTGGAACTTTACCGTAAGTTATTTCACCAGTATTTCTGTCTACGATTTTGGTTGACGCTCCAATATAAACACCCATGGAAATAACTGCTCCTTTTTCAACAAGTACTCCTTCAGCTATTTCTGATCTAGCACCTATAAAGCAATCATCCTCTATGATAACTGGCCCCGCTTGTAATGGCTCTAAAACTCCCCCGATCCCAGCACCTCCTGAAACATGACAGTTTTTTCCTATTTGTGCACAAGAACCAACAGATGCCCAAGTATCTATCATTGTTCCTTCGTCTACATATGCACCCAAGTTAACAAAACATGGCATTAGGACAACATTTTTTGCAATGTAAGAACCTCTTCTTACAACTCCGTTTGGAACGTGTCGATAACCAGCTTTTTTCCAATCATCTTCGTTCCAACTAACTGATTTGCCTGGAATTTTATCATACCAAGTTGTGTAAGGACCTTTAGACATTGTCATTTTGTTTATCTTGAAACTTAGTAAGATTGCCTTTTTAACCCATTGATTTACAGACCATTTGCCATTTTTCTTTTCTGCTACTCTTATTGATCCTTTGTCAGTTAAATTAATTGTTTCATTTATAGCATCTAAAATCTTCTTATCCGAAGAGTTCGATATATTTTGTTTATCCTCAAATGCATCATTAATTATTTTTTCTAATTCATTTACTTTCATTTATCTCCTTTAAAAATTTTGACAATTTATCCGTCCTATAGTTAATAAAACTTGAGTTTGAAAACTCAGCAGCCCAAGGCTCGTCATTTATTATCCATACAGTTTTCATTCCTAGTTCGTAAGCGGGTTTTAAATTTCGCGCAATATCCTCAATAAATATACTATATTGTGGCTCAATTTTGTATTTTTCTATAATTTTTTTGTAAGTTTCAATAGAAGGCTTGGGTATAAAGTCCGCGCTGACTATGTCGAAAATGTCATCGAAATGCCTTTCTATTCCAAGTTTTTTTGTTACATTTTTAGCATGTGCTAGTGACCCATTAGTAAATATAATTTTTTTTCCTTCAATTTTTTCGATTTGCTCATCTAATTGCCTGTCTTCTTTCAAAAAGCTTAGATCAATATCATGAACAAATTCTAGAAATTCATTTGCATCAATTTTATGATTTTTAATCATACCGTTTAGCGTTGTGTTATATTCTACAAAATAATTTTTTTGAATTTTTCTTGCCTCTTCTTTGCTGATATTCAATTTAGAGGAAATATAATAGGTCATTTTTTTATCAACTTGTTCAAAAACTTTAGTAGCTCCTGAATATAAAGTATTATCCAGATCAAAAAGCCAAAATTTTATATTCTTCAATTCTTTCATTTTCTTATCAGTGTTCCCGAACCTTTATCTGAAAATATCTCATCTAATATTGAATGAGGTTTTCTTCCATCAAGTATAACAACACCCCTAACTCCATTTTCAACTGCATCTATACAGTTTTTTATTTTAGGAATCATTCCTCCTTGTACTATTTTCAATTTAACTAAATTCTCGATATCAAAAGGTTTAATTTCAGATATTAAAGTTTTTCTATCGTCATAAACACCCTCAACATTTGTCATAAGCAAAAGTCTTCTTGATCTAAGTTTTTTTGCTATTGCACTAGCCGCAGTATCGCCATTTATATTGTAAGTATTTTTATTTTTATCAATTCCCAAGGGAGCTATAACCGGTATCTGTTTTTTATTTATGATTTCTTTAAGAAACTCAATGTTAATTCTGTCTGGAATACCAACAAATCCAAGTTCTTTATTATCAGGAACAACATTAATTACATTATTAGTTTTTGATGTAATCGTAACAGCCTCTGAACCTTTTTTTTTCAAAGAGTCCACAATATCCTTGTTAAAATCAATTAATACATTCTCAACTATAGAAATTACTTTTTCATCGGTAACTCTTAATCCATTAATAAATTTTGTTTGAATATTTTCCTCTTTTAACTTTCTTTCTATTCTTGGACCTCCTCCGTGCACAACAATAACTGAAAGTCCTAATTTATTTAAAACACTAATATCTTCAATAAAGTTATTAAAAATTTTTCTGTCAATTAAAACGTTTCCACCATATTTTATTACTATAAGCTCTTTTTTGTACTTATTAATATATTTTGGAACGTTATCAAAATTTGGAGCATCCTTAGGCCAAAATTTTTTTATTTCATCTACTTTTTTTTCCTCAGACATTTAGTTGGTTTTAACTTTTGTTTTTCGCATAATAACCCACTGTTGAGCTATCGTGAGAATGTTATTAACCGTCCAATAAACAACTAATCCAGATGGGAAGGGTGCTAAAATTATTGTCAAAAATAAAGGAAAGAATGCAAAAATTTTAGCTTGAATCGGATCAGCTGGTGCAGGATTTAATTTTTGTTGCACGTACATTGAAAGCCCCATTAATATTGGCCATATACCTATAATTAGAAATCCTGGAGGATCCCAAGGTATTAATCCAAATAAATTAAAAATTGTAGTTGGATCTTTAGCAGACAAATCTTGTATCCACCCAAAAAAAGGCTGATGTCTCATCTCTAAAGATATAAATAACATTTTATATATAGCGAAGAAAAAAGGTATTTGTATTAAAATTGGTAAACATCCAGAAGCTGGATTGATTTTTTCTTTTCTATATAAAGCCATCATTTCTTGCTGCAATTTGACTTTATCTTCTTTATGAAGTTCCTTAAGCCTTGTCATTTCTGGTTGAACAGCCTTCATTTTAGCCATTGATCTAAATGAGTAATTTGCGAGCGGAAAGAATATAATTCTAATAGCTAGGGTTATAAGAACAATTGCTATTCCAAAGTTACCTGAAAGCTTAAATAAATAATCAATTACGAAAAATAGAGGTTTAGTGAAAAAATAAAACCAACCCCAGTCAATTGTTAAATCAAATTTTTCAATATTTTCACTTTCAGCGTATCCGTCTACTGTTTCTACCTCTTTAGCCGCCACAAACAATCTTACTTCGTTACTTGAAGTGCTTTTAGGATTAATTGTAACGGGTGAATTTAATATATAATTTGCTCTAAAATTATCTTTATAAAGAAATGTAGATTTGAAATTTTTATCTTTTGGAGGGACAATAGCAGTTACCCAATATTTATCTGTAATTCCTAACCAACCATTATCAGAATTTCTTACAATTTTTTTATCTTTAATATCATCATAATCATCTTCTTTTAATTCACCATCGAATACTCCAATAAAACCTTCGTGCAAAATATAGAAACCCATGACATCGTCAGGTTTTTTATTTCTAGTAATTTGAGAATATGGATAAAGATTTATCTTTGACGATGTGTTATTCTTCACCTCCTGCTTTATTTTAAACAAATATTTTT
This sequence comes from uncultured Pelagibacteraceae bacterium, assembly GCA_902620525.1. Lineage (GTDB taxonomy): Bacteria > Pseudomonadota > Alphaproteobacteria > Pelagibacterales > Pelagibacteraceae > Pelagilacustribacter. The sequence goes on along the minus strand of CACNIK010000001.1, from coordinate 186,216 downwards.
CATCTAATTTTATTGTTTTTTTAAAAATTAAACCTTTTCCATTATTCCATTCTAGCACAACATCATTTTTTTCACTTAAAACTCTGTTTCCTTTGACTTGCCAGAGGGAGTCTACTCCAGGAACTTTAACTTCATTTCCAACACTTGCCCATCCAGATTCTATAAAATATCCATCCTCTATATCTTTTGGATTAAGAAGCACAACATTCTCTTCAGATTTCAAATCTTTTTTATAATTTTTAAATGACAAGTCATCGAATATAGCTCCCTTTAATGAAATAGATCCTATAACTTTTTCATTCTCAATAATTACTCTGTCATTCTCTGTTAGCGCGTCTTTTCTAGAAATTTTTTTTATAACTCTTTCTTGATTAATATTTGGTGTTATATCACTTTGTGTTTCATTCTGATTAGTTTGAACATTATTAAGTGTTTGAGTTTCTTTAACTTGCCTAGGCGTCTCAAAAAAAGCACCCCAGAAAAGAAGAACTGCCATTGATAAAGCAATTGCTACAAAAACATTCCTATTGTCCATTTTTTATATTCCCTTTTTTTGGCACCAAATCTAATCCTGAGTTTCCACCTAAAAATTTGATAGGATGACATTTAATAATTCTTTTAAAACTTAAATAGAGCCCTTTGAAGAAACCATGCTCTTTTAAACATTCGATACAGTAATCCGAACATGATGGTAAAAACCTACATTTATTTCCTAACAGTGGTGAAAAAAAATATTTGTATATATTGATAATTAAAATTACAGCTTTTATTAAGATCTTGTTCATTTAATTTAGTTTTTTAAAACTTTTTTGCATTTCTAAAAATATTTTGTCGTACTTCTCCGTATAGGATTTTGTTTTACAAATTATTATATAAGTATTATTAGTATTAATTGCACCTTTTATTTTTAAAATTTTCTGAGTTATTGCTTTCAATTTTCGCCTTATTCTATTTCTTTTTACTGCGTTACCAATTTTCTTCTTTGCTACAAAGCTAATAAGTAAAGTATTTTTTCTAAGCTTTAAAAAATTCTTAGTTGCAAAAATTGAGTAAAAATTGGTATGGACTTTTTTACCATTTAAAACAAGCTTGAAATGATCGCTTTTTTTTAAACTTTCAAGCTTTATCATTTTAGGTTGATATAGTTTTTCTTCCTTTTGCTCGTCTTCTAGCAATTAGCTTTCTCCCACCTTTGGTAGCCATTCTAGATCGAAATCCGTGTCTTCTTTTTCTTACTAATTTACTTGGTTGGTAAGTTCTTTTCATAAAATAATTTTAGTTATATATTTAATAATGTCACTGATGTACAGTTAAAATTATCTAATGTCTAAAAATATTAAAATTGCAGTAGGCCTTATTTATATTCTTTGTTTAGGTCTAATATTGTACGGATTTTTTATTTTTGTAGATGTGACCCAATTAAATGATTATAAATATATAAGGGATAAAACTCAATTTTTGATAGCTATAAAAGATCAAAATTCGTTCTGGTTTATCACTTTGTTTTTTTTATTTACTATTATTTGGATTCTTCTGTTAGGTTTCGCAACACCTATTTCAATAATTTCAGGATTTTTATTTGGAAAATTCTACGGAACTTTAATTTCAGTTTTAGGTTTTACATTTGGGTGCACACTTTTGTATATTCTTGCCAACCAATATTTTAAAGACATCATATTAGAAAAATTTTCAGATAAAATATCTAAATTTAAAGATATGTTTAATAAAAATGAATTTCTATATTTTATGATTTTTAGGTTTGCTGGTGGTGGTGGAACCCCTTTTGCAATACAAAATTTATTACCAGTTATTTTTAATATGAAAGTTAAAAACTATTTTTTATCAACTTTGCTTGGTCTATTCCCCATGGTATTTATTTTGAGTGCAATCGGTGAAGGAATTGAAAAAATTATTGAAAATAATATTAACCCAAGTTTCTTTAATATGATTCAAAATAAAGAAATACTTTTCCCCATACTTGGTTTTTTTGCAATAATTATCATTTCACTAATATTAAGAAAAATTTATTTTAAAAAATGAAAAACATTTTATCAGCAGATCCTAGTCCATACTTACAGCAACACAAAAATAATCCAGTTCATTGGCAAACTTGGAGTAAGGACTCTTTAAATCTAGCAAAAAAACAAAAAAAACCGATATTATTAAGCATTGGTTATTCAAGTTGTCATTGGTGTCATGTTATGGCTCACGAGAGTTTTGAAGATCAATTAACTGCAGATCTGATGAATAAATTTTTTATTAATATTAAAGTTGATAGAGAAGAAAGGCCTGATTTAGATTTTATATTTCAAAGTTCTTATCAACTTTTTAATCAGAAAGGAGGCGGATGGCCATTAACGATGTTTTTGGACGAAAATGGTGTCCCGTTTATGGGTGGTACATACTTCCCTAAAGATGAAAAACATGGTCTGCCTGCATTTAAAACTATTCTTCAGAAAGTTCACGAAGCTTACATTGATCAAAGAACAAAAATAATTGAACAAAAAAATTTAATTACAAAAAATTTACAATTAAAGAAAACAAACGTTATAAATCAAGAAACAGAACCAATTTTAGAAAATATTTTAAATAATCTAGATGTAAAAAATGGAGGGTTTAAAGGTGCTCCAAAGTTTCCAACATTTTATGTTTTTGATACATTATTATATTTTTATAATAAAACTAAAAATCAAAAATATTTAAAGCCTGTAGAATTAATATTAAAAAAACTTTGCTCGAAAGGTATTTATGATCACGTTGAAGGCGGAATTTCAAGATATACAGTAGATGATAATTGGTTGATTCCTCATTTTGAAAAAATGCTCTATGATAACGTTCAATTTATTTCATTGTTAGCAAAGTTTTTAAAGATAAAGCCTGATAATTATTACTTAAAAAAAGTAAAACAAACTACAAATTTTCTACAAATAAATTTTCTAACTAAAGACACAAACTTACTTGGATCAGCATATGATGCTGATAGTGAAGGGGTAGAGGGAAAATATTATGTATACAGTTATGAAGAATTAAAAAATATTAAAGATATAGAGAAATTTTTTAAAATTAAGCCAGAGGGTAATTGGGAAGGCAAAATTATTTTAGATGAAGTTAATGAGCCAAATGATGAAACAATAGAAAAATTGCTTGAAATAAGAAAGAAAAGGAAAAAACCTTTTTTTGATAAAAAAAATCAATTGGATTTAAATTGTTTGTGGATTAGCTCATTAATTTCTCTGAACTCAATAATTCCTAATCAAGGTTATTTAAAAACTGCAGAGATATTTTATCAGAATATTGAAAAAAAATTTTGTACTAAAACTATTTTTCACAGTTATTCTGAAGAAATTTCTTTTATAGAGGATTATGCTTATTTAATTCAGTGTTTGTTGGACTTGTCAGATACCACGATGAATCCAAGATACAGGTTATCAGCAAAAAAATATTGTGATGAGGCTTTAAATAAATTTTACGATAACAAAAATAAAATTTTTCAAAAAAATGAACTTAGCAAAAATGATATCTTTACAAGCCCAATAGATATAAGTGACAACACTTTGCCAAATGCTAACTCTATAATGTTAATTAATTTTTCTAGATTAGGCTATATTGATAAAGGAAACGAATTATCGACTAGTTTAAATGGCTATCTAAATCTTTATAAAAGTTTTATGACAAGTTCACTGAAGGCTTTAGATTTTTTTAAAGAAAATAAAATTGAAAAAAATTGCAATACCGAAGGGTGTAAATTTTGAAAAGAAATTATGTCGAATGGCTAATCTGGTTATTTTTGGTTATTCTTTGGAATTATGGATATCCAGAAGCCACACCTTTTTATGATGTTTTAGTTGCAGTAATATTATCGTTAATTTTTGTTATTGTAAAAAAATATAGAAATTAATAAACCCACAGTATGCGCATTTAAGAGGGTTGCATATTTTCAATCCAAGAAGTACAAGTATGAATATGCAGGAGCGGTTATGGGTATTCATTATGATTATAAATCTACACGTGGTGAAAAAGCTTTGAAGAAAGAGGCTAAAAAAAAAGCACGTTTAGAACAAAGAAGGGCAAAAAAAATAAAGGATAATCCTTTACCAAAAAAAGAAGAGAAAATGCATGATATTGACAAGCCAATAACTTTAGATGATTTAACTAATCCCGATAAATCATAATGGCTAAACAAACTCTCGGACAATTAAACAGTGATGTGAAAGATTTTTTTAGGTCTAAAAAAAAAAATGAAATCTACGAAATACGTAAAAAACTTCTAAAAAAAAATTTAAAAAAAAGAAAAATACAAAATAGAGAAGATTAGATGACAGTTCTTTCAGACAGATGGATAAAAAAAATGTCTAAGTCAACGGGTATGATCAAACCTTTTGTAGATAAGCAAAATAGACGAGGTAAAGTTTCTTTTGGATTATCATCTTACGGATATGACGCGAGAGTCTCAAATGAATTCAAAATATTTACCAATGTAAACTCTGGAGTAGTTGACCCTAAAGTTTTTAAAAAAGATAGTTTTGTTACAAAAAAATCAAAAGAATGTATTATACCCCCCAATTCTTTTGCTTTAGCAAGAACTGTTGAATATTTTAAAATTCCTAAAAATGTCCTTGTAATTTGTTTAGGAAAATCTACCTACGCACGATGCGGAATAATAGTAAATGTAACTCCTTTAGAGCCAGGCTGGGAAGGACATGTAACATTAGAGTTTTCAAATACAACACCTTTGCCGGCAAAAATCTACGCCAATGAAGGAGTGGCACAATTTGTTTTCATTAAGGGGAATGAAATTCCCAACATTACCTATGACAAAAGAAAAGGGAAGTATATGAAACAAAAAGGTGTAACGCTCCCAAAAATTTAAATTTAAAATGCAAAAATTAATAATAGATGGGAAAAAAATCTTATCTGGGAGTATAAAAATATCTGGTTCAAAAAATTCTGCTCTTCCAATACTTGCTGCTTCAATATTAAACAAGCAAACAACAATTAAAAACATACCCTATGTAAATGATATTTTGACAATGTTGAACTTACTAAAATTCATTGGATTGAAATACAAATTATCTAAAAAAAAAAATTCAGTCGAAGTTACAAATTTGGATAAAAAAATTAATACAGTCGCACCCTATAAACTTGTCAAAACGATGAGAGCAGGAGTTTTAGTGCTTGGCCCGTTACTTGCAAGATATGGAAATGCCAAAGTCTCACTTCCAGGAGGATGTGCAATAGGCACTAGACCCGTAGATTTACACTTGTTTGCTCTAAAAAAACTTGGTGCAAAAATTCAAATTAAAAATGGATATATTTTAGCCTCTGCTCCAAAAGGATTGAAAGGTACGAGTTTTAGATTTCCATCTATATCAGTTGGAGCTACCGAAAATGTAATTTTAGCTGCTATTAAAGCTAAAGGGGTAACTATTATTGAAAATTGTGCCATTGAACCTGAAATCAAAGATTTAATAAATTTTATAAAAAAACTTGGTGTTAAAATTAAAATCAAAGGTAGAAAGATAACAATAATAGGATCAATGAAAGAAAAAAAAATTACTCATAAAATAATTTGCGATAGAATAGAGCTTGGAACTTATCTAATTGGCGGTGCTTTGACTGCAAAAAAACTTAGACTAAAAAATGTAGACCCAAAATTAATTAAATCAGAAATTTTTATTTTGAAAAAGATGGGTGTTAAAATGAAAGTTAGCAAAAATTATATAGAAATATATAAATCAAGTAATATTAAAAAAATTAATATTAAAACCGCTCCCTATCCTGGTTTCCCAACTGATTTGCAAGCTCAAATTATGATTTTAATGACCCAAGCACAAGGAATCTCAAAAATAAAAGAAAATATTTTTGAAAATAGGTTTATGCACGTTCCAGAGTTAAAAAGAATGGGAGCTAAAATAGAAATACGAAATAATATAGCAAATATTTCTGGACCATGCGCGTTGACAGGTGCAGAAGTAATGGCGACTGATCTAAGAGCATCAGTAAGCTTAGTTTTAGCCGCTTTGATTGCAGACAAAAGAACTAAAATAAACAGAATTTATCATCTTGATAGAGGTTATCAAGATCTTGAAAAAAAATTAATAAAATGCAAAGCTCAAATTAATAGAGTTTAAGGTGAAAGTTAAAAATTTAAAACTTATAGCTAGAACAACTGAAGATTTGAGAGTTATATCTGCTCATCTACAAGACTCAATAGTGAAAACATCTGACATTGCTAATTTAAAAAAAAATAAAATATTTCTCATGCAATTAAATAGGTTTATGTGGGAAGATGTTGAAAAAGGGGTTTTCAGAAAAAATAAAAGAATAAGGACTGTGCTTAAATTTGAAAATGTACTAAAAGTAGCCTCAAAAAATGTGGATCAAAAAAAAAATGACAGATTTTTGGACTTTTTAGCTATTGAAACGACTAAAATGCCTGATAAAAATTATGAAATGAATTTAATCTTTTCTGGAGATGTAGTTTTGAAGCTTATAACAGAAGCAATTGAAGTTACCTTAGATGATCAAGGCTCTCCTTGGGAAAGTAAAAATAAGCCTGAACATAAGGATTTATAATGATAAAATTACATGGGGGAAATAATTGGCCAAGCAAGAAACTTTAGAGTTTAAGGGAAAAGTGACTGAATTATTACCCAATGCAATGTTTAGAGTAAAACTAGAAAATAATCATGAAATTCTTGCTCACACAGCTGGAAAATTAAGAAAGAATAGAATAAGAGTGCTAGCTGGAGATAATGTTATGGTTGAAATGACACCATATGATCTTACAAAAGGAAGAATAACTTTTAGATTTTAGGCCTTGTAGCTCAGTAGTAGAGCAGTACCCTGAAAAGGTATGTGTCGTTTGTGCGATTCAAACCAAGGCCACCACCAATATGAATGAGAAAGATATTTATAAAATTTTTAAACCTCAACTGACACCAAAAAAAATGTTAGAACTCGGTGTATTTGGTGGCTCCTACTTTGCTGATGGTAATATAAAAGAATTTCCAAAGGAGTGGTTTAAAAAAGCAAAACTAAGTAAAAAGTTTGATGTTAATTTAAATCAGTTTAAAATCGTTTCTGGATTAGCAAGAGAGGAATGGATTGCCAAAGGCTGGATTTTTAAACAAGATCCCCTTGGATGGTTTCAATGGTATTGCAGATTTAAAAATGGAAGAAGAATCCCTGAAATTGATTTAATTCAAATTAAAAGATGGAAAGCTTTTGGCGATAGACACGCGGCCGCAGTAAGAAAAAATTGTGAGGAAGGTGATTTGCAATGCAGAAAAAAGCAAAGACAAGCTTTATTGCAATGGGCATATAATCCTTTTTTCTAATTATATGGATCCGCAACAATGCTTGTATTTCTTTTCAGATCCGCATGGGCACTTTTCATTTCTTCCAATTTTTTGATTGGTTTCAGAAGGCTGTCTTTTTTGATCAGTCTCATTTGTAAAAACTAAGTTCATATTTAAAAGAAACTTAATCACATCTGTTTTAACTTTTTCTAACAGTATTTCAAAAAGAGTAAACGCTTCTTTTTTAAACTCTGATAGGGGATCTTTCTGACCATAACTTCTTAGCCCTATTACTTGTCTTAGTTGTTCTAAATACTGAAGATGAGCTCTCCACGAAAAATCTAATATCTGTAAAAAAATTTTTTTTTCTAAATCTTGATATTGTTCTAAGCTGATTAACTTAATTTTTTCTTCTCTTTTTTTATTAAAAATTTCTAAAATTTTCGCTAAAAATTCTTTATCTCTCAGATCCCCAAATTTAATTAAATCTAAATCGCTTATAGAATTTCCAGTAAAATTTTTAATTCCTGCTAAAAATAGCTTTTCATCATTTGAAGTTTTAAAATCAACCTTTATTTTAATTAATTTTTGAGATAACTCTTCAAAAAAATCATCAATCATTTTCTTAATATCAGATTGTTTTAAAATATTTAATCTTTGGCTAAAAATCACCTGTCGTTGGTCATTCATTACATCATCAAATTTTATAAGGGTTTTTCTTATATCAAAGTTTCTAGCTTCGACTTTCTTTTGAGCTCTTTCCATAGCCTTGTTAATCCAGGGATGATCGATAGACTCATTTTCTTTGAGACCCAATTTTTTTAAAACACCATCAATCTGATCACCACCAAATAATCTCATTAATTCGTCTTGTAAACTAATAAAAAAAATTGATGTTCCCGGATCTCCTTGTCTGCCCGATCGTCCTCTAAGCTGATTGTCTATTCTTCTACTCTCATGTCTTTCAGTCCCGATTACACATAAACCTCCAATTGACTTAACTTTACTCTCATCTAATTTTGTTTCTTTATTGTCTTTAATTTTATCGTTTTGAGACTCCAATTTTCCACCCAATTTTATATCAGTACCTCGCCCCGCCATATTAGTAGCAATTGTAATTGCGTTTACCTTACCTGCTTCTGAGATAATTTTTGCCTCTTCTTCATGAAATTTAGCATTAAGAATATTATGCTTTAGACTCTTTGCTTTAAGAAACTTGGAGATTTTTTCAGATTTTTCTATACTTGTTGTGCCAACTAAAATTGGCTGACCAATTTTGTTACATTCTATTATTTTTTTTGTTATTGCATCATATTTTTCTTTTTCTGTCCTAAATATTAAGTCGTTAAAATCTTTTCTTATCATTTTGTTATTAGTGGGAATTGATACAACATTTAGTTTATAAATATCAAAAAATTCTTCCGACTCAGTCATTGCAGTACCAGTCATCCCGGACAACTTTTTATATAATCTAAAATAATTTTGATAAGTAATAGAGGCTAGAGTTTGATTTTCTTCTTGAATAGTTACATTTTCTTTAGCCTCAATGGCCTGGTGAAGGCCATCAGAGAATCTTCTTCCAGTTAAAATTCTTCCTGTAAACTCATCAATTATTTGAACTTTTCCATCTCTAACAATATAGTCCTTATCTTTTTGAAACAACAAAATAGCTTTCAAAGATTGATTAATATGATGAACCAAATTTAAATTTTGAGGATCATAAAAATTATTATTTTTAAGCAATCCTTTTTGTGTAGCCAGCTTTTCTATTTTATCGATACCAGTATCAGTCAAAATTGCATTTTTATTTTTCTCATCTAAGTCATAGTCACTTTTTTGTAATTTTGAAACAAATTGATTTGCTGATATATATAAATTACTTTTATCTTCAACTTTGCCAGATATAATTAATGGAGTTCTCGACTCGTCTATTAAAATACTATCAACTTCATCTACAATGCAAAAATTATGATCTCTCTGTACCATTTCATTTAAATCATATTTCATATTATCTCTTAGATAATCAAAGCCTAACTCATTGTTTGTCCCGTAAGTGATATCGCAATTATAATTCTTTTTTCTTTCAGCATCTTCTATGTTCGAGGTTATACATCCAGTAGAAGTTCCTAAAAAATTAAAAACTTTTCCCATCCACTCTGAGTCTCTTTTAGCCAAATAATCATTGACAGTAACGACATGAACTCCTTTTCCACTTAAAGAATTTAAAAATGCTGGTAAAGTAGAAACTAAAGTTTTTCCTTCACCAGTTTTCATCTCAGCGATTTTACCTTGATGAAGAATAACTCCTCCCGCTAACTGAACATCGAAGTGCCGTTCACCCAAGACCCTCTTTGCTGCCTCTCTGACCAAAGAAAAACTCTCTGGAATTAGGTTGTCTAACTTTACACCACTTAAAACTTGTTTTTTTAAAAAATGCGTTTTTTCCCTAAATTCTTCGTTCTTTAACGAAGATAATGATTTCTCCCGATTATTGATCTCGACTATCAAAGGTTTTATTTTGTCTAATACCTGTTGATTACTACTTTTAAATATCTTACTAAAAGCTGCTGTAAATAAATTCATTAATATTCTATATATGTATTTATAACTTAAATTAAATAGTAACAATGACAATAAATTTAAAAAATTTTCTTTCGGATAAATCCAAATTATCAAAAATGGGTGAATTTCAAGATCTCAAGCCTTTGGATGGTCTAGAGGTTTCTTCAATATCTGCGGATCTTTATGACAACGGGAGAGATGACTTAGCTCTTTTTTATTTTAGAGAAGGGGCTAATTATGCAACTCTAAACACAACAAATTCAATTGTTTCTGAAACAATAACTTGGAATGAAAATTCAAATAAAAAAGTCATAAAAGCATTATTGGTAAATACAAAAAATGCTAATACCTTCACAGGCAAACAAGGATATGAGTCAATAGATCTTGTTGCAAAAAGTTTAGCGAAAAATTTAACTTTAAGAGAGTCACAAAAAGAAGAGGGCATATCAGAATCAATAAAAACAAAGGACCTTATCTTTGCATCAACAGGAATAATTGGTGAAAAATTTCCAGTAGAAAAAATAACAAATAGAATGAACGACCTTGTTTCAAAATTAAGAGACGACCAAAACAAATTGATTTGGATTAAAACTGCCTCAGCTATTATGACTACTGATACAAAACCGAAACTAGCTTACGAAGAATTTACTTTTAATAACAAAATTATCCGTATCGCAGCTATTGCAAAAGGTTCAGGTATGATTGCACCAAACCTTGCAACAATGTTATCTTTCATTTTTACTGATGCTGATATTCCATCAAATTTGTTAAAAACTTTACTTAAAAAAGCCGTTGCAAATACTTTCAATGCAATAACTGTTGATAGTGATCAGTCTACAAATGATATGGTGTCAATTTTTTCAACTAGAAAAATAAAAATTGGACACAATAGAGGAATTAATGATCCAGTGATTCAAAAATTTGAAACATCACTTAAAAACGTGTGTTTAAATTTAGCAAAACAAGTAGTTGTTGATGGTGAAGGGGCAAAAAAATTTTTGACTATAAAAGTTATGAATGCAAAATCAATTTTAAGTGCCAAAAAAATTGCCTTATCAGTTGCATGCTCACCACTGGTAAAAACTGCAATCGCGGGAGAAGACCCTAACTGGGGAAGAGTTGTCATGGGAATAGGCAAATCTGGAGAAAAAGTTGATAAAAATAAAATTTCTATTAAATTTGGTGAATTTTTGTTATCAGAAAATGGAGCACCTGTTGAGAATATTGACTTAGACAAAATAAGAGAATACATGAAATGGGACTCTATTATTATTGAGATAAATCTTAACACTGGTTCAGAATTTTTTGAATGCTATACTTGTGACTTTACTCACGACTACATAGATATTAATGCGGATTATAAAAATTCAACTTGAATTTTTTTAATAAATTATTATTTACTTTATATGATAAAATATATTCTTAAATGTACAAACAAACATGAATTTGAAAGCTGGTTTTCAGACTCAAAAGAATTTGACAGATTAAAAAATAAAAATTTGATAGAATGTATTTTCTGTCAAACAAAAAAAGTTGAAAAGTCTATAATGGCACCTAGTATTACTAGCCCTAAATTACATAACAAACAAAAAAAAATCTCAAATATTAAGATGAAAAATTTTAAGAGAGACTTGTTAAAATTACGCAAGTTTGTTGAAAAAAATTTTGAATATGTTGATAAAAATTTTGCAAATAAAGTTAGAGAAGTTTACTATGATAAAAATAGTAAAAAAAATATTTATGGTAAAGCTACACAGAAGGAAAAAGAAGAATTAAAAGAAGATGGTATTGATTTAGTAAATATACCATGGGTAGATAAAGACAATTAGTTTTTTACGCTTGTAATAATATAATTCACAGATAAATCTTTCGACTGCTTCCATTTTTGAGTGATGAGATTAAACTGAAGGCCTTTAATTTCAATTACAGAAAAATTTAGATTACTAATTTTCTCCTCTATTTCCCTTGGTTTTAAAAACTTGTTCCAATCATGAGTTCCAATTGGAAGCCATCTCAAAACATATTCAGCTCCAATTATCGCTTTTACAAAAGATATAAATGTTCGATTAAGAGTTGCTGTAAACATTAATCCATTTTTTTTTAATAATTTTGCACAACTTTTGAAATATAAATCTACATCTTCAACATGTTCAACAATTTCTAGATTTAAAATTACATCAAATTTTTGATTTTCAGACATCTTTTCAGGTGAAGTATTTAAGTAATCTATTTTAAGATTATTCTTTTTTGCGTGTAACTTTGCGACCTCAATATTTTTCAAAGATGCGTCTATACCAGTAACTTCCGCTCCTAGTCTACGCATTGGCTCTGATATTAATCCTCCACCACACCCAATATCTAAAAATTTTAATCCTTTAAATGGAAGTTCATCACCACTTCTTTGAAAATGGCTAGATGTTTTTTCTAAAATATATTCTATTCTTATTGGATTGAACATATGAAGAGGTTTGAATTTACCCGATACATCCCACCATTCTTCAGCAAGTTTTGAAAATTTTTGAATTTCCTCTTGATTTATTGTAGTCATAAATTTTTTAAAAGTATTTAAATATCTTTATTCATACTATACTAGAACTAAATTATGAAAAAAAAAGTTTTAAAATTTGGTGGAACATCAGTAGGCTCTATTGATAGGATTGTACATGCGGCAAAAATCATTAAAAAAGAGTCAGAGCTCGGCAATCAAATTATTGTTGTTGTTTCTGCAATGGCTGGAAAAACTAATGAACTTATTTCGTTATCAAAATCTATATCAAGTAATTTTAATAAAAGAGAATTAGATGTTTTACTATCCACAGGAGAACAGATTTCTTGCGCTTTAATTTCTGGAGCTTTAAGTGAATTAGGTGTAACAGCCAGGTCATTTATGAGTTGGCAGATCCCGATTTTAACTGAGGGAGAAAATAATAATGCTAGAATTATAAATATGAGTATAACAAAAATTGATAAATATTTATCAAATGGCGGGATTGCTATAATACCTGGGTATCAAGGCATATCTAGTTTAGGTGATATAACCACTATAGGAAGAGGAGGCTCAGATGCGACTGCAGTAGCAATTGCAAAGATTTTTAATACGGACAGTTGCGAAATATATACAGATGTTGAGGGTGTATACTCAACAGATCCCAATAAAATTCCGATAGCAAAAAAAATAGATAAAATATCATATGAGGAAATGTTAGAGTTGTCATCTCTAGGGGCTAAAGTAATGCAATCTTCAGCTGTTCAAACAGCAATGATTTATGACATACCACTTCAAGTCAGATCAACCTTCACAGATCGTCAAGGTACAAAAATTTTTAATAAAGATAATCTTGATTACAGTAAAGCTGTTACAGGAGTAGCTTACTCTAAAGATGATGCAAAAATTACTCTTCAAGCAGTAGAAGATAAACCTGGTGTGGCTGCTGAAATTTTTGAACCCTTCGGAAAAAACCAGATAAATATTGATATGGTAATTCAAAACGTATCATCTGATGGCAAAACTACAGATATCACTTTCACAACAAAAAGAGAGGATCTTGATAAATCTTTAAAAATATTGAAAAAAAATAATAAGATTAAGTTTAAAAATTTAAGCTATAAAGATAATGTATCAAAAATTTCAATAGTTGGAGCTGGTATGGTAACAACTCCTGGTGTAACATATAAAATGTTTAGAGCATTAGCAGATGAAAAAATTAATATTTTAGCAATATCAACTTCTGAGATAAAAATCTCTGTTATTATTGATGAAACCTCAACAGTTAAGGCAGTAAAAAAATTGCATAATATATTTAATTTAGATTGATATGGAAATAAGACCTTACAGAGTAGTTAAAAGAAAGAAAACAAAAGTAATTAAAGTAGGCAAAGTTTTAGTCGGAGGTGACTCACCAATCAGTGTTCAATCTATGACGAATACTTTAACTACTGATATAAAATCCACTATTAATCAAGTAAACAGGCTTGAAGAAAAAGGAGCTGATATAGTAAGAATATCTTGCCCAGATGAAAGCTCAACTCAATGCTTAAAAGAAATAACTAAAAATGTGAATGTGCCTATAGTTGCAGACATACATTTTCACTATAAGCGAGCTATAGAGGCTGCAAAAAATGGTGCAGCATGTTTAAGAATAAATCCTGGCAATATTGGATCAAAAGAAAGAATTTTAGATGTTGTTAAAGCAGCTAAAGATTATAATTGCTCAATTAGAGTAGGTGTAAATGCTGGATCTTTAGAAAAAAATTTATTGGATAAATACAAAGAACCTTGCCCAGAAGCTCTTGTTGAGAGTGCAGTTTATAATATTAAACTATTTGAAGACCATAATTTTTTTAATTTTAAGCTAAGTGTTAAATCATCAGATATTTTTTTAGCAATTAAATCTTACGAATTATTATCGGAAAAATGTGATTATCCGTTACATCTTGGTATAACAGAAGCAGGTGGACTAATCACGGGAAGTATAAAATCATCAATTGGAATGGGACATTTATTAATTAATGGAATAGGAGATACAATTAGGGTCTCACTATCAGCGGATCCCGAAGAAGAAATTAAAGCTGGTTATGAAATTTTAAAATCACTTAATATTAGATCCCGAGGAGTAAAAATAATATCCTGCCCTTCCTGCGCCAGACAGGCCTTTCCAGTTATAGATACAGTTAAAGTTTTGGAGGAAAAATTATCTCATATTAAAAAGCCGATTACTTTATCTATAATTGGATGTGTAGTTAATGGGCCAGGTGAAGCTGCTCAAACTGAAATTGGAATTACAGGCGGAGGTAACGATAGTAATTTGCTTTATCTTTCAGGTATTCCGCACAAGAAAGTCATTAATAATGAAATTATAAGTCAAGTTGTTAAATTAGTAGAAGAAAAGGTCAAAGAAAAAAATAATTAAATATGATTCCAGCAGAAAAGGTTGAAGCAATTGTTTCAAAACATAATTCTATAGAAAAAGAACTTTCAAGTGGAAATGTAGACCCTAAGAATTTCGCAGATAAATCAAAAGAGTATTCTGAGCTTGGCACCATCTTAAAAAATGCAATCAATTATCTCAATTTTGAAAATGAAAAAAAAGATCTTGAAAATATTATAAATGATGAAAAAAGTGATAATGACATGATTAATTTAGCAAAAAAAGAACTGAATGAACTAGAAAAACAAAACAAAATTAATGAAAATAAACTTAAAATATTTTTGTTACCAAAAGATCTAGATGATAAAAAAAATGCTATTGTTGAAATAAGAGCAGGGACAGGAGGTTTAGAAGCAACTCTATTTTGTTCAGACCTATTTAAAATGTATGAGAAAGTTTGTTCAAAAAAAAATTGGAAACTTGAAATTATAAATATATCTAAAAGTGAGGCTGGAGGTTTCAAAGAAATAATTTTTTCAGTAACAGGAAGCGATATATATTCTTATTTAAAATATGAGTCTGGAGTACATAGGGTACAGCGAGTACCTGACACTGAAACTCAAGGAAGAGTTCATACATCTGCTGCGACTGTGGCTGTTTTACCTGAAGCGGAAGAAGTAGATATTAAGATAAAAGATAGTGACTTAAGGATAGACGTTTTTCGCTCTGGGGGACCTGGAGGTCAGTCAGTTAATACAACTGACAGTGCAGTAAGAATTACACACCTTCCAACAGGTGTAGTAGTTAGCCAACAAGATGAAAAATCTCAACACAAAAATAAAGCTAAAGCGTTAAAAATATTAAGGGCTAGAGTCTATGAAGCTGAAAAACAAAAAAAGGATAAAGAGAGATCTGAAAATAGAAAAAATCAAATAGGAAGCGGCGATAGATCTGAAAGAATAAGAACGTATAATTTTCCTCAAGGTAGAGTTACTGACCACAGAATAAATTTAACATTACACAAGCTTGATGAATTTTTAAGCGGAGAAATTCATGAGGAAATGAATGAGAGTTTAAGATTAAAAGATCAAAATTTAAAATTACAGGAATTAGCTTAATGACTTCAAATGAGTTAATTAAAAAAGGATCGAATTTTCTTAAAAAAAATAAAATAAAATCTCATATTATTGATACTGAGCTTTTACTATCCAGTGTAACCGGAGAGTCACGAGAAAAATTTTTATTAAAATCAAATTTAGAAATGAGTCAAAATCAAATAAGGTTTTTCAACAATTTGATTAGTAGACGTGCATTAAGAAAAGAACCTATTGCTTACCTCATTAATAAAAAGGAATTTTGGAGTATGAATTTTAATGTCTGTAAAGATGTCTTAATACCTAGACCTGAAACAGAAATTTTGGTCGAAACTGTGCTTAAGTATTTTAAAGATCGTAATCCTTTTATTTTAGATATAGGAACAGGGTCAGGCTGCATTATTATTTCATTGTTAAAAGAATTAAATAACTCTAAAGCTGTCGCTATTGATATTTCAAATAAAGCTATTAAAATTGCAATAAAAAACGCCAGAAACAATAATGTTTCAAAAAGAATTAAATTTGTGAATACATCTATATCTAATTTTAACAGCTTTAAATTTGATTTAATTGTTTCAAATCCACCTTATATAGCTCGACATCAATTAAAAAATTTAGATATTGGTATTAAAAAATTTGAGCCAAAATTAGCATTAGATGGAGGAAATGATGGGCTTGACGTAATGAGAAAAGTTATCTACAAATCGAGGAAAATCTTAAAGAATAATGGGATGCTCGCCATAGAAATTGGAAATGGGCAATATAAAAAAGTTTCACAAATTTTGAAATTAAATAAGTTTAAAGAAAAGTTTTTAATTAATGATTATAAAGATAATATAAGATGTATTTTATCAGTGCTAAATCATTATTAACAATATTATGAATAACAATAGACGTAGAAATTTCAGAGGCAGACAACAGAAAAACAACTTTAGAAGAAGACCAACTTCAAGTCATAGTAGCAATGGTCATTTTTCAAATAATACAGGAAATAAAAATTTTAGTCGAAATGGATCCCTTTCAAATCCCGCAAGTATTGAAAAAGTTATATTTAAATATCAACAACTTGCTAAAGATGCACAAAGCAGTGGAGACCCAGTCTTAATTGAAAATTATTTACAACATGCTGAGCATTTTTCTAGAAAATTGGCAGAAGTTAATGATAAGAATAAACCAGCTTTAGACAATACTGTTAAAAGTGAAGATGTTAATTTTAGTTCTAACTCTTCAAATGAGAAAAAAATATAACATCTTCTTAATTATTTAATCTTAATTCAGCAAGCCGTAAATCAATTTTAATTCTCTCTAATTCAAACTTTTCTCTTGCTTCACTCTTTAATATTTTTCCAGATGGCAACTTTAATTTTTGTGAATTTACTTTTTTTCCATTTACAACTACTTCATAATGGAGATGTGGACCAGTAGATAAACCTGTAGAACCTACATAACCAATAATTTGTCCTTGTTTTACTTTTTTACCTTCTTTAATTCCTCTTGCAAATTTAGACATGTGAGCATAAATAGTTTCATAAGTTGAGTTGTGTCTTATCTTTATACAATTACCTCCACCACCACACCATCTAGCTCTTGTGACAGTTCCTGAGCCAGAGGCCATTATGGGTGTACCTGTTGGCGCTGCAAAGTCTGTTCCTCTATGCATTTTGTTAAAACCTAGAATAGGATGCTTTCTCATCCCAAAGGATGATGAAAGCCTTGCACCATTAATTGGTGTCTTCATCAAAGATTTTACAATACTTTTACCACTTATATCATAATATCCATCTTCGTTTTTATCTTTATAATTATAAAGATTTATTTCCCTATTATTGACATTCATGTGAGCGTAAATAATTTTTCCAGTATCTCGAACTATATTTTTGTCATCCAAAAATTTTTCATAATAAATTTCAAAAACGTCCCCTTTTCGAATATCTCTTTGAAAATCAATTTCAAATCCATATATTCTTGCAAATTCTATAATTATATTTGGCTCAATACCTACTTCAATAGCAGCAGAGTATAGATTATTATTTATAGTATTTTTTACTACCGCTTCTTTTCTATTTAATTTGAGAATATTTTCTTTAATTTCAATTAAATCTTTGTTCTTTCTAATCTCTACACTTAAAGTATTATTAATAGGATACATAACACTGAGAATGCTGTGAGATCCGTTATCTAATTTTTTTAAAACAATGTTTAAATCTCTTCCTGCATAAATATTAGTTAATTTCTTTTTTTTTAATCCCTCAATAATTTTCTGTATTTCATTATCTGAAATTCTAAATTTTTTTAAAATCCTACCTATAGAGTCGTTGTTTTCAATTTTATAGTTAAATTCCGCATATGGGTCACTTAAACCTTTAAAAAAAGATCTTTCTTTAAATGTAAAATCTTTAGAATTCAAAAAAATCTCAAGATTTTTATCATTCAGGATTTTTTGATTATTAATAGAATTATAAGTGGTAAAATAAATTGTGACAGCAAATATTAAAACTGTAGGATAAAGTAATAACTTGAAATTTTGGAAAATGTTTGACTCACTTTTTTTATGATTATATGTGAAAGAAATGTCTCTAATTTTATTGAGGAAATCTTTTAACGCCATAGTTGTTTTCTATAAAAATTAGATAAATTTTGCAATTATTAGAAGCACTTTTAGCCCAATTTTAGTGGGTTTTTAGACCAATATACGCCTTGACAATTCCAGCTATTGTAATACAACGAGCGCTCACCTCTACGATACAATTTTATCATTAGTAGAGGTGTGTTTAGACTTTTGTTTAAAGTCTTAGCTTTTTTAAATTGTAAATTTTTAAGAAGAGAAGTGTGGACGGCTAGGTTAATAGAGAAATTGTCGTACACGCTTTAACGAAAATAACTTTTATTAC
>CACNIK010000001.1:0-165000 GCA_902620525.1 uncultured Pelagibacteraceae bacterium | reverse complement strand
ATCCAGCAAGCTTAAGCCGTAAGGTGTAGGCGTAGCGAAAGCGAGTCTTAAATGGGCGATTAGTTGTATGAATTAGACCCGAAAACGAATGAGCTTACCATGAGCAGGTTGAAAGCAGGGTAACACTTGCCGGAGGACCGAACCAGTTGACGTTGAAAAGTCTTTGGATGACTTGTGGTAAGGGGTGAAAGGCCAACCAAATTCGTAGATAGCTGGTTTTCCGCGAAAACTATTTAGGTAGTGCGTTGAACAAACATATGTTTGGAGGTAGAGCACTAAACGGGCTAGGGGAGAGAAATCTTTACCAAACCTGATAAAACTCCGAATGCCAAACATAATTCCTCAACAGACAGACTGTGGGTGCTAAGGTCCATGGTCGAGAGGGGAACAGCCCAGATCACCAGATAAGGTCCCTAAATCATGATTAAGTGTGAAAGGATGTGGAGATTCCTTAACAGCCGGGAGGTTGGCTTAGAAGCAGCCATCCTTTAAAGATAGCGTAACAGCTCACCGGTCTAATAGAATTTCTGCGCCTAAGATGTAACGGGGCTCAAATCATGTACCGAATCTGTGGGTGTGTAATTTCTTAGGAAATTACATGCGGTAGCGGAACGTTCTGTAAGCCTGTAAAGGTGTACCCGCGAGGGACACTGGAGGTATCAGAAGTGCGAATGCTGACATAAGTAACGATTAACAGAGTGAAAAACTCTGTCGCCGAAAATCCCAGGGTTCCTGCGCAAGGTTAATCCGCGCAGGGTTAGTCGGTCCCTAAGTCGAGGGCGAGAGCCGTAGGCGATGGGAACAAGGTTAATATTCCTTGACCAGATGGTAGTGACGGATTTCATAAATTGTTAACTCTTATTGGATTGAGTTAGCTGTGAAGAAGTCCCAGGAAATAGCTCCATCATAAGACCGTACCCTAAACCGACACAGGTGGATTATTAGAGTATAATTAGGCGCTTGAGAGAATGATGTTGAAGGAACTCGGCAAAATGCCTCTGTAACTTCGGAAGAAAGAGGACCTTTATTAAGGCAACTTAACAAAGGTGGCACAAGCCAGGGAGAAGCGACTGTTTATCAAAAACACAGGGCTCTGCTAACACGTAAGTGGATGTATAGGGTCTGACGCCTGCCCGGTGCTGGAAGGTTAATGTGGTGAGTGCAAGCTCACTCCTGAAGCCCCAGTGAACGGCGGCCGTAACTATAACGGTCCTAAGGTAGCGAAATTCCTTGTCGGGTAAGTTCCGACCTGCATGAATGGCGTAACGATTTCTCCGCTGTCTCCAACATCAACTCAGTGAAATTGAATTCTCCGTGAAGATGCGGAGTTCCCGTGGTTAGACGGAAAGACCCCGTGCACCTTTACTACAACTTTATATTGGTGTTAGGAATGATATGTTTAGCATAGGAGGGAGACTTTGATACTTGGGCGTCAGCTTAAGTGGAGTCAACAGTGAAATACCTCTCTTATTATTCTTGACATCTAACTGCTTGCCGTAATCCGGCAGCAAGACATTGTATGGTGGGTAGTTTGACTGGGGCGGTCGCCTCCCAAAGAGTAACGGAGGCGTGCGAAGGTAGGCTCAGAACGGTCAGAAATCGTTCGTAGAGTGCAATGGCATAAGCCTGCCTGACTGCAAGACTGACAAGTCGAGCAGAGTCGAAAGACGGTCATAGTGATCCGGTGGTTCTGAGTGGAAGGGCCATCGCTCAACGGATAAAAGGTACGCCGGGGATAACAGGCTGATACCCTCCAAGAGTCCATATCGACGAGGGTGTTTGGCACCTCGATGTCGGCTCATCACATCCTGGGGCTGGAGCAGGTCCCAAGGGTTTGGCTGTTCGCCAATTAAAGTGGTACGTGAGCTGGGTTCAGAACGTCGTGAGACAGTTCGGTCCCTATCTGCCATGGGTGTAGAAGAATTGAGAGGAGCTGTCCCTAGTACGAGAGGACCGGGATGGACATACCACTGGTGGACCGGTTGTAGCGCCAGCTGCAGTGCCGGGTAGCTAAGTATGGAAGAGATAACCGCTGAAAGCATCTAAGTGGGAAACTCACCTCAAAACTAGTTCTTCCTTTAGAGCCGTAGTAGACCACTACGTTGATAGGCTGGATGTGTAAGCGTGGTAACGCGTGTAGCTGACCAGTACTAATAGCTCAATTGGCTTGATTTATGCACTGAAAAAAATTTATTAAACTAATATACTTTTGAGAAAATAAGAATGTAACTTTTTGTTACTAGAAACTAGAACATCACCGTGTTTGTAATTTTGTTTACCTTCCCAATCTGAAATTAAACCGCCTGAGTTTTTTATCATTCTCATCAATGGATAAAAGTCTACTTTTTTTAATCCGGACTCAATAACCACATCAATTTTTCCTTCGCATAAAAGACAGTAGTTTAATGCATCAGCACCAGTTATTTTCAAAAAAAATTTTTTTTTAATTCTTTCTAATATTTTAATATTCTTATTAGTTGACATAGTATTCATTGCAATTATTGTTTTATTTAATATATTTTTTTTGGTTAAATTTAAAATTTTTGTTTTACCATCAGATTTTAAGTAAGTATTATTTTTGTCAGCAAAATAAACTTTATTCAACGCAGGAAAATTTGCTACACTTAAAATTGACTTTGAATTATTGAAAAGTCCAATTAAGTTAGACCAGTTAGAGAGCCCCATTACTAAAGCTTTTGTCCCATCAATTGGATCAATATACCAAGTAAAATTGCTTTTTGTTTTTTTACTTTTAATTTCCTCACCTATAATTCTGTGATCGGGAAATTTTTTCTTAATCGTTTCTCTAATTTTTTTTTCAATTAGCAAATCAAATTTAGTCACTGGGTCAACTTCTAAGCGACTTTTGTTTTTAAAGTTGAGTTTTGACTTATTTATTTTCTTGTTAATTGGTTCAATCTTTTTTAAAACATGTTTAATAAATTTTATAATTTCTTTATTTTTTGGCGTCATAATCAGGTCAAATACCTCTTTTAGTTAATCCACCATCTATAACAATATCTTGACCATTTATATATTTTGATTTTTCTGTACAAAGGAAATATACTAAATTTGCTATTTCCTCAGGCTCACCGTATCTTTTTATAATTAACCTTTTTAATCTCTCGTTTCTTAACTTTATATTTTGAAATGATTTCTTCGTCATATTTGTTTTAATGTACCCAGGACATATTGCGTTTGATCTAATTTTGAAATTTGAATAATCTAAAGCTTGACTTGCAGTTAGCGCTAATACGCCGGCTTTTGCAGCATTGTATGCGGGATTCTTGCTCATAGCGACCTTACTTGAAATACTTGAAATATTTACAATAGAGGCAAATTTTGATTTTTTAAGAAGAGGAAGTAAAAACTCAGAAATAAAAAATATTGCATTCAGATTAACAGATAAAGTTTTGTTCCAATATGTGTTTATATTTCTATTTTTTACCAGACTAATACCAGCATTATTTATTAAACAATCAATCTTCTTTTCTTTTTTTTTTATAAAATTAGCAAATCTTTTTATCTGATTAAAATTTGATAAATCAATTTTATAATTAATATTATTTTCATTATATTCAATTTTTTTTTTAAAATTTTTGTCTAAGGAATAAACTTTATAATTATTCTCAATGAAAAGCTTAATTACTTCGGCCCCAGACCCTCTAAAGCCTCCAGTAATTACAGCAATTTTATTTCTAGGATCCATTTTTAATTGCTACCATAATAAAAATTCTTCTATAAGAATTAGTTTGTTTGTTTATTCTTTTAAATTTTAAAGAATAATTTGTTGCTTTATCTAAAAAATAAAAGCAGCTAAAATTTTTTTTCTCAATCTTACTTGAAAAATCACTAAAAGAAAATTGATTAAAATTCACTGGTTTCAACGCACCTAGTTTAGTTTTAGTTTTAGAGTTATTTGCACCAAACTGGCTTCTTATAATAATTATTTTTTTTGTGCTATTTAAAATCTTTTCTAAAAACTTATTCGGTTTGTCCACATGCTCAAGGACGGCGGAAGCTACAGTGCAATCAACCTTTCTTAAATTTTGTCTTTCAATATTACATATTTTATATTTTCTTTTTAGTTCAGGAAATTTTTTTAAACCTATTTCAACAAACTTTTTGTCTATATCGTATCCAAAATAATTATATTTTAGGTTTTGAATTTTTATTTCTTTATAAAGCTGAAAGTAGTTACAACCAAGGTCATTTAAAGATTTAATTTTGAATTTTTTAATAATCTCTAAAACTTGTTTACACCATTCTAGTCTGACTTTATTAAGTCTGAACTTATACAAAGAGAGCTCTCTTTTTCCTCTGGTTAAAGAAGTGTGAGTGTATGTTTTTTTTTTCATATTCTATTATCTTTAGTAAATCTGGTAATCATAGAATATATTTTTCTTTGATTTATTAGCTATTAGTCCTTATAAATTATTAATGTTATATTCTAAATTAACATTTACCATATTTAAGCAATTTAGCATTATAAATATATAAATAAGATGAAAATATTTAACATTTAATGACTTATATGGTGTCAAAAATTCTAGCAACAAAAAACCTCAAAGTGTTCCTTATTGCTTTTGGTTTTTTATTTTTATACTTAATTAGTGGAACAATAATTTCATGTTTTTTTATTACTTCTATATACCTAACAGTTTTATTATGCTTGTATTTTTTAAATAAAATCGAGTCGAAAAAGATTTTAAAATTTTTTAGCAACTATTCAGTTCCTTTAGCTTTTCTTCTTTTAATTATTCTTAATTTTTCAGGTCAAATAAATACTTTAACAGGTATAAATGAAGAAAAACAAACAGTTGTAATTTATTTAGCGATGCCATTTTATTTATTGAGTGCGTTTTCTTACATTTCAGATTGTGCTGATCAAAGAAATAGAAATATACAATTTAACATAAATGCTTTCGATTTATTATTATATATTGTTTTACCCTTCAAATTATTATCTGGTCCGATTGAAAATCCATCATTAATGAAAAAATTCGATAGCATCAAAATTATAACAACATCTCATAGATTGTTTTCATCTTTATCATGGATAGTTTTAGGCGCGTTTATGAAATTTGTAATAGGAAATAGGCTTGCACCTGCACAGATGATTTCATTTGATAATCCTTTAATGTCGTTCTTATGTGCAACAATATTTGAGTTAAAATTTTATTTTGATTTTGCAGGATATAGTTTTTTAGCTTATGGATTTGCATTATTGTTCAATATCAAAATTTCAAAGAATTTTAACCACCCATTCACTTCTCATAATGTAGTAAAATTTTGGCAGAACTGGCATATTACACTTGGGAAATTTTTACAAAAATACATATTACATAAGTTTGTCTTTGGAATTAAATCTAGAAATTTTAAAGCAATATTTGCTTGTTTTATTTTTGTTGTTTCCGCTTTGTGGCATGGAATTACATTTAATTATTTATTGTGGGGTCTATTTCACGGGATAATTTACTTTGTGTATGTTCAATATATTAAGCATCTTAGTATTTCAAAAATTATAGGTTATACATCAATGTTTTTATTTTTTGTATTTGGTAGGTTTCTAGCGATTGATGCAAATGGTTCAAGATTATTAGGAAAGATATTTAATTTTTTTGATTTCCAAAGTTATACGGAATTTAGCCAAAGTGAAGTAAGTTTTATCAGTAACTTTTTTAACACAAGTAATTGGGGATTTATTTTTGCTATTATGCTCGCGATAATCTTTATTTTTTTTGAATTTGTTCAAAAAAGAAATAAAAAAAATAAATATAATTATTTTAGGAAACCATATGTCGTAATTGTACTTTTTTTAATGTTTATAAGTTTTGGCCTAAATACAGGAGAGTTGTTATATGCACGGATTTAAAAGAATATTTTTTGGTATTTTTTTTATTTATTTGACAATAATTAGTTCAATAGCTTTTTTAGAAAGTTTTTTTAATTTTAACGAAAATTATCTTATGAATAGACTTAAAGATGTCGACAAAATTAATGAGAAAAAAATAATTGTGTTTGGTCGATCTCATTGTGAATTTGGTGTTAAATCACAAATTATAGAATTATCTACTAACATAAAGTCTTTTAATTTTTGTAGTTCTGCTTATGAGTATGAAGTAGATATTCTTTTTGAAAAATTACATAGAGAACTAAATAAAGACGATGTTGTTCTTTTTGCAAAAAGATTACCGGTAATCAAGCAAATAGATGACTCATACGTAGAAAAACTGATTCCAAATTTAGTAGGTAGAGCAAGGTTCATAGTTAATTATAACTCACGAAATGAGGAAATAATTAGCAACAGAATAAAAAATCAAAATAATAACGGTGATTTGCAAAATTTTAGAAAATTAGAAAATTTTGAAGTTATATCGTATTCAAAAGCTAAATTTAAAAATATTAATAAAAACCTAAAATATCAGTTGAACAAGATTGAAAATAGCATAAATGAAAACACTCCGAAAATTATTGTAATTTCACCCCCTATTTTAGCAAACCAAAATGATGCTGACACATTAAAGATGATTATTAATAAAGTAGATACAAAAAAGTTCAGCAACTTAACTTGGATACCACCGTTAATATTAACTGAAAAAAAATATTTTACTGACGATGATCATGTAAATGAAAAAGGTAGATCGTTATGGACAGATTATTTAATTAAACAGATTAAAGAGAAAATATAGATTAATTTATTTGTTTTATTCTAATATTAATCGTTTCGATAATTTCGTTTAAACCTGTGATTTCAAAATTTTTTTGCTTGGCTATTTCACTTAACAGTAAATCAAATCTTTCAATTTCTTTATTATTATTATTAATAGCTCTAGCAACACTCGAAGGGGCATCTAATAATGACGATCTTTTTAAATATTTTTCAAAAATAATTAAATCTTTTTCATTCGCGCCAAGATTTAAAGTGAATTCTAATACTGAATTATAAATTTTTTTTGAATGTTCTATATTTTCTAAAATAGCATCCTTAATAGATAAAATTTTATTTTTTTTTATACACCTATAATTACCCGTTATTAACATTGGCCATTTAGCTAAACTTATTAAAGAACTCTCAAATATATTGAAATAAATAGGCAATTTTAATTTTTTAATATCAGTTTCCAATTTCTGTATAATATAATTAGATTTATCATCATTAAACTTAGCGATTTTAAAGTTTGAGGCTAATCTCACTTTAAGAAAATTACTTTTAGAAGGATTAGGCTTAAAAGCTTGAGGGTCCGGACTTGAGGCTGAAAAATAATTAAGATTTATATTTTCCCAAATTTTATAACTTTTATAGATTTTTTCCATATTATTCATTTGAATATTTTTTATTTTTTTTAAAAATATTGATGGTGGAATATTCATTACAGAAATCATCGGAATATTTTTTGTAGCTATTTCTTTTAACAAAACTGTAAGTTTGTGATCCTTGATATATTGATGTTCTTGCATCGCTAAAAAACAAATATCTATATTTTCTAAATTAGACCTAGTAATAGCATTTAATTTGCCTGAAAGTTTTTTTGAGTTTAAATTAACTTCTTCCTTATTTCTAATTGAAGGTATCGATACATTAATTCCCTCTGCATTTATTAATTTTGACTCTTGCTCCAAACACAATAAATCAACATTATGACCTGCAGCTAAAACTTTAATTGCTATAACAGAACCGTAAGAGGCACCGAGTATTAAAACATTGTAAGTTTTTTTCATTTGTAACTTTTTAACTCTTCTACCATCTCTATGAGTGTTCCTTCTGGAGCTCTACAAAACGTCAACTTAACTTTTTTATCATTTGATAGCATAGGCTTAGATATAAACCTTATGCCTTTTTTCTTAAGAAGATTATATGTTTTTTCCAAATTATTGATAGTTACAGCAAAATGGGAAGCTCCAATTCTAGAAATATTGTACTCTTCATTCTCTCTCTTTTTCTTTTTCTTAAATTCTAAAAGCTCAATCATTACTTTACTATTTGCAGATTTAAGTTTGACAGTTTTAATTTTTGTTTTTTTTAAATTAGTTAGTTTATCCGTTACACTTCCTTGCTCAATCATTTTGATTTTTTTTTTAAAACCTAATATTTTTTCGTAAAACCAAATTGATTTTTCTATATTTTTTGTGACTATTCCTATATGTCTAATGTTTTTTACTATTTTCACTTAAGAACTCCTCAATACAAGTATTTAAGATTTTCATAGATTTTATAAGATCTTTTTTTGAAATAATTAATGGAGGGCCTAACTTTATCGAGTCTCTATTGGTAGCTACAACTAACAGACCCTTTTTCAAACATTTCATTGCAACTGAACTTGCTATATTTTTTGCTGTGACACCGTTATAATTTCTAAATATAATTGCTCCTATTAAGCCTTTATTTGTTACATATCCAACACAGTTTAAATGTTCTTTTTTTATTTTTTTTAAATATATTGAAAAAACATTACCAAGTTTTCTAGATCTTTCTGTAAGTTTTAATCTATTAATTTCATCAATAGTTGCTGTTCCCGCGGCACATGCCAAGGGGTTTGCGGAATGGGTAGACTGTAAATTCGCATTAGGTATATTAATTAATTTTTTTGATGTAACCACTCCAGATAACGGCATACCAGAACCCATTCCTTTACCGCAACACACAATATCAGGAGTAAAATTATAATGTTCAAAAGCAAAATTTTTTCCTGTTCTACTGAACCCAGACTGCATTTCATCTATACTTATTAAGATATTGTTTTTTTTGGCAAATTTAACAAGGCTCTTAATATATTTAGATGGGTAAAAAAGAGATCCCCAACCTTGAAATGCTTCAATCATGATACCGGAAATATTTTTTTTAAAATTGTAATTTTTTTTAAATCTTTTTGTTAAAGATTTTTCAAAAAAACCTGCTTTATCAAATCCATCAATCCATGGATAAGGGAAATCCAAATGGTAAATATCTTTATCTTTAGTAGTTATCCACTGAGACTGTTCTTTACTATCTGACATTTGTTGAGCGCCCATTGTTCTTCCATGCCAATTTCCTTTTAAGCAAATTATTCCTTTTTTGAACCTACTTTTCTTAAGTCCATTTAAACGCATTAATTTTAATGCAACTTCAGTGGCTTCAGTTCCAGCAGACGCAAAAAAACATTTGTCAAGTTTTTTTCGATTTACAAATTTTATAAGCTTAGAAATATATTCTTGTCTATACTTATTATAATAAACATAACTATGACTTAAAGAACTATTCAATACATTTATAATTTTTTTCTTAAATTTTTTGTTACTATGTCCAATATTTGTCACAAAAATTGTAGAGGTAAAATCTATGTACTTTTTATTTTTTTCGTCCCATATAAAGTAATCTTTTGATTTTTTCCAATAGATTTTGATAGGAGGTATCATTGAAGGGGGTTCAAATTTTTGAAAATATTTTGGTGTTTGGAATTTAAATTTCATTTTTCAATTTTAAAATATTTAAAGTTTTTCATTATATAATTTGCATAGACGATATCACTTGGATAATCAATGTCTACACAGATATCTTTGTTTACATAAGCCAATACTTTACGACCATGAATAAAATTTTTTTTTACTGATTGACTTTTAATTATATCAATATAACCGTTTCCAGCGTAAGTTTCATTGAAATGTTCTTTTGGTAAATTTAAACTTTCGATATCATATTTTTTGTTAAATGCTCCACACAATTTTTTGTTTTTAATAAAAAAAGTTTTATAGCTTGTTTCTGACATTTTCGTCACAGATCTTAATGATGAATACTTATGATATACTTTCGAAAATTTTTTAATTGCGTCATTTAGCACAGATAAATTTCTAGTTGGACAATTTCCTCTTAATAAAATAAAGAGATCAGGATCGTATTTATAATCTTTTATTAAAAATTTTGAAATTTCCTTTAAAAAATCTAAATCTGTTGCCTTGTAAGAAGCGTTTTTCTTAGATCTTAAATGAAGTATATCTGGTTTATATCTGTTAGCTATTTTTAGATATTTTTTTGAGTCACTTGAAAAAACTACTTTTTGAATAAATTTAGATTTTTTTGCTATTTTAATTGAATAAGCTAATATTGGGTGACCTTTAATCGGTAACAAATTTTTATTTTTTACTTTTCGCGAACCTGACCTTGCAGGAATAATTGCGCAAATTTTCAATTTTTTTTTCATATTATGTAATAGCCTTACTTATTTAGTTGGAATAACATTTTTTGCTTTACTGTTCAATAGTTGAACGTTATAAAAGTTCTAAATTTATCGTTTATTAAAACATATGTTAATTATAAATAAATTATGAAATTAATACAAAATAAGATTAAATTTCCTCCCCGAAAGAATAACAAGCAAATAATAAATTATTTTAAAAAACATAAAATCTGGCAACATTTGAAAAGTCCAATAATTAAAAAAAGAAATTTAAAGGACCTCATTGATCCTTGGACTAACAGCACATATTTACCTGAATTAAAAGATTTATATCTTTTACACTCTTTTGTAATTTTGAATAAAAGATTAACGATACTAGAATTTGGATCAGGATGGTCAAGTTTAATAATGGCTCATGCTCTGATGTTAAATAAATTAAAATATAAGAATAAAACTCACAAGATAAGAAAAAAGAATATATTTGAACTTCATATTCTTGAAAATGAAAAAAAGTTCTTACAGATTACAAAAAGAAGAAACAATAAAATATTAAAAAGATTTAAAGGAGTTAATTATCATTATTCAGATTGTAAAATGAGTTTATTTAATAACAAATTTTGCACAGAATATAAAAAATTACCATTGGTTAATCCTGATTTTATATACTTAGATGGGCCCGATCAGTTCAAAATCAAAAATAGAATCAATAACTTTACAATTTCGCATAGTGATATGATGCCGATGGTTTCTGATATATTAAAATTTGAGTATTATTTAGTGCCAGGGACAATAATAATTTCTGATGGAAGAAGAGCAAACTCATTATTTTTGAAAAATAACTTTCAAAGAAATTGGCTTTATTACTATGATAAAATGAATGATCAAAATATATTTTATTTAAATGATACTTCATTAGGACCGATAAATGATGAAATATTAAAATTTTACAGAAATAAGTCTTAATAATTTGACTATGAAATAAATTTAAAGAAATATAAAGTGAAGAAATTTTTATGAAAAAAATTCAAATTCATCTCGATGGTGCAGATAATAAAGAAATAAAAAAATATAAAAATCGTGTAAATGGTTTTACTTTTAACCCATCTTTATTTAGAAAATTGGGTGTAAAAGATTATTTGTTATACACCAGAAATCTTTCAAAACTTACAAAAAAAAAACCTCTTTCTATAGAAGTATTCGCTGATGATGAAAAAAATTGTTTTGATCAGGCTATTAAAATAAGCAAAATAAGTGAAAGCATTTATGTAAAAATTCCAATTACCTACACATCAGGTAAAAGTACTAAAAAACTCATAAAAAAATTGAGTGACAAAAATATTAAGCTCAATATAACAGCTATCTTTACTCTTAAACAAATAAAAGAAATTTATCCTTATATAAAAAATAAAAAACATATCTTATCAATTTTTGCGGGAAGACTTTTTGATATTGGTATAGATGCAAATAAAGAATTTAGGATAATGGCTAATTTTATTAAAAAAAAAACTAAGTGCTTATCTTTATGGGCCAGCTGTAGAATGGTTTATGACGTAATTGGCGCTGCAAAAGCTGGAGCAGATATTATAACTATTCCAACATCATTTTTTAAAAAAACTAAATCTTTTGGTAAAAATCCTAATAAATATTCTTTAGAAACTGTAAAAGGTTTTTATAAGGACGCAAAGAAATCAAATTTTAAAATAAAATGATAATTAGCAAAACACCATACAGGATTCCTCTTGCTGGAGGTGGAACAGATATCGATTTTTATTACAAAAAAAAAGGTGGACTGTTCATTACATGTACTTTTGATCAAGGAATTTATGTTTCTGTTTCAGAAAGACAAATTGATAAAAAGATTTTAATTCAAACAACTGATACCCAGTTCTGCTACTCAGTAAAAAGAGTTAAACATGAAATTATAAGGGAGGCATTAAAGTATTTTGGAATTAAAAATAAAATACAAATTAATTGTTTCTCAACTCTACCAACTCAATCAGGGCTAGGCACCTCTAGTGCACTTATTGTCGGTTTAATCAAAGCTTTATCAAAATTAAAAAGAAAAAACTTATCAAATAAACAAATCGTGCAAATCGCCTATAAAATTGAGAGAATAACTTTAGGTTATAAGGGAGGTTGGCAAGATCAAATTGCTTCAACATTTGGCGGTGTATTGAAGGTTAATATTTCTAAGAAGGGGGGGTTTCAAGTGAAGAAACTTAAACTTCAAAAAAAAACTATAAGAAAAATAAATAATCATCTTGTACTAGTTTTTACAAACGAAATCAGAGATTCATCTAAGATAATTAATTCACAAAACAAAGAGCAAAATATTAATTACTATGACGAGATTAAAAATTTTGTTCCTATAATTAATTCTGCAATTTTAAAAGGTGATTACAACTTAATTGGTAAAATATTTCATAAACACTGGTTAATTAAAAAAAAGTTAAGTAATAAAATTTCAAGCAATTCAATTGATAATATTTATTTAAAACTTCTCAAAGAAAAAAGTATAGTTGGTGGAAAGATCATTGGGGCAGGGGGAGGTGGTTTTTTTCTAATTGTTACAAAAAATTTAAAAAAAACTGTTAAATTTCTAAAAAAAAAAAATTTTAATTTTTCTAAAATTAATATTGAAACTGAAGGTTCAAAAGTTATCTCCTCGTAAATTATTTTAAAAAACTCCATTCTAAAACTTTTCCAATATTTAAGTCTCTTCGAGCTTTTTTGCCTAAAATTTTATTATAATACTTGGGTAGTATTCCGCCCTTTTTGTAAACAAGAGCTGTCTTTACATTATTGAAATTAAGCTTTGAACCTTTTTTTATATTTTTTCTAACAACAAATTTTCTTATTAGTATATTATGAAGCACTTTTTCAGAAGCAAGAAACTTTTTTTCCTTTCCCCCTAAACTTATATAAGCTTTTCTACACAAATTTACCATTTGTCTGAACGTCGAAAATTCTAATGATGCTGCATGATCTGGTCCATGCATTTTTTTATTAA
This sequence comes from uncultured Pelagibacteraceae bacterium, assembly GCA_902620525.1. Lineage (GTDB taxonomy): Bacteria > Pseudomonadota > Alphaproteobacteria > Pelagibacterales > Pelagibacteraceae > Pelagilacustribacter. The sequence goes on along the minus strand of CACNIK010000001.1, from coordinate 151,836 downwards.
GGGTAACATGTTTTTCAATTATTTTTGCCCCCAATGTAGTTGCTCCAACTGCTCCTATTAAACCTGTTCCATGTCCAGAAAAACCAACATCACTTTTTAAAATTTTTCTTAATTCTGGTATACAATTTAAATTTTTATCTTTTTCATCACTTGGATATGCTGAAGTACAGTGCAGAAAAATGTGCGGCGTCTTATATTTTTTAAATATCTTTTGTGTTTTTACTATCTCCGCATAAGTACACATACCGGTGCTAATTATTGTTGGAAATTTATATTTAGCAACAAATTCACAAAAATGATAATTATTTGCATCTATACTTGCAATTTTAATAAATTTTACACCAAGCTTTTTTGTAAAAATCATACTTTTTTCATCCCATGGTGTTATAATCAAATCGATCTTCAACTTTTTTGCGTAATTTTTTATTTGAAAATAATCTTTTTCAGTTAATTCTAATCTAATATCTGGATATACCCAGCTACCAAATTTAGTTTTTTCTTTTCTAATATCATTTGCATTTTTACTTAGATAGCCATTAGCAGTTCCCGGGCTTAAATTTATATTTACCAAATCACTAATATCTCTTTTTTGAAACTTTACTGCATCCGCTCCTGCCTTTTTTGACTCATACATCAACTTTTTGGCCAAAGATAAATAGCCATTATGATTAATACCAATTTCAGCTATAATATATGGGTGTGATTTTAATTTAGATGCGAAATCCATTAAAATTTTTTATTAACAAAAGAATTATCTAAGCCTTCACATATGCAATGTAAAATTGACATATGTGCCTCTTGAATGAATGAAGTTGTTTTGTTTTCAACTAAAATAAAAATATCTGAAATTTTTTTTAGTTCTCCCCCAGTTTTACCCACTAATGAAATTATTTTCATATTCTTTTTTTTCCCCTCTTCGGCTGCTTTGACTAAAGACATTGAGGCCCCAGATTTTTTATCACCGCCTCCCGTTGAAATCAAAAACAAAATATCACCTTCTTCCCCATGCGCTTGAACTTGTCTTTTGTAAAAACTTAAAAATTCAAAGTCATTACACCATGCAGTTAATGCGGAGGACATTGTGGCTAAAGAAATTGCAGAAATTGGTGCTCTAGAACGATCTTTAAAAGTACATTGTAGTTCACCAACAAAATGCTCTGCATCAGCGCAAGACCCCCCGTTTCCTGCAACTAATATTTTCTTTTTTCTTTTATTATTTTTCAATATCTCTTCACATATACTTTCGATCTTCTTTTTGTGAGTAACAAGATTTTTAATTACTTCAGAGCTTTCTTTAAAATAATCGTTGATATTTACCATGTGGCGAGCTTATATTTTTTTTTGCTAAATTCAATCTTTAGAATTGGCACTTTTCACTTTACTGTTTAGTGTCGAACGATATAAAACTAGATCATTGTAGTTTTTATTAGAAAATTTAACGTAAAACAATAAAATGATAGAAGTATTCCCACCAGCAAAAAAAAAGATCCTTATATTTGACAACCATGGCTCAGAACATGTTCAAAAAGTTTTACCAAAAAATTCATTTTCAATATTATTTGTAAGACATGAAAAATTTAATTTATATATTTTATTTAAAACTTTTTTAAAATTTAAATTTAGATATAGGGACTACCTAAAAACATATATTGAACATGTACGACCAAAAATACTTATAACAACAATTGATAATAATAAATTTTTTTATCAAATAAATTTTAAGTTTTTAAAAAAAATATCCATCCAAAATGCTAGAAGAACTGGAATACCGGAAGATTTATTTTTTAATATTAAAGAAAAAAAATTGAAATTATTTTGTGATATTATATTTACTCATAATAACAGTATTGCTTCATTATATAAAAAAAATATAAATTCAAAAACTTACTCAATAGGATCACTAAGATCAAACTTCTTTCCAGTTAGAAAAAATATTTTATTTAAGCTAGGTTATGTTTCTACGTTTAGAGATCGAAACATTAATCAAAAATTATACAATAATTATTTTTATGAGGATTTTAGAAAAGCAGAGGTGTTATTAATTAATCATTTAAAAAAATATAGTATAGAAAGAAATATTAAATTAATTATTTTAGGATGTGAAATTAAAGATTGGAAAAAAGAAAAAGAATTTTACGACAGTTTTTTAGGAAAAAATTATATATTCATAAAAAATTCAGAAAACAGAAATACATATTCATTAATTGATAAATTTGAAATTTTGGCTGGTATAGATTCAACATTGATATATGAAAATTTTGGCAGAGGTAACAAAACTGCATTTTTTTCTTACAGAAATATGAAATATCCCTTTGATAGTAGAAAATTTGCCTGGCCAGCAAAAATTAAAATTGATAATAGTTTTTGTACCTCAAAAAAAGATTATAAGAACTTTAAAAAAGTAATTGATTTTGTTCTTAGGTGCAATAAAAACAAATGGAAAACTATATACAGAAAATATTTTAAATATTTAATGTTCTACGACTCTAAAAATAAAAAAATTAAGTCTTATATTAATCAAATCATTAAAGAAATTTAGAATTCTTTATTAAAAATTTTTCAATTTTTTTAAAATCATTTGAATTTATATTTAGAGAAGATGGTAAAACTAATATTTTTTTCCAAACAAAATTAGTATTTTTCATTTTTTCTATTAGTTCATTTTTTAAAAAAGGCTGTAAATGCATCGGTGTCCAGAAAGGCGCTAAATTTAGTTTATTTCTTTTTGCATTTTTAAAAAAAATACTTTTAATATTTTTTTTACTTATTAAAAAATTTAACCAAATCATAGAATTGATATTTTTATCTAAAAAATAAGTTTCAAAATAATTGATTTGACTTGTATTAATATATTTTTTTCTTAATCTATTTTTTTTCATTTGTATTTTTTTAAACTCATTTAATTCACCGTAACCTAATGCTGCATGAATCCCTGTTATACGCAAATTTAAGCCAAAAGATTTATGAAAATATTGGTCAGACTTACCATTGGTTGTTAAAAGAAAACTATTTTTGTAGATAACTTTATTATTTGTTGAAATGGCTCCACCACCACCAGCTGTCAAAGATTTGTTGCCATTAAATGAATAACAAACAACGTCGTTATATAAAGCTAGACTTTTTTTATTATATTTTGCACCTATTGCGCATGCAGCATCTGCTATTATTTTTAGGTTAAATTTTTTAGCTATTCTCTTTACTTTAATTAGGTCTGGAAGAAATCCCAAGGTATATACTGGACAAATAGCGAATATTCTTTGTTTAGTTTTCTTGTGATAAAAAAATTTACCCTTTTTAAAAGACATAAGTTTTAATTTATTTTCTACTTGATCTAAATCTATTGTTAATTTTTTTTTTTCTAAATCAAAAAACCAAGGAAATGCTCCAGACAATAAACAAGCATTTGCTGTAGCCACAAAAGTATAAGATGGCATTATTATTAAATCATTTTTTTCCACACCAACTGCTTTAAATCCAACATATAATGCTGAACTACCTGAATTGGTTGGCACCACATATTTTGAACCATCAAGTTGTGAAATTTTTTTTTCAAATTTTTTTATAATAGATTTGCTTGCGGTAGAAATTTGATTTTTTCTTAAAGTATCGATAAGTTTTTTTTTTGATTTAAAAAAAAGATTGGGTTCTAAAATATTAATATTTCTCATTTAAATACCACTCCACAGTTTTTAATAAGCCACTTTTCAAATCTGTAAATTTAAAATTTTTTAAATTTTGTAAAGTTTTTCTCATGTTTGGAACCCGTCTTCTTGGAGAACCAGGAGTATTTTTAAATTTCTTTATTAAGCATTTTTGATTTACTATATTTTTAATCATCTTGGCTAATTCAAAAATTTTAATCTCTTCTTTCATATTTCCAATATTATAGATAGAATTATAATATTTGTTTGAAAATGATAATTTTAATATCTGATTTACAGCATCATCGATATAACAAAAAGCTCTTGAGTGACTTGGTGAATATATTTTACATATTTTTTTTCTTTTTATTTTATAAATTAACTCAGGAATAACATGAGAAAAACCCATTCTTGGACCATAGATATTATGTGGTCGAAATATAATATAGTTTAATCCACTCAAAGTTACAATTTTTTCATTAGTAAGTTTAGATAAATAATATGAGTCCCTAGGTCTTGTCTTGTTTAAAATTAACAAGCTATTTTTTTCTTGAGATGATGTAAATTGTTTTTTGTTTTCAATTAAAGGGGAGTAAACTTCACTGGTTGAAAAAAAAATAAATTTTGTCTTTTTTTTATTTTTTACTGTTCTTAGCAAATTTAGAGTTGAAACTAAATTAATATAAAAAGTATTTGTTGGATTTTTATTTACATTTTTTACACCAACAATAGAAGCTAAATGAAAAATAATATCAAATTGCTCTTTAAAGAATTTAAGATTTAAAAGATCTTTTTTAATTAATTTTATATTTTTATATTTTATTAAGCTTTCAAAAGCATAATCTAATTTTCCTCGAGAAAAATTATCTAGTAAAAATACCTTATGTTTTTTTTTTACTAAATGTTTTGCTAAGTTAAAGCCTAAAAAACCAGCTCCACCTGTGATAAGAATTTTACTCATGATATCTCCCTAAAATAAAAAATTTCAAATTTTTTTTTCTTAAAAAATTAATTTTTTTTTCATTTAATATATTATTCAAATCGAAGTACGATGTAGTTTTTGAAAAAAATTTACTCGGAATATTTTTGTAAGCCTTATGTTTAACGCAAAACAAAACAATATTAAATAAGGAAAATTTTGGGATTTTATTTTTTAAAACCATAGGATCATGAATAGTAATTTTAGATCCTTTTTCTTTAAGTTTTTTAATCAAAATATTTGTTGGACTATTTCTTACATCGTCAACATTTTCTTTATATGAAACACCCATAATTAAAATTTTCTTTCCAGAAAGTTTCTTAATTTTTCGTTGAATAAGTTCAAAAGATGTTAAAGGCATTTTATTATTAATTTTTGAGGTTAGTCTTATAAATGGAAAGTTTATCTTTTTTTTATGAATAATTTGTGAAGATTTTATAGCAAACAAAGCATCTTTAGGCAGACAATAACCTCCGACACCAAGCCCAGGTAACATCATGTTCGAATGTGTTGGTCTTATTTTTATTGACTTTATTATTTTTAATAAATCAACTTGAATTAAGCTAGCATATTTTACCCATTCATCTACCAAAGCTATATTTGTTGCTCTATAAGAGTTTTCTAAAATTTTAGCTGTCTCACATTCAGTGATGGAATTAAGTTCAATTAGAGGAAATTTTTTAAAATTAATGAAAGTTTGTAAAAATTTTAATACTTTAATTTTAGAGGCTTTATTATACCCTGAATAGCATCTAAAATTATTAATAATTGAGTTATAATATTTTTCACCGGGCATAACTCTCTCGTATGAGTAACCAAAAAATATTTTATTTAAAGCAATTCGTCTTTTTAAGAGAGTTTTTTTTATTAAAGGCATCAAAATTTTTTCATAAGTTCCAGGCGGTAAAGTTGTTTCTATTAATATTAAGGTACCTTTTTTTACATTTTTTACTATTTTGTCTGTAAGCTTAATTATATTTTTAAAAGAATTTTTGTTTCCAATAAAATCAAAATTTACGCTCAGAACAATAATATCCATCTTATTTAACTCATTTAAATCTTTAATAATCTTAATTTTATTATTTGAGCAAGAGAAAGAAAACTTTTTCTTTAAATCGTTATCTAATGAATCAAAAGGTAATTTTTTGTTTTTTATTCCTCTTATTAATTTAGATATTTTATAATTATCTATGTCGTGACCAAATGTTTGATAATAAAATTTACCTTTTACTTTAACGTTTGATAGAGCTACCGCCATCGGAAGACCTACGTAACCAAGTCCGATCACACATACTTTTTTTTGTTTCATAATTAAATACTGTTATAGTCTTCATTGTAAGGTATTCTTATTGGATAGTTTTCCTTTTTTAAATACGGGGCAGTTTTTATTGAATTGTGTCTAGCAATGTAAACCCATCGAACTTTTTTACTCAAATTTGGTTTTGTTCCATGGAATATAAAAGAGTGAAATATAACAACATCCCCAGCTTTAAGCTTTGGAGAAATTGATTTATATTTTTTGTATTTTTTTTTACTAAATAAATTTTTTAGTATCCCAACTCTTTTTTGTCCAGCGGCTGTCGCAGACAAATGATAGTCTTTATATCTAACGTGTCCCAACTCATGGGTCTTCGGTCTAAAATAAATTCCACCGTTATTTCTATTTATGTCAACAAGTGGAACCCAAAAAGTTATTACATCTTTTGAAATCTGATTTAATTCTTGATGCTGAGGAAGATTTGTTTTTTCTTTCGGATGATCTACTCTAACTTGTGGAGTATCAATAAAAACTGTTTTTGATTTTAATAGTAACTTACTTATATTTAAAAATTTTTTTGAAGAGGCAATTTCCACAAGACTATCACAATATTTTGATAGATCATAAATGTGACTTTTTAATTTAGGACTCTTATTTTTAAGTTTAAGATATTTTAGGTCTAAATCTTTATTATTTTTTAAAGAACTTTTTTCATTCAAGGAGATATTGGTAAGGTCATTTATTTGATTGAAAATTTTATTTATTTCTTTTTTAGAAACGTAATTTTTTAGAATTACATAACCATTTTTCCAAAAATTTTTGTATAAATTTTGTTTTCTCATTTAAAGTCTACCTTATATTTTTTTAATATTTCTATACCTTTTTGAAAAGAACTAAAATCAATAATATCATCAGTTTCAAGAGTTATTTTGAATTCTTCTTCAATAGCTGACATTAGTGTCATATGCCCAATAGAGTCCCACTCTTCAATTTCATTATACTTAAGTTTGTCATTTACTTTTTCCTCTGAAATACTCAAAGACTCTTTAAAAAGCTCTTTTAATTTTTGTTTATTTTGCATAATAAATTATTTGATTGTATCGTTAATTGACTTTGAAATGTCTTCAGCAGTCAACTTAAATTTTTTTAATAAATATTTATACTCACCCCCATCACTATATTTATCATTTATACCATAAAATAATTGTTTTGCAGTTCCCCCAGAACTTGTTAAACATTCAGCCACCGCGCTACCTAAACCACCTATGATATTATGTTCCTCAATTGTAGCTATATAATTAAATTTTTTTCCACATTCTATGATTTTATTTGCATCAATCGGTTTTATAGTATGAATATTAATGACTTCTGCACTCAAATTTGATTTCTTAATTAAGTTTGCAGTCTCCATTGCTACGCTCAACATTGTGCCAGTAGATAAAATAGCAATATCTTTACCTTCTTTTAACGTAGACGATTTACCCAAACTAAAATTATAATCTTCATTGAAAATAAGAGGAATATTAGATCCCCCAGTTAATCTTATATACATTGAGTTTTTTGACAGGTAAAATGCCTCTAGAGCTTTAGCTAATTCTGTAGTATCCGCAGGTGATATTACATCTATGTTTGGGATTGACCTCAAAATTCCTAAATCTTCAATACAGCAATGAGTATAACCTAATGTTCCTAAAACCAATCCACTAGCCAAACCAATCATACATACTTTCTGATTCATATAACCCAAATTCACTTTTATTTGTTCTAAACATCTTGCAGTTTGAAAGGGAGCAAATGTAGTAGTTATTACGTTATGTCCTTCACTGGCTAGCCCTGCCGCAATGCCAAGCAAATTTTGTTCAGCTATTCCGACATCGATATATTTTTCGGGATATTTTTTTCTAAATCTGTCTAAGCCAGCAGATGTTGACACATCTCCAGTTACGATTAAAAGTTGATCATCTACTTTTGCCAGCTCAAGAGCCATTAAACCAAAAGATGCTCTCATTCCTAATTTTGGCCAGAGTTTTATACCACTAGATGTTATAAATTTTTTATTGCTCATTTAATTCTTTTAAGGCTTCTTCATATTGTTTTTGGGTGAGTATTTTATGATGCCAATCATTATTATTTTCTGCAAAACTAAAACCTTTACCCTTTATTGTTTTTGCTAAAATTAATTTTGGACGTGAAGCAGATTTTTTAAAAGCATTGTTAATTTCATTAATATCATGGCCATTTATATTAATTACCTCCCAACCAAAGCTTTTCCATTTTTCAAATAATTTTTCAGATGACATGATCTCATTATTTGATCCAGTTTGTTGAAAATTATTGTTATCCAAAATTACAGTCAAATTTTTTAAATTAAAATGACTTGCTGACATTGCAGCCTCCCAAACTGACCCCTCATTACATTCTCCGTCACCAATTAAAACATATACTTTTGATGATAAGGATCTTTTTTTAATTGACATCGCAACCCCGATACCTAATGATAATCCCATGCCCAAGCTTCCGTTTGAAAACTCAATACCTATTTTTTTGTTTATTACAGGGTGGCCTAACAAAAAACTTCCATTTTTTTCAAAAAGTTTTAAATCATCTTCTTTTATATAACCCATCTCATATAATATCGAATAGAAACCAAGACAAGCATGACCTTTACTTAATATAAATCTATCTCTTTCTTGCCATACAGGATTTGAGACATCAAATTTCAAAAATTTTTTGTACAAGGTAGAAAGAATTTCTACAGTTGAAAGAGATCCTCCAAAATGAGAACTGCTAGCACCAGCGCTAAGAGCCATATTTAAAATATCTTTTCGAATTTTTTTGGATAAACTTTTAATTTCACTTATTTCATTTTTATTCACTACTAGTAACCTCCAGTAATATTTATTACCTCTCCAGTTATGTAAGAAGATAAATCTGATCCTAAGAAAGAAACTAGTTTCGCAATTTCTTCAGGATTAGCTGCTCGCTTTAAGGGTATTTTATTTAAAGTTTCTTGTAATATTTTATCAGACAGACCATCCTTCATCATTCTAGTTTCAGTTAATCCAGGTGCAACAGCGTTTACACGTATTCCTAAAGATCCCAGTTCTTTTGAAAGGACTTTTGTTAAGGTTATTAACGCAGATTTACTTGCTGCGTATCCTGATCTACCAGAGTCGGACTCCTGCGCGGCATTTGATGCAATATTTATGATAGATCCTTTTTTTTGTTTAATCATTTTTTTTAAAATTTTTTGTGTGAGAATTAAATTTGAAAAGAAATTTACTTCAAAAATTTCACGAATTTTTTCTATTTTTGTCATTAAAAATAGTGCAGTATGATTTATACCAGCGTTATTTACTAAAATATCAATCTTTTCATTTTCTAATAAAACTTTTTCCAAAATAGCTTGATTAGAGGATATTTTTTCTAATTCCATTTCATATACTTTAATATCATTTTTAAATTCTGAACTTATCTTTTCAAATTGCTTTCTTGTTTCATCATTTATTTTTCTAACGCAAGAAATAATATTGCATCCATGTTTTGAAAATTCTTTAACAATAGCCAATCCTATACCTCTATTAGAGCCTGTTATTAGCGCTGTTTTGTTTTTAAACATAATAAGTTTATGTTGAAAGTTAAACCATTTAGTTATATCGTTCAAAAGTTGAACAGTAAAGGGTTAAAAATTTAGTAATATTAAGATTTAAATGAGTAGTGTTAAAATAATAGCCGAAGCAGGCCCAAATCATAACGGAAATATTAATCTTGCTTATAAACTAGTTGATATTGCTAAAAGATCGGGCGCAGACTACGTTAAATTTCAAACATCAATACCTAGCGAGCATATTTCCAAATATGCTTTAAAAGCAGATTATCAAAAAAGAAATACTAAAAAAAATCAATCACAATTAGACATGTCAAAAAAAATGACTTTAAGCTTCAAAGAATTTAAACTTTTAAAAAGATATTGTGACAAAAAAAAAATAAAATTTTTATCAACTGCTTTTGGTTTATCGTCAATAAACTTTCTTAAAAAATTTAAAATGGAATACTTTAAAATTCCTTCTGGAGAAATCAATAATGTTCTTTATTTAAAAAAAATTGGAAGATTAAAAAAGAGAGTAATTTTGTCTACTGGTATGTCAACTATGAAAGAAATTTCCTACGCTCTAAAAATTTTAACATTAAATGGAACAAAAAAGAAAAACATAACTGTTTTACAATGTAATACAGAGTACCCAACACCATTAGCGGATGTAAATCTAAGAGCAATGCTTGAAATTAAAAAAAAATTTAAGATTAATGTAGGTTATTCTGACCATACCAAAGGGACAGAAGCATCAGTTATTGCAGCCTCTATAGGAGCCTCAATAATTGAAAAACATTTTACTATAAGTCAAAAACTAAAGGGTCCTGACCATAAATCTAGTTTATTAGAAAAAGATTTAAAAGAAATGATAAAAAAAATTAAAAATGTAGAAGTTATATTAGGTAATAAAATTAAAAAACCAACTAAAAGCGAAAAGAAAAATATTAAAATTGCAAGAAATTCAATTGTAGCTAATAGAGATATATTTAAAGGAGAAAAATTTACTAATAAAAACCTTACAGTCAAAAGACCTGGTTCTGGAATATCCCCAACTAATTTTTTTAAAATATTAGGTAAAAAAGCAAAAAAAAATTTTAAAAAAGATCAATTAATATCAATATGAAAAAATTATGTTTTATTACCTCATCTAGAGCAGACTATGGAACAATTGAAATTCTCATAGATCAGTCGCTAAAATCAAATAATCTTAAAAGTAATTTAGTAATTACCGGCAGTCACTCGAACTCAATATTTGGCAGTGATACTGAAATAAAAAGAAAAAAACGACTATCCATTTTCAAAATTCCTATAAAAACAAAAAATATAAATACAGTCTCAGTTTTAAACTCTTTTACTGATTTAATAAAAAAACTTACAAAATTATTAAAAAAAATTAATCCTGATGTAGTAATTATTTTTGGTGATAGATATGAAATGCTATCTTCTGCGATAACAGCTTATGTTCTAGGAATTAATATTGTTCATATAGCAGGTGGAGAGAAAACAATCGGTTCTTTAGATGATGGATTTAGAAACAGTATAACTAAATTATCAAATCTTCATTTTCCCGTAACTGAAGAATATAAATCTAGATTAATACAAATGGGTGAAAATCCTAAAACTATCTTTAATTATGGCAGTCTCAATTATGAAAAAATTAAAAAAAATAATTATTTATCAAAAGAAAAATTAGAAAAAAAATTTAAATTTAAATTTCTAGAAAGAAATATTATTGTTACTTTTCATCCTTCAATAGACAGCGAAGAATCAGTTAATGATTTAAATATTCTTTTAAAAGAGCTTAAAAAATTGAAAAAAACACTGGTAATAATCACTTCGCCGAACGCTGATGCAAAAGGAGTGGTTCTTATTAATAAAATTAAGAAATTTATAAAAACCCATAAACTTAGAAATTTTCATTTTATTAAATCAATGGGAAGTCAAAATTATCTGTCTACTCTTAGATATGTTGATGGAGCCGTAGGTAACTCCTCAAGCGGAATATCTGAGGTGCCTTTTTTTGGAATTGGGACTATAAACCTTGGCGACAGACAGACTGGAAGAATTTTTACCTCAAGCATTTTAAACACAAAAATTAATTCTTTGAGTATTAGAAATTCATTAAAAAAAATATTTAGTAAAAAAATGAGAAGAAAATTCAAAATAAGTAAAAAAATCTATGGCAGCGGAAATAGTTCTAAAAAAATTATTGATAAAATAGTAAAATTTAATTTTAAAAAATATAAAAAAAAAATTTTTTATGATTTGAAAACTAATTTGAAATAGACTGCCTTTGAAAGTTAATTACTTTTGATCCATTTTTTAAGTTTTGCACAATTGTACTACCCATACCAACATTGCATGAGCTTCCTATTTTTAAATTTTGATGAACTCTACAACCTGACCCAAAAAAACTAAATTTACCAATTTTACACTTACCCCCTATTATATTTTGGGGCATTAAAGTAACATAATCTTCCATTCTTACATTGTGACCAATATCATTAAAATTACTTATAATGTTATAATTGTTTATAGTAACATCATAGCTTAAATGGACGTTATTGAAAATAATGTTACCAGTTCCAATTTTTAAAGAAGACGGTTTAATTATATTTGGATGAATGAGATTTGGAATTCTATATTTTCTAGTTTTAATTTCTTTTTGGTATACCTTTTTTCGTTTAATCGGGTCCATAAGACCGCAGATAGCATAAATATTCTTTTCATCAAATTTCTTTAAATTGGATATAACTTTAATACCATCAATTTTTTTTCCTAACAGTTTTTTATTTGAGTCAATATATCCAATTACTTTCCAACTATCTTTTATGTAAAGATTTATTTCTTGTATAAGTTTAAAGATTTCTCTTCCTGAACCACCTGCACCAAATATTAAAATCTTTTTCATTTAAAAATATTGATATTAATCTTTAATATCTTCCTTATCAAATATTTTACTTGCTTCGGCAGGCTTAAAAATACTTTGACCTTGCTTAGTCATAAATTTAGAAATAAAATCTTTATCTTCTCCAGCCAAACACAGACTACTATGTTCTCTGAAATATTTAATTCTAAAACCAAAATCAACTATCTCTTTTAGGGGTTGTTCTAAAATATTTCCAATTTTTATATGAACATATGGGCAAACTAGAACATCACCAGTTGGCGTTATATAAAGTCTATTAACAGTTGTGCATCCAAGTATTTTCTCGTTTTTTTTATCAAAAGGATTCCATAGATTTCGAACTAAATTACCATATTTTTTTCTTAACATTTTAATGTGCTCTCTATCTTTATCATCACAAATTATTTCCTCCATTTTTTGCCACATACCTGCTGGGACAGCAACATTTAAAAGCGTTTTGTACTTTTGTTGTTTGGAATATTTTAATAGCTCTTCAAAGTCAGGATTAAAAGCATTGTAATGACCTACAGTAATATTTAAGTATGGATCCATTCCAACATCTTGTACATGTTTTAAACCTTCAATTGCTCGCTTCCAAGATTCTTTTCTACCTCGAATATCGTCATGAACTTTTTCATCCATGCTATCAATACTTACAGAAACTCTACTAACTTGAAATTTGGCAAGTTTTTCTGCCATTTTTCTATCTAGATAGTATCCATTTGTAGTAAGATATAAATAAAACCTCTCTGGCTTAATTGCTTCTAAAGTTTCAAATAACAAATCTGGTCTTAATAAAAGCTCACCACCTTGAAGATCAAATTCAAAATACCCTAACTCATCGGCCTGATCAGCCAAATTACCAATTATCTTAGGTGACAAATATTCCTTTACATGATCCCCCTTTGGAGAGTTTGTAAAACAATATTTACATCTTAAGTTGCAAGCATTATTTAAATTTAAATCTATTCCTCTTGTTTTTGTTCCTACTTTTCCGTCATTTTTATTTACGTAAGTATAAAAATCTCTAAGTTTTTTCACTAATCGGGGTTTATTTAAAAGTGGTGAATTTTTTGGCATTTATTTTTCAATCTTAAATTTATCAATTACGTCAGGTAAAATTATAGTAAATTCACCATAACATGCTATTTGATTTTCAACTATACCCTTTGCAGAGCAATTAGCAACACCTCGTTTAAAATTAATAATTTTTGTTTCAATATTTAACTTTGTATTCGGTGTTATTTTTTTCTTGAATTGCAATTTTGAAGCCGAAGTTAGGTATACCACCTTTCCTTTATGCTCAGGTATTGTTAGTAAGGCCATTGCTGCCATTTGCACCATAGCCTCAGTTTGAAGCATTGCAGGCATATTAGGATCACTAGCCCAATGTACTTTAAAAAACCATTCATTTTCATTTAAATTCTTGTATCCATTAGCATACTTCTCCGGGACAACATCATCAACATGGTCAATCATTAAATAAGGATCTCTATTTTGCTGATATTCTAAAATTTTTTTTTTATCTAAAATCATTTATTCAAAACTTACTATTCTGGACAAAGAGTTAATAGTGTCTACACCATCCCATATCAAGTTAAAATTAAAGGCTTTTCCTATTTCTACAATTCTATCAGCTCCCAACAAATTTTCTGTTAAAATTAAATTTTCAAATTCTTTCTTTTTAAATCCAAATTGTGTAACTGTCTGACATTTTTTTTTTATATAATTTGGCATTTTATTCAAATGTTTAACATTTATTTGAAAAATAATTCCGTTCACACCTCTAATATCTTCAATATTAATATTTGAGTCTTTTAATTTTACAGTATATAAATAATTTTCGTACATTTTAACACTGCCTAATTCCTTATATTTCATTATTTTGTTTATCAAATTCGAGTATTTATCTATCATATGAACTTCATCAAAATTAAATTTTTGCTTAGCAATTTTGCTTATCTTATCCAGAAAATAATTTTTCTTTTGCTCATTTTCATCTCCTAACCAAAATAAAAAATGTGGTGAATTACAAGCTAACTGGTTCATTGAATAAATGTCATAAAAAAATTTCCGCGCAATAAGATCTATTGTTGATTGTTTGAGGGAATTAAATTTTTTTGTATTTATAATAGATATTGAGTATCTATCCGCGAAGCAAACATCAATACATCTTGCAGGAGTATGTATTTTTTTTAATTTTTCTACAGTTGTGTCTCCACCCCATATAATTCTTGCATCTGATTTAGAAGAAATATATTTAGAAATATAATCTTCTTTGTCGTGATCGTATTTTAAAAACAAATTACTTTTTTTTAAATTGATATATTTTTTTAAAGAAAACAATTTTTTTATGCATTTTAATAAAATGTCTATTTCTTTAAAATCTTTAGAAGGTAGTTTTACAATATTTGAATTACCACTTAGTAAACCTATCATAAAGGAGTATATAAAATTTATAGGAACATTATTTGGGCACACATGAAAAACAAATCCTCTACCTATTCTAAAATTATTGGTTTTATGTTTATGCTTTAAATTGAGAATGTTTCTTTTTGCACACCAAAAAATCAAATAATATAAATCTGGATACATTTTAACTATTTTAATTTTTTTAATTTCTTCAGATAGGTCATCCAAAAAATCAATTGAAAGTTCATTAAAAGGTTTATTAATATTTAATTTCAAATTATCAATTGAATTAATTTTATCTTGCATCACTACAGCCTCTTATTTCAGCTTCTTTTGCTCTACCGTGAATTTTAAAATGTGTGCCATTTAATCCACAGTTGCATTTAATATTTCTGATTTCACCCAAGTCCTCTGTAATTATATTGTGCCCTGGATAACTAGTAGGTAGAATAGATAGTATCTGAATTAAACCTTTCCTATTATTTGGTAAAATATTAAAATTTTTATCTCTTATAACAATGTCAGAAAAAATTGAGGAAACAAAATATCCATTTTTACATTCAAAAAAAATAGAACCAGTTTGTTCAATTAAACCATAATAATTAAAAATTTTGTTTATATTAAATTTTTTTTTTATTTTTTTCTTAAATGACTCATTAGAAATCCCAATATCGCTAAGTTTTTTCCAACCACCTCCGTGTATTAAAGTTGCATTTTTAAAATCTAGATAATTATTATTAATTTTTTTATAAAAATCTTTAAAAATAGATGATGTAAAACCAAAAATATAAAACTTTTCCTTTGAAAATTTTTCCATAAATTTTTCAAGTATTTCGTAATTTATTTCACCATCCTCTTTAAGCAAGTAACATTGTTTTGACGCTAAAATAGAAAAACCATATAGGGCTGCTAAGCTTGCAGAAAATCTTTTTCTATTAGACTTCACGGGGTCTTTTTCAATAAATAGCATCGGTCTTCTTTGCTTTCCAAATTTTTTAGATAAAATTTTATTTAAGACTTTCACTTGATTCTCAGAGTTAATTTTATCCAAATAAATTTTTGATTTTTTACCTGAAGTTGTGCCTGATGAAGATAAAGTTTTAAAAATTTTGTTTTCATTAATACTTAGTAATTTTCTAAATTTAAAAATTTGAACTGGTAAAAACGGAAGATTGTGTAATTTGCTTAAACCCCCTTTTTTTAGGTTAATTTTTTTAACAAAGTCTGAATATTCGAGACATTTCTTTTTATGATATTTAGTAAGATTTTCCAAAGTATCTGTAAATAAAGACTGATGCTTCTTATTTTTAGAATTAAATATATCAGAGTTTTCTAAAAATTTATTAATGTAATTCATTTTTTATCAATCTATTTGTATCAATTTTTTTTCTTTTATTTAATGGAAACGATTTCACTTTTTTGACTATAAAAAAATTTTTATTTAATTTTGTTTCTGAGTATATTTTTTCTAAAATATATGAAACAGATTGTTTTGAAACGGTAAAAAGATATATCTTCTCATCTTTTTTAACAAAACAACATTTAATTTTTTTATTTTCCATTATACCGCTTAACTCATCAAGATTAATCCTCAAACCAGAAATTTTAATTTCTCTTTTTTTTCTTCCTACTAAAAAGAAGTACCCATCCCTATCAACCCTAGCTAAATCACCTGTTTTCAATATTTTGTTTTTTTTATAATTTTTTGATAGATCCTTGTAGCTCAAACTATATCCCATGAATACATTTTTACCCTTGTAAGAAATTTCACCTACTTTGTTTAAATTTTTAAATTTTCTTAAAAACATTTTTCCACCCGGTATTACTTTTCCAATACTTCCAATTTTTTTTCTTGCTATTTTAAATGGCAGGTAACTCATTCTTGGTGAAGCTTCCGTTTGGCCATACATTTGTATAAAATCTATTTTCATTTTTTTACATGAGTTTAAAAAATATAAAATCGTATTTTCATTCATATTACCACCTGCTTGAGTCAAATATTTTAAAGTTGGTAAATGTAAACTAGAAAATTTCAACTTTTTTAAAATTTCATAATGGTATGGCACTCCACCGAAACTATTTACTTTATATTTATTAATTTTGTCCCAAAAGTTTTTATCAAAGAAAGTTGAGTTGTTTAAAACTATTTTAGAACCTTTTACAAAATGAGTATTGATTATTGACATTCCATAACTGTAACTTGGTGACATTGTTGTAATAGTTGTATGCCTAGAATTGATTTTAAGATATTTTGAAATATTTAATGCATTATCTAATATATTCTCCTTGCTTAATTTTACAAATCTTGACGAACCAGTGCTCCCAGATGTTGATAGTAATAAAGCCAGGTCATTATTGATTTGAATTTTTTTTTCGGAAAACAGATATATATTGTAAACCCCGTAAGATTTTATAAATTTATAATTTTTTAAGAGAGTTTTATTAGAATTATTAACAATTAAGTAATTTGGTTTATATAAGTTTGAAATCTTCTTTATTTGAGATTCATTAGTATTTTTATCAACTAAAATTTGTTTAATGTTACTTTTCAAAAAATATAAATATAATTCAATATATTCTAAACAATTATCAGCCAATATGAGACACAGGTCTCCCTCTTTGATAAAATTAAGTTTCTTAGATGATTTTGAAAATATTCTATTATAAGTAACTGAATGCCCATTTTCATCAATTAAAAAGATATTAGATGAAAATTTTTTTACATTTTTTTCAATAAAATTCTTATTCATTTTTAAAATCCATTTTTTACAAATTTTTCAATAATATCCAAGCCTGGCTCTCTACTTTTTTCAGGATGGAACTGACAACCAACAATATTGTTATTTTTAACTATTGCGGGAACTTTTTTCTCACCGAAATTATAGTATGCTAAAAGATTTTCTTCCTTAACATTGGAAGCAAAGTATGAATGAATAAAATAATATTCATTTTTTGTTAAAAAATTAAATTTCGAGTTACTTAATTTTTTATTTAATTTAAGATTATACCAACCTATATTGGGTACTTTTAAAACTTTCGATTTCAAAGGTACAACATTTCCTTCAATTAGATTTAAACCTTCACACATTCCAAATTCATTACTATTTTCGAATAATAATTGCATTCCCAAACAAATACCTAATAAAGGTTTGTCGTTAGAGTAATTTTTAATGGTGTCAAAAATTCCTTTTTTTTTTAAATAATTTACTGTATTTTTAAATGCACCTACACCTGGTAAAATTAATTTTTTTGAAGATATAATAACATCTTTGCTTTGACTAATTACAACATCACTTTCAAATTTTTCCACAGCTCTTAAAACACTGAGTAGATTTCCATTTCCAGTATTAATTATTACGATTTTACTCATTTATACTCACTTATTTAAACCTTGCTTGATTTGCTGCACGGACAAAACGTTGTAATGCAAAACTTTAGATAAAGCCAAAGCGTCAACTTTTAAGTTACCCAAATCTCGTACATGATTTAAATTTCCAACTCCTCCACTGTAAATAATTGGCAAACTTGTTGAAGATTGTACTAGCTTAATTAAATCATAGTCAGGCCCTTGACCAGTTCCCTCAAAATCAATTGATGTTAAGAAAATTTCTCCTACCCCGTAATCCTCACATTTTTTAACCCATTCACTCACTTCTAGACCAGTTTTATCTCTACCATTTGTTATAAACACCTCCCAGCGATCTTTAGAAAATTTTTTCGTTTCTATTGAAACAACAATGCTTTGGCTACCAAATTTTTTTGAAAGATCTTTTAGAAAATTAGGATTTTTTACTGCTTGTGAATTTATAGAAATTTTATCTGCTCCAGATATAAAAGATTTTTCAGCATCCTCTAAATTTCTAATACCTCCACCTACAGTCAAAGGAACAAATATTTCTTTAGATGCTTTATAAATTATATCTGCCAATTGGTTTCTTCCATATAATGTAGCTACCGTATCTATAAAAATTATCTCATCTATTTTTTCATTGTAATATTTTTGAGCATAGTACCCAGGGTCGCCTACTATTTTTAAACCTTCAAGATTTATACTTTTAATTAAATTTTGACCTTTAATATCTAGCCTTGCAATTGTACGAACCTTTTTCATATACATTATTTCCAGACCGCATGCTTAAGTTCCCACTTTGATCCATTTTTTTCCCAGATATTCTTGGATCTAAATTTATCAATTGTTTCAATAAACTCGATTTCTGTCATGTCCAAATATTTCAATATTTCTTTAAAATATAACTTTGGAAATTCCCCGTCATATTTTTTTACTAAACTCACTCCTTCCTCTCTAGTAATAATATTATTTCTAATTTCCAAAGCTGCATCCTCTGTAGCTCTACCTCTTCCAGTTTTAATAAACCAAGTGTAATAATGTAATCCGTCTATTTTATCATCAAGACTGGCATATTTTGTATAGGTGCCTTCACTTCTACCATGAGGATTTACTTCAAAATTTGTTTTTTCTTTAGCAAAATAAAAATTTGACTGTGGATTATAATTGATGAAATAAGGTAATTGTAATACTTTTATATTTGTATCAATAAAGTCTTTTTCTTTTAGTGGCATATAAGGTATTAAATCTTTTTTTGAGATATTAAATTTTTTAAGTTCGTCAATAGAATATCCAGCATAAAATAAATCCTTTTCATTTTTATAAGTATATAAAGAATGATTCAAAAATTTATTGTTATACGAGTGAATATTCCCCCCCGAACCTCTCTCTGCCTGACTATCACCGTAAATTACTAATTTTATCTTTTTCTCTTTAGCTACTCTTAAAGGAAAATACACCTGACCTTGAGCAAACGGTTGGAATGGATGTAACAAATTTTTAAAGCTGAGTTTTGTTAAAGTCCTGTGTACTTGACCGTTTGGTTTATGAAAATAATTATCATAACCAGAGTCTACCCATTGTATATAATTTCGCCAACCTACATCAGTATACATGTGTGGAGCCCAAGTACACGTTAAAGGATTCATATTATACTTTTCTTTAAGAATATGGGCTACAAATCGTGAGTCCTTTCCACCACTTCCAGGTATTAATACATCATAATATCCATCGTCTCTTCTGTATTGATCTAATAAATCTTTAAGCTCTTTTTCTCTTTCTTTCCAATCTATGTTTTTTTTATACTCGTAATAAGAACAAGCGGAGCAAACCTGTTTTTCGTTAAATAAAGTCCTTTGTTGATATTTACCTTTTCTATCTTCATGGGTTACTGAGCCTAAAAATCTTTGATTAGACTCCACACATTTTATGCAAAATTTTATCTCAGAAGCATTCATATAATTTACTAAATATTATGTTCAATATTTGAACGCTATATAATTTTATGCTAAATATCAATGTAAATTTTACCTAATATTATTATGAAAAAAAAATTGATATTTATTTCTTCTTATAACTACGACTCTTTACTTTTTGATAAATTCGACTTACAAAATTTTATTGACTCAACCAAAATAGATACTGAGTTATGGAAACTTGACTTTAAAAATAATGATATAATAAACAAAAATAATAATGTTTATTACAAAAGCAAACTTCAAGAGTCTAAACTTAAAAAAGAAATAAAAATAATTAAAAACTATATTGATTTAATTAAACTAATAAAAACCACTAATAACAATTGTTTCATTTTTGATTTCGATTTTATTATGAGAAATCCTTTTTTTTCACTTATAACTAAATTAAATGGTGCAAGATTAATTTTTCATGGTCTTGCTCAATTTCCTATTGTAGAAATTAAGACTGGAGATTTAAAAAATAAATTGAAAAGTATAAAAATAAAAGATCTTTTTTATTTCTTCTTTAAATTTTTAAAATTTTTATACAAAAAAATTGTATTTTACTTATTTTCTGTAAAGCTTGATATCTTTTTTTATAATGGAACTTTTGAAAAAAAAAATTCAAATAAAATCTCAAAAAAAAGCATTGGTTTATTCACAAGAGATTATGATCGCTACTTAAAAGAAAACAATAATAATAGTTCTAGATTAGTAAAAGAGGATTATATTTTATTTATCGATATGGGTTATCCTATTCCTTATGACAACTATTTTAGTGAAGAAAAACCTGTCACCTCAGCTGAGGAGTACAATAATGCTATGCTTAAATTGCTAAATTCAGTTCAAAAATATTTTCAAAAAAAAATAGTTGTTGCACTTCATCCGAGATCTAACAAAACTAGTTTTAATAATTTTGAGAGTTATAAAGGTCAAACCGATCATTTAGTGAAACATTCTTACTTTGTAGTTGCGCATGATAGTTTAAGTTTACAGTTCGTAGCTTTATGGAATAAACCATGCTTGCTTTTATACAATAACGATATGATCAATAGATTAACAAAAAAAAAAGAAATCAATTGGTTTATTGAGAAAATGAATCTTCAGTCTTTAAACATTGATAAGTTTGATAATGATGAAATTAAATCAAAAATAGATTTCATTAATATGAACTTAAAAAAAAATTATTATGAAAAATTTATAAACGAGTTTATCATAGACCATCACGTCAAAAAGCAAACGACATCTAATTCTATGCCTGAATTGATTATTGAAGAAATATGCAAATATCAATAACATTAAAATAAGGTTTTTTGCTTTAAAAAAAACAATTTTAAAAAAAAATATTGAATTTTTAACAAATATGATATTTAATGTTCATTAATTGAACGCTAAGTAAAATTATGAATAAAAATATTAATCAAGATGAACATAAGATTTTAAGAAAAATTGAGAGTAAACCTCAAACTTCTCAACGTGAATTAGCCAAAGAACTTAGTTTTAGTCTAGGTAAATTAAACTATTGCTTGAAAGAACTTAAAAAAAAAGGATTTATTAAAATACAAAACTTCAAAAACAATAAAAGAAAATTGAACTATCTTTATGTATTAACACCAAAAGGTATAGCTGAAAAAACTAAAATTACTTTAAGGTTTATGAAACAAAAAATGAAAGAATATGATGAATTGAAAAAAGATCTTTCACAAAAAAAATGAATTTCTTACAAATTTTAAAATGTCAAAATATTTTTGACAAAAGTCAGAAAAAAGAACATTTGTTTCTTTTTATTCTAATTTTGATTACAATGTTGTTTGAAGTTTTTAGCGTTGGTTTAATTGTTCCAGTGATAATGACAATTTTAAACCAAGATGTAACGACTTTTTTTCCTTTTTTACAGCCTATTATCGATTATTTTGGAGAAGAAAGTAACAAAAAACTTATTATATTTACTTCATTAGCATTAATTACCTCTTACTTTTTAAAAAATATCTATTTACTTTTTTTTTTAAATGTAGAGGGCAAATACTTAGCCAAAATTGAAAAAGTTATAAAATTTAAATTATTCAAAAAGTATATCTCTTATAGACATTATAATTACTTTAAATCAAATTCATCCAAACTAATGAGCAATATAATAATTGATATACCAATTGTGGTAACTGCCATAAGAAGTTTATTATTATTTTTTGCAGAACTGACTGTTGTAATTGGTCTTTTTGGATTACTCTTTTTTGTTGAGCCACTGATGATGTTATTTAACTTCATTATCGTTATTACCGGTCTCTTTTTTTTTAATACTTTCTCAAAAAATAGAATATTAAATATTTCCTCTATTAGAAAAAAATCTACAGACGAATTATTTTTAACTTTAAATAATGGTTTTGATTCAGTTAAAGAAATAAATTTGTTTAATAAGAATAATTTTTTTGAAAAAAAATTTAGTAAAAACAATAATGAAATTTACTCTGTAAATAAAAAATTTCATGTTTATCAAGGTTTACCTAAAATTTTTTATGAATTTTTGGGTGTATTCATGTTAATGACTATTATTATTATAATGGCAATAAACCTAAAAGATGTAAATTTGATGATTACTTTTTTAGCTATAGCGGGAGCTTCAGCTTTTAGATTAATACCCTCAGCAAATAGACTCTTAAACTGTTATCAATATTTAGGTTATGCTGAAAAATCGATAAAAGTAATTAATGAAGAATTAAAACTGGACAAATTACAAGAGGCTAAAATAAATGAGACAATTAATTTTAAAAAAAGTATAATTTTTAAAAATGTGTCCTTCAAATATGACACTAAAAACAACTATATTTTAGAGGATATTAATTTTGAATTAAAAAAACCTGACAAAATTTTGCTTTTCGGTGAAACTGGTGTTGGGAAAAGTACTTTTATTGAATTATTGCTTGGATTATTGAAACCTACAAAAGGCTCAGTCGAGGTAGAAAGTAAAAATGTATACTCGCATTTCAAAGAGTGGAGAAGGTGCATAGGATACATACCACAAAAAGTCACTTTGTTAGAAGGAAGCGTACTTTCAAATATAGCCTTTGGCGAAGAAAAAAATGAAATTAATTACGAATTATTACAAGAAGCTATTGAGTTGGCCGAGCTTAAAAATTTTATTGATAAATTACCTAACGGATTAGAGTCCGAAGTGGGTAAATTTGGATCTAAGATTTCAGGGGGCCAGATTCAAAGAATTGGTATAGCTAGGGCTATTTATAGAAATCCAGAAATTTTAATTCTAGATGAAGCAACTAATGCGCTAGATGAGACGACTGAAAAAAAAGTTATTTCAAATATTTTACAAAAATTTAAAGATAAGATTTTAATATGTATTTCACACAATAAATCTCTTTTGGGTGAAATTGACAATAAATTTAAAATCGAAAATAAGCAATTGGTATCAATATGAAAAATTTAAACAAGAACCTCATTTCTCCCAAACATACATTAAAAGAAGCTTTAAAAAAAATGGAAGAATCTTTTTATAAATGTTTAATAGTTGTTAATTATAAAAATAAGCTATTAGGCACTATTACGGATGGTGATATAAGAAGAGCAATTATAAAAGGAGCAAAGTTTTCTTCTGCTTTAGAAAATTATTATTTTAAAAAACCTTTTTTTATTAAAGATAAATTAACTCTTAATAAATCAAAATTTATTAAAAAAAATATTCTATTGAAGGATTTAGATTTAATTCCAATAATAAACACAAAAAAAGAGGTAGTAGGTGTTACACCAAAGTCTGAAATTTTGAAAAGTAGAAGGTTTAACTTTAAAAATGATTTAAAGAATATCCCTGTTGTAATCATGGCAGGTGGCAAAGGCAAAAGACTTATGCCCCATACAAATACTATACCAAAACCTCTAATGCCAATTAATAACAAATCAATGATAGAACATGTTATTGATAGATTTAAATTTTTTGGATCCAGATTATTTTTTATAACAATTAATTATAAAAAAGAATTATTAAAAGCATTTTTTTCTTTAACGGATAAAAAAACTAAAACTAAATTGATCACAGAAAAGGTACCCTTAGGTACTGCTGGATCTCTTTCATTAATGAAAAAATATCTTAAAAAAACTTTTTTTGTCATTAATTGTGATGCGATAATTTCATGTAATTATATTTCTCTTTATGAATTTCATAAAAAAAACAAATCTATATTAACTTTAGTAGTATCTAAGAAAAATAACACAATTCCATATGGTCTTTGTAAAATAAATTTAAAAGGAAATTTAATATCTATAAAAGAAAAACCTAGTTATGATTTTTTAGCAAATACCGGACTGTACATAATGGAGCCATCTGCGATAAAGAATATCAAAAAGAATAACTTTCTAGACATGAACAAATTAATTGAACAATTACTAAAAAAGAAAAAAAAAATTGGTGTATTTCCAATTAATGAGGATGAGTGGAGCGATCTAGGTAATTGGCAAAGCTTGAAGAAGTTTACAAATTAATTATGATTTTAGGGAAAAAAATTATTGCAATTATCCCAGCTAGGTCAGGAAGTAAAAGGTTAAAATTTAAAAACATAAAAATTTTTAATGGAAAACCACTTTTTATATGGTCAATGCTTTCTGCTCAAAAATCAAAGTATATTGATAAGATTTACTTATCAACAGATAGTAAAAAAATTAATGAAATAGCAAAAAAAAATGGTTTCATGATAAATAAATTAAGAGCAAAAAAACTTGCAATCGATAAGGCGAGATCTTCAGATCTAATTTCTGATATTCTCTATAAGGTTAAAAGTAAGTTTGACTTTTTTATATTGCTACAACCAACTTCACCATTAAGGCATATTAGAGATATTGATTTTGCTATTAAAAAACTGATTTATAAAAAAAATAAAAGCTTAATTTCAGTAAACTCTTTTAATAATAAAATAAATGGAGCGATTTATATTCAAAATGTAAATCATTTTATGAAAAATAAAAAATTTAAATATCCAGATACTCTTTTTTATAAAATGTCTAAAGAAAAATCCATCGATATTGATACCGAACAGGATTTTAAAGATGCACTTAAATACAATCAATGAATAGAGATATATTACGTAAAAATTTTAATAACAAAAAAATAATAATTACTGGTGAAACCGGATTCAAAGGTTCTTGGCTAGCACTTTGGTTAAGTGAACTTGGAGCGAATGTATTGGGATTATCACTAAATATTCCTACCAATCCCTCACACTTTAAGCTTTTAAAATTAAAAAAAATTAAATCTAAAAAATTGGATGTGAGGAACTTTAAATCTTTGAATAAAGAAATTAAAAAATTTAAACCAGATTTTATTTTTCATTTAGCAGCTCAGGCTATAGTAAGAAAATCTTATCAAAAACCGATTGAAACATTTAGTACAAACCTTTTAGGGACTATAAACTTATTAGAGACATTAAAAGAAAATAAAAAAGAGACTATTTCAATAATTATCACAAGTGATAAAACTTATAAAAATCTAGAAATTAAAAAAGGGTACAAAGAAAGTGACATTTTAGGAGGGGTAGATCCATACGGTGCATCTAAATCAGCGGCCGATATAGCAATAAATTCCTATGTTAAGTCATTTTTTAATAAGAAAAATAATAATAATTTTATTGCAGTAGCAAGAGCGGGAAATGTAATTGGTGGGGGGGATTGGTCAAAAGATAGATTAATTCCAGATTGCATGAAATCTTGGATGAAAAATAAATCAGTTGAAATTAGAAACCCAAATTCAACTAGACCGTGGCAGCACGTATTTGACGTTATTTTAGGTTACTTGACATTAGCCGTTGAACTTAAAAAAAATAAAAAATTACATGGGGAAGCTTTTAATTTCGGCCCTGATATGAACAAAAATTACAAAGTGATAGAAATTTTAAAAAAATCAAAAGAGTTGTGGCCTTCGGCAAAATGGAGAATAAATACCAAAAAAATTTTTAAAGAGAACTATCTATTAAATTTGGATAATTCTAAAGCTAAAAAATATATTAAATGGAAACCAATTTTAAATATAGATAATTCCATAAAATTAACTATCAATTGGTACAAATCTTTTTCTTTAAAAAATAAAAATCAAACTAAAAAAATATCTTTAGAACAAATTAATTATTTTGAAAAACTATTGAAAAATATATGAAGGTTGTTATTTTAGCTGGCGGCTTAGGATCAAGATTATCAGAATATACGAAGTTAATACCGAAACCCATGGTTAAAATTGTTCGTGTACCAATAATTGTTAGAATTATAAAATATTACACAAAATTTGGATTTAGTGATTTCATAATTGCAGCTGGTTATAAAAGTTGGATTATAAAAAAATATTTTAAAAAAAATCTAAAAAATCTAAATATTAAAGTTATTGATACTGGAAAAAATACTATGACAGGCGGAAGAATAAAAAGACTAAAAAAAATTTTACAGACTGAAAGATTTCTTTTAACTTACGGCGATGGATTATCAAATGTTGATATAAACTCTTTATTAAAATTTCATATTAAAAATAAAAATTATGTTACATTGACTGCAGTAAGACCTCCTGCAAGATTCGGGGGGATTAAGATCTCAAGATCTAAAGTCAAATATTTTAAAGAGAAATCAATTTTAGATGAAGGATGGATAAATGGCGGTTTTTTTGTAATGGAACCTAAAATTTTTAAATTTCTAAAAAATGACTCAACTATTTTAGAAAGATCACCATTAGAAAATATTTGTAAATTAAATAAACTCGGCGCTTATAAACATTATAAACTATGGCAATGCATGGACACATTAAGAGATAAAGAAAATTTGGAGTATTTAGTCAAGAAAAAAAATTTTCAATAAAATGAAAAAAAAAATTTTAATTATTGGAGGATCAGGATTTCTTGGCCATAATTTACTTAGAAAATTATCTCGAATAGGCAAGTTCGATCTTTATTCATTAAGTAAATTTAAAATTGATGCTTCAAAAAGAATAAGAAACATAACTTATATTTTTTGTGATATTAGCAAAATCTTAATTCTTCGAAAGAAAATAAAAAAAAATTATGATGTAATAATAAATTTGTCTGGAAACATAGACCATAAAAAAAATAATGAAAATTTAAAAGTTCATTACATAGGATTAAATAATTTACTAAAAGTATTAAATCTTAAAAAAATTGAATTATTCTTACAGATAGGTAGCTCTTTAGAATATGGAAAAAAATTGTCACCGCAAAAAGAAAATACAATTTGCTATCCAATTTCCTACTATGGAAAGGCAAAATATAAAGCATCTTCATTGTTAAAAAAAAATATAAGCAATTATGTAATTATAAGGCCCTATCAAGTTTATGGTCCTTATCAAAAGGATAATAGGTTAATTCCTATGGTAATTAAATCTTGTATTGAGAACAAAGCATTTCCTTGCAGCAGTGGAAATCAAGAGAGAGATTTTTTGTATGTTGATGATTTTATTAGCCTCATTATTAAGATTATTTATAAGAAAAAATTCAAAAACAAAATTTTTAATATTGGGTATGGAAAACCCGTTAAAGTCAAAAAGGTAATAAATTTAATATTTAATATTATAAAGAAGGGTAGACCTTTATTTGGAAGTATTAGGATGAGAAAAGACGAAATAAATAAACTTTATCCTGATATATCTCGTGTTAAAAAAGAATTTAATTGGAAACCGAAAACAAGTCTTAAAAAAGGTTTAATTAAAACAATTAATTTTTATGCCAAGAATTAGCTATCCTTTAATTAGTGTAATTATGAATTGCCATAACGGAGGCAAATATTTAAAGCAGAGTTTAAAAAGTCTGCAGAGTCAAAAATATAAAAACTGGGAACTTATATTTTTTGACAATAAATCTAATGATGATAGTAGAAAAATATTAAAAAGCTTCAAAGACGATAGAATTAAATATTATAAATCTAAAAAAAAGCTAAATTTATATAAGGCTAGAAATTTAGCGATTAAAAAAGCTAAAGGAAAGTATATAAGTTTTTTAGACACTGATGATTGGTGGATTAGGAGTAAGCTTAAAGATCAAGTTAGAATTATTGAAAAAAAAAAATTAAATTTTATATACTCTAATTATTTTATTTATAATCAATTTAAAAATACAAAAACTTTAAATTTTTATAATAAACAACATTCTGAAAATATAACACAATCATTACTCAATTCTTATAAAATTGGTATTTTAACAGTTATGATTAATAAAAAAATTTTTGTGAAAAAAAGATTTAATGAGAAATATAACATAATTGGTGATTTTGATTTTTTCATTAAATTAAGCCTTAAAGAGAAATTTTTCTGCGTAGAAAAGCCCCTAGCTTATTACAGAGTACATGAAAAAAACTTTTCCAACAAAATTTCTATTCATTTAAATGAGCTTGAAACTTGGCTAAATAAAAATGAAAATTATTTCAAAAAACTCAACCTTTCTTTATTTAAAATTAAAGTGTATCGTTTCAAATTGAAGATAAAATATTTTCTTAGTTATGTATTTAATTGAAAATTTAAAGCTTCTAAGTAATGTATAAAATCCTTGTTAATTTACCCTAAATTGTTCATTTAATGAACACTAGTTAGTTGACTTTTGTATTATATGTTTCTATCATAAGCTTATGAATGATGAGTCAAAAGTAAAATATAACTGTGAGCAATATTTAAAGTCCCCTGGATCACCAATAATAATTGTAGCAGCAGTTCATGAAGCAGAAGCTGTAGCGAACGCTTGTAGTGAAAAAGGTATAAATATATCTGGAATTTGTGATAGTGAAAAAAGAAAGTCAGAAAAACCTTTTAATGGGTTAAATGTTTATCACACTCCTCAGCTTCCTAAGCACTTCCCTAAAGCTAGATTTATAATTGCATCTCAACATGTACAAGAGTGCGCAGATCAATTAATTGATTTGGGTTATGACGAATTTTATTCACCCCTTGAATTACTAAAAAATTATGATGTCAATAAATACAAACATAGAGTTTCTTCAAGTTATTTAAAATCAAGACTAGATGTGTGTAAAAAAAGCCATGAGTTTTATTTTGATGAAAGTAAAACATACATGCGAAGTTTAGATGTTATGATAACTACCAAATGTTCTTTGAAATGTCGAAACTGTTCAAATTTAATGCAGTATTACCAAAATCCGAAAAATACATCGTTAGAAAAAATAGTTAAAGCAATTGATGTTTTAAATAAAAATGTTGATTATATATCAGAGTTTAGAGTAATTGGTGGAGAGCCTCTAATGAATAAAGATTGGGCAAATGTTGTTAATGCAATAAGTAAAACAAATTCTGAAGCTAAGATATTTATTTATACAAATGCAACCATATCTCCTAAAGAAGAACAACTGGAATTATTACAAGGCAAAAAGGTAAATTTTACAATTACCGATTATGGGGATCTATCTAGAAACATTGACAAAATGACAGATAGATTAAATAAGTATAAATTAACTTTTGATAGGCAACTTGCGAGTGATTGGGTAGATTGTAGCAACATTAAACATCATAAAAGATCAACTTCAGATCTAAAAGAAGTTTTTAAACAATGTTGCGTAAAATACATTTACACTCTGTTACATGGAAAACTTTACAGATGTCCTTTCATAGCTAATGCAGCTAACTTAAAAGCTATTCCAGACAATCCTGCAAATTATGTAGATTTATTGACAAATTCTAAAAATATAAATCAACAAATTCGTAGATTAGTAAAAAATGCAAAGTTTTTCCCCGGATGTGATTTTTGTGATGGTAGGCCTTATGATCCTTCAAGTAAATTAGGATATGATGGAAGAGGAATGATAGCTGCAGGTGAGCAAGTAGACAGTCCAATACTTTATAAAGAGTACGAATAGTTTGTTATCAAAGCTAATATTTTCATGTCAGAGCCATATACAATTAGTGTAATTATTCCTTTTTATAATGCTAAAATTTTCTTAAATAAATGCATTAATTCGTTAATCAATCAAGATTTTGATAAACCATATGAGATTATTATGATTGACGATGGATCAACCGACAACGGTGTAAAAATAATTAAAGAAAATTATTCTTCTTCAATAAAACTAATTTCACACAAAAAAAATATTGGCCCAGCTTCTGCTAGAAATTCAGGACTACAGGTAGCAAGTGGTGAATTTATTTATTTTTTAGACGTTGATGATGATATAGCTAAAGACACTTTTAAATCTTTATATTATGAAGCAAAAAAAGATAATTCCGATTTAGTAATGAGTGATAAGATAGTTATTAAAAAAAATAAAATGTTAAGAGAGAAATTTTATCTCTACGATAGTAATAAAGTTTTTATAGGTCAGGAAATAACTGATGAAATAAAAAAAAGATTATACGATCCGTTATATTCTGACGGCCTGCTAGGCATTACAGGACGGCTTTTCAAAAGATCAATAATTGAAAAAAATAATATCAATTTTAAAAAAGAAATGAGATATTTAGAAGACGAGACATTTTCTTGGGATGTCCTAGCTTATTGCAATAAAGTAAAATATATTAGAAAACAGCTTTACTTTTACCATATTTATCCAAATGTTAGTAGTGGCATCTCTGAGGGAATAAGAAATTTTCCAATGTCAAACTTTATAGTAGCTAAAAATAGTGTAGAAAATTGTTTTAGGAAAAGAGGTTTATCAGCAAAAGAAAGCACGAAGCTTTCTGATCAGGCTTTAATTTATTTCACTATAGGTGCTTTAGTTTCATTCAGTAGATCAATTATTTTAAAAAAGATAAACTTACAACAAGGTAAAAAAAACTTAAGAAAATTAATCTCAGACATCCTAACAAAAGAGGAAGTTAAAAAAGCTATTAAAAACTATTCATGTTCAGAAAAAGAGAATAAATGGATACCAAGAGCAATTAGTTGGAAAATGAGTAGATTATTAGAATTTATGTGCTTTAGAAGAGCCAAACAAATTATATCATTAAGACAAAACTCTCATTAATTTTTTAAATTATAGAAAAATTTTTATTAATCATATAATAATTGATTAAAATAATATTTTAGGGACCGTTAGCTCAAAAGTAGAGTACTCCCTTGACATGGGAGGGGTAGTAGGAGCGTTACCTACACGGTCCACCAACTAATGACAAAATATTTTATAAAAATGCAAATAAAAAATTTTAATGAAATAAATTACAAAATACTAAATATATTATTTTTTATTTTTCCAATTTCTTTTTTAATTGGAAATGCAGTTTTAAATTTAACTATCATATCAATTAGTCTTATAGGAACAATAAGCTTATATGACAAATTTAATTTATTAAATAAAAAGATTACATTTATAGCAACATCTTTTTTTATTTTAATAATACTTTTTACTTATTTAGCAAACATTAAAGATTTACATAATGAGCAATTTTTTAAATCATTAAAATATTTAAGATATTTACCTTTTTTTTTAATAACGAGTATTTTTATTAATGTTGGAAAATTTAATTTTAGATACTTTTTGATCTCAGTTACTATATCTGTATTACTTTTATCTTTTGATATAATTTTTCAATTTTTCTTTGGGGTAAATATTTTTGGGTTTAAAGCTTATGAATATAGCCAATATCATTTGAGTGGTTTTTTAAAAGAGGAGCTCATAGCTGGTGGTTATATTCAAAGATTTTGTTTTTTTGTTTTACTTTTTTACCCAATCTTATTTACAAAAAAAATTAAAATAAAAAATTCATATATTTTTATATTTCTATCTGTAATCTTTTTCACATCAATTTTATTTTCTGGAAACCGTATGCCTCTTATAATGTTTCTACTTACACTATTTCTATTTTTTTTATTCATTAAAAAAATTCGATATCAGATAATAGCCTCAATTTTATTAAGTATAATGATTTTTTTTTCATCAATTAAATCGCAAGAAAATTTAAAAAATTATTATGTAAGTTTTTTCGATAATATCGTCTCTGCTTCAAATTTTTTATCAAGTAATTTTAAAAATAAATATCCCGAATTAGAAAAGGAAAAAATTTTTTTTGATAAAAAACTTCTAAAAGAAGATGGTACAGTAAATCAAAAAATAAAAAAAAAATATAATGTAATGGTCTTCGGCAGTGGCCATTCAGCAATTTATTTGACAGCAATTGAACTATGGACTGAAAAACCATTTATAGGAAGTGGGATAAAATCTTTTAAAACAAGATGCAAAACTAAACTTCATTTACCCAATAGAGCTTGTGAGTCACATCCACATAATTATTATTTAGATATTTTAAATGATGTAGGCATAATTGGTACTTTATTATTTATATATTTAATATTTTCTATTTTGAAAAATAAAATATCAACCTTAAAAAAATTAAGTATGAAAGAAAACGTGTTCATATTTTGTTTCTTAGTACTCATTTTAGTTGAGCTTTTCCCAATTAGAAGTTCTGGAAGTTTTTTTGGCTCTAGCAATTCGTCCTTTTTGTTTTTCTTACTTGCAATAATAAATGGTTACAAAAAAAAGAAAAATTTAAAACTTTATTAGTCTTTTCATAAATCTTTCAAAGTAATTTATTGCTTTTATTAAATTCTTGTCACACCAATTATTAAAAAACTACTTTAGGACTTTGTTTATAAATTAAAATACGATGTTTCTAACGGTAAATATGTAAGAAACAATGTATTAAGTATTTCGAGCAGATATTCAAAGTATATAAATTCTGTTATAAATAAACCGTCGCATTTCACAGCATAATGAGCTCAAATCACAAAATATATAGATTATTTTATTAAAAATCGTATATCTAATCACTAAAGTAATTGACTGTTCAAATATTGAACGTTAAAAAATTAAAATAAATAAAAAATATAATTAATGACAGATCAAAAATATAAAAGAACCAAAAAGCTTCAAAAAGCTATTAAATTAAACCTTAAAAGACGAACAGTCATCGTTGATGATAAATTAGTTTTTCATAATAATGTTCCAATACCAAGTTGGATTGAACTAAGTATTATTGATGTTTGTAATAGATCCTGTTCATTCTGTCCAAAAGCAGATCCCAAAATTGCTCCAAACACTTATCAAAAAATGACCATGTCTTTAGTTGAAAAACTAACAAATGATTTAAAAAAAATTAATTATCAAGGATCAGTAACTTTATGTGGATACGGTGAACCAATGTTACATAAAGGGGTTTTTGAGATGTCGAAAAAACTTGCCGAAGCATCTTTTGTAGAAATAGTAACTAATGGGGATACGTTAAAACCTGAAATTATTAATAAATTATACAACTCTAATGTAAACAAACTTTTAATAAGTTTATACGATGGTCCTGAACAAGTTACAAAATTTAAGAACATGACAAGAGAGGCTAAAGTTCCTGAAGATTTTGTAATATTAAGAGACAGATGGCATGGTGCTGACAAAGACTATGGTCTAAAGCTTACAAATAGAACAGGAACTATAGATATTGGAAATCAAGATTCAATAGGCACCTTCACTTATTGCAATTACCCGTCTTACTCTGTGTTAATTGATTGGAATGGGGACGTATTTTTATGCCCTCAAGATTGGCAAAGAAAAATGACAACAGGAAACATTGCAAAGGAAGATTTCTTTGAAATTTGGACTGGTTCAACTATCTCTAAATTTAGAAAAAATCTTCTTGAGGGTAACCGATGTGACAAACCATGCACCGAGTGTAACGCTGAAGGGACTGTGCTTGGAAAAAACCACGCTACAGCTTGGAAAAAAATTTATAAAACAAATTTATGAACTTATTGAACGAAGGTTATAGCGAGAAGGCAACTTTTTTTAAAAAAGCAAAAGGATCATTAGTATTTAGTAAAAATAAGAAATTTATTGATTTGTCTTGCGGGGCTGGAACTATGCTATTGGGTCACAATAGCACAATATATAAAACAAGTTTAAAAAAATATGTAAATTCTGGACTATCAAATTTTGCACATCCTAATGTATCAGCTTTAAATCTTTCGAAAAATTTGAAAAAGATTTTCCCACAATTTGAAAAGTTTGTTTTATGCAGTACAGGAGCTGAAGCTAATATTAAAGCTTTAAGAATTGCACGCGCAGTCACAAATAAAAATTTAATCATTAATGTTTCTGGCAGCTGGCACGGATCTATTGATCAACTACTTTATAATGCTAATACAAAAAATAAATCTTATAAATTATCGGATGGAATTGACGAAAAATTAAGTAAAAATTTAAAATTTATCCCCTTTAATGACGTTAATAAATCAAAAAAAATATTAAACAAATATTTGAAGAAAATTTCTTGCGTATTAGTTGAACCGATACAAGGAGGCTTTCCAACTAGTGAAGGGATAAGTTATCTAAAATTTTTAGATTCATTTTGTAAAAAAAATAATATTATTCTTTACTTCGATGAAATTTTATCAGGGATTAGAATAAATTGCTCAAGTGTGCAAAATACTTACAAAATTAAGTCCGATATTTCTACATTTGGAAAAATTATTGGAGGAGGAATGCCAATTGGGATTATAGGTGTTTCAAAGAATATTGTCTCAAAAATAAAAAAAAAAAGAAAAAAAATTTTTTTTGGTGGAACCTACTCAGGCAATCCATTATCGTCTTTTGTAGGTAACGCAACATTATCGTTTATAATTAAGAATAAAAAAAAAATCTTCTCAAAAATTGAGAAAGACTCTAAATTAATTCATAATCAAATTAACAATTATATAATAAACAATAATATTGATGCAAAATTGATAAGGTTTCACTCACTTATCAGAGTAATCTTTTCAAATAAAAAAATCAAAAACAGACCACAAAGAGATTTTTTTGAGAAAAAAAAACTAATTCAAAGATATAAATTTATTGAATATCTAAAGAGGAATGGAATTTATTTTCCCGGAAATGGAGTTGTTTGTTTGTCTTATTCGATTACAAAAAAACAGCTTAATTACATTATAAAAAAAATGAAAGAAGGTTTAAATATTTTTTTTAATAAGAATTTATG
The DNA here is from genome assembly GCA_902620525.1 of uncultured Pelagibacteraceae bacterium. Taxonomy (GTDB): domain Bacteria; phylum Pseudomonadota; class Alphaproteobacteria; order Pelagibacterales; family Pelagibacteraceae; genus Pelagilacustribacter. The sequence goes on along the minus strand of CACNIK010000001.1, from coordinate 116,789 downwards.
AAAAAAAAAATTTATTCATCAGAATTGATTTGGGATACCACAAAATCTTACGCTTACTATCCAAAAATAATTAAAGATCAATACTCAAAAATTTTTTATGAAAATTTTAAAGAATTCAATTTATGGATAGATAGGTTATCGAGAAAAAATTCTGAAAATTATAATTGGTGGCTCACTCGGTTTGCAAGCAGAGATGAACGAATATCCTCGATATTTCATAATATTGTAGTTTATGTCTCTCTCACTAAGATTATTAAGTCTAAAACAAAAATAAAACTTATTACAAATTCCGAGGGTTTAAAATTTTTATTAGAAAAAAAAAATTATGATAATATTGAAATTGAGTTAAAAAATTATAATTCTATATTCAAAAAAACTTTTATATTTTTCAAAGAATTTTTTATACTAACAACTAATATTATTCTAGTAAAATTACTTTTTAAATTTAAAAAAGATAAAAAAAAACTGAATTTGGTGGATTATTTTGAAATAAATCAAAGTCAACAAATTAAAAGGTATTTTGGCAATTTTATAACTGGAAAAAAAAATAATTATTTTTATGTACCAACTTTTTTAAGCTACTCACCAAAAAACATAATTTCACATTTAAATAATAAAAACATTCTATTAAGAGAATATTTTATAGAATTGAAAGACATTTGTTCAATTATAAAAAATATTATTAGTAAAAAATTTAAATTAAATTATAAATTTAAAGGAATTAATTTTCACACTTTAATAAATGAAGAATTTAAATTTGATAATAATTTGCGATCAATAATAATAGCCTATCAAAATTATATTTTTTTTAAAAATTTAAAAAAAAGAGGATTTGAGATTAATAATGTAATTAGCTGGAATGAAAATCAAATAATAGACAAGGGATGGTCTCTAGGTATAAATAATTTTTATAATAGCGTTAATTACATCGGATATAATGGCTCCACTCTTCATCCTCAATTTTTTAATTTAAGCCCAACCAAAAGTGAATTTATCTCAGGCGCTATACCAAAAAAAATATTAATTATAAGCAAAAGTTATTTAAAAAATAGAAATTTATTTTTTAAAGGAATTAAATTTAAAGTTACAAAAAATAATAGATTTAGATTTAATTTTAAAACAAAAAAAAAATATATTCTTTTTTTATTATCAGGAATTAAAGAATCGGACCAAGTTTTAATTGATTTTTTCGATAAATTAAAAAGAATTGGATATAACAATCTCAAAATAAAGTTTCATCCAATTCTACCCAGTAATAGTTTTAATAAGAATTTTGTTGATGAAATCAGAGGCGATGGATCACAAATTATTAAATCATCATACATAGTTGTGACTACAAGTTATACTAGTGGTTTGTATGAAAGTATTTCAAATAATTCATACACAATATTATTAGAGACAAGTGCTTTAGATAGAAATTTATTTAAATATTTGAAAAATTATTCTAGAAAAATTCAACTAAGTTCAGATTTCGATCAACTGAGTTTACAGATAAAAAAAATTAATAAAAAACCTAACTTAAATTATAAAGTTAATAAAACTTTAATAAAACGTTTTTTTAATAAATAAAATATGAAAAAAATAATTATAAATTTATTATACAAGTTATTAAATATTCTAAATATATTATCAAACAACAAGATTTTTTATGCTATATTTGAAAAATTTGAAAATAACGCATATCAAAAAGTTAACATTTCAAATAATGAGATTAAATTTTTTGTTCCAAATAAAATTACTTATTGGAGGGTAAAATCATTATATAAAGAAGAGCCAGATACAATTAATTGGATTAACAATTTTAAAGGTAATAATATAATTTTTTGGGATATTGGAGCTAACATAGGCATTTATTCTATTTATGCTGCAAAAGTTCACAAAAAAATTGACATAGTAAGTTTCGAACCATCCACGAGTAACTTGAGAGTTCTTAGCCGAAATATCTCAATAAATAATTTAGAAAATCAAATTAAAATTAATCAATGTGCTTTAACCGACAAAAAAAATGTATTTGAAATTTTCAAAGAAACTGAATTTAAAGAGGGTTATTCTATGAATAGTTTTGGTTATGACACAGATTTTGAGGGAAAAAAAATTAGACCCAAACAAAATTATAAATTATTTGGTACCTCGATTGACTATATTATAGAGAACAAAATTTTAAATATGCCAAATTATTTAAAAATTGATGTAGATGGAATAGAACACAAAATATTAGTAGGTGCTTCGAAATTGTTAAGTAGCAATAAAGTTGAAAGTGTTTTAATTGAAATAAATGAAAATTATTTAGAGCAATTAGAGGCAGTCAGTGATATAATGAAAAAAAATAATTTCACTCTTCAATCTAAAAGTAGATTAGGAGATGGTAGTAGTAAAAAATTTATAAAAACTTATAATTATATTTTTAAAAAGAACTATGAAAATTAAAGTTATAGATAATTTTTTGGAAGATAAGGATTTTTTTATGTTTAAAAATCTTAAGTTGCCCGAGGTTGACTCTGATAAAATGAAGATTTTCCATAATAAAATAGATAGAGACAATAAATGTTTTACCGAATGTTTAAGTGATCAAACTTTAAAAAATTTACAAAATATTTATCACCCAAAAGCTTTAAAAATACTTGAAGAACTTTATCCAGAAAAAATAAAATTGTATAATTTTTCAGAATTTCATGTAATTTTGACAGGCTCAAAATATAAATTTCCAATTCACGATGACACCCCAAACAAATTATTAAGTGGTGTAATTTATATAAATCCTGAAAAGAATAAAGGCACTATGTTTTATGATGATAAAAAAGGATCAAATATCAAAAATGTAGATTGGAAACAGAACAGAGCAGTGTTCTTTGCAAGAAAAGAAAGAGAAACTTGGCATTCATTTGAAGGTGATGGAGTTTCTACAAGAATTGCAATTGTATATAATTTGATGACGACGGATATAAAAAGTGTTTGTGAAATTGAAGGTAAAAATTTTATTTTCAGTTCATTAAGATATAAATTAAATCCCTATATCTATAGATACTTTAAAAAAGTTTTTTAGTATTTGTTATGAATAATAAGTAAAATATGCTTTAAGAGCGTTATTTTTAATATTTACAAATAATTTGGAAAATAATATAAATCATTGCCTGGTAATTATTGCGAAGGGGCAATACCCGATCCCATTCCGAACTCGGAAGTCAAGTCCTTCAGCGCCGATGGTACTTTGTCTTAAGACACGGGAGAGTAGGACGTTGCCAGGCTAAAATAAATTATGAAAGTTGCTAGCTCGTTAAAATCTTTGAAAAAAAGAGACTTGAACTCTAAATTAGTTAAAAGAAGAGGTAAGGTCTACATAATAAATAAAAAGAATCCTAAATTTAAGGCGAGACAAGGTTAATCTTTTAATGGATAATAATAATCACAAAAGTACCTGGGAAGGTTTTACAAAGTTTGTTCTCTGGGGAACTATAGCAGTAGTAGCTATACTTGTAATTTTGGCTATAACTTTACTTTAAAAAATTGATATGATTATTGGATCTACAAAAGAAGATTTATCTCAAGAAAAAAGAGTTTCTTTAACACCAGAGACTGCAAAAAATATAATCGGACTGGGATTAAAATTATGTATTGAGAAAAACTATGCTAGTCATTTAGGAATAAAAGATGAAGAATTTGAAAAAGAAGGCGTTGAGATTAAAAATTCTTCTCAAGAAGTTTTAACAACATGTAATTTACTTATTAAAGTTAACTTTCCTTCAGAGGAAGAAATTAAAAATCTAAAAGAAAATACAATACTTTTGGGTATGCTTAATCCATCACTAAATGCAAAAAAAATTAGTGAAATTCTGAAAAAAAATATTAAATTATTTTCTTTAGAACTTTTGCCGAGAATTACAAGAGCTCAATCTATGGATGTTCTTTCTTCTCAGTCCAATTTAGCCGGATACAGAGCTGTTATTGACTCAGTATTTGAATTTGAAAAAGCTTTTCCTATGATGATGACAGCAGCAGGCACTGTTCCTGCAGCTAAAGTTTTAGTTATTGGCGCTGGTGTTGCAGGATTGCAGGCTGTTGCCACTGCAAAAAGATTGGGCGCTATTGTTTCTGCTACTGATGTAAGATCTGCTTCTAAAGAGCAAGTAGAGAGTTTAGGCGGTAAATTTTTGTCTGTTGATCAAGCTGAAGATGCTGAAACTTCTGGAGGTTATGCTAAAGAAGTGAGCGAAGATTATAAAAATAAACAAGCAGAAATGATGCAGGAAGCATTAAAAAAAAATGATATTGTTATTTGTACTGCTTTAATACCTGGTAAACCCGCACCGAGAATTTTAACTGAACAATTAGTAAAATTAATGAGACCTGGTTCAATTATTTATGATTTAGCTGCTGAGCAAGGAGGAAACTCTGCACACTCTGAACCTGGAAAAATAAACGTAGTTAATAATATTAAAATTATAGGTGTTAAAAATTTAATGAATAGGTTGCCGTTAACAGCATCAAGTTTATATGCAAAAAATTTATTTAGTTTTATTCGAAATTTATATAGTAGGGAGAAAAAAGATTTTAATATTAATTTTGATGATGAAATAATTAATAAAACATTTATAAAGGAGAATTAATTATGGAAATTGACCCATTTATATTTAGATTAAGCATTTTTATTCTTTCCATATTTGTTGGTTATTATGTTGTTTGGAGTGTCACACCCTCATTACATACTCCACTAATGTCAGTCACAAATGCTATATCCTCTGTAATTATAGTTGGGGCAGTAATTGCAGCCCTAGCAACAACTTCAGATAAGAGTTTTAGCCCATCAAGCATATTCGGTTATTTGGCAATTATATTAGCTGCTGTAAACATATTTGGAGGCTTTCTAGTTACTCAAAGAATGCTTCAAATGTATAAAAAAAAAAAGAAAGATAAAAAATAATGATATCCTCAAATTTATCTGCAATATTCTACTTAATTTCTGGAATTTTGTTTATTCTTGCTCTAAGAGGATTATCTTCACCAGATACTTCCAGACAGGGTAATTATTTTGGTATTGCTGGAATGACAATTGCCATAATAGCTACTTTTTTATCTATAGGTAACTTTTCAAATTCATTTCTATATGTATTGATTTTATTAATTTTAGGTGGAGCTATAGGAGCTTTTATAGCATTTAAAATCCCAATGACTGCTATGCCAGAATTAGTAGCTGGATTTCATAGTTTGGTTGGACTCGCTGCTGTTTTTGTGGCTATCGCAGCTTTTTTAAACCCTGAAGTTTTTAATTTAGGAATATCTGGAAATATTAAATTAGCAAGTTTAATTGAAATGTCCATTGGAGCTGCAGTTGGGGCTATAACTTTTTCTGGCTCAATTATAGCGTTTTTAAAATTAAGAGGAATAATGTCTGGAGCGCCAATTACTTTTTCAGGTCAACATTATTTAAACCTTTTTTTAGGATTAGGAATTTTTGTTATGGTCTATTATTTATGTAAAATCCAGTCAGAAAATATTTTTTGGACTTTAATTGTCGTCTCATTTTTAATTGGGGTTTTATTAATTATACCTATAGGTGGAGCAGATATGCCTGTAGTTATATCAATGTTAAATTCTTATTCTGGGTGGGCAGCTGCTGGAATTGGTTTTACTCTTGAGAATACAGCTCTTATAATAACAGGCGCTTTGGTTGGATCATCAGGTGCAATTCTCTCATACATAATGTGTAAAGCGATGAATAGATCTTTTTTTAGTGTAATACTTGGAGGGTTTGGAGCTGATAATTCCTCAAGTGACACAAAAGAAAAAAAGGATCAAAAACCTGTAAAAAGTGGGAATGCTGAAGATGCAGCATTTTTAATGAAGAATGCATCATCAGTTATAATAGTACCAGGATACGGAATGGCAGTAGCACAAGCGCAACATGCTTTAAGAGAAATGGTAGACAAATTAAAGAAGAATGATATTAAAGTTACTTATGCAATTCATCCAGTAGCAGGAAGAATGCCAGGTCACATGAACGTTTTATTGGCTGAAGCAAACGTACCTTACGATGAAGTTTTTGAGCTTGAGGATATCAACAATGATTTTGCTAATTCAGACGTTGCTTTTGTAATTGGAGCAAACGATGTAACAAATCCAGTGGCTAAAACTGACCCCAAAAGTCCAATCTTCGGAATGCCAGTTCTTGATGTTGAAAAATGTAAATCAGTTTTATTTGTAAAAAGAAGTTTATCACCCGGTTATGCTGGTATTGATAATGAGTTATTTTACAGAGATAATACTCTTATGTTATTTGCTGACGCAAAAAAAATGACAGAAGACATTGTAAAAAACTTAGATTAATTGAATTAAAGATTTTTTGCAAAACCAGATGGTAAGAAAACAAAATTCAAACTCTTATTTTTGGTTGCGGGGGAAGGATTTGAACCTTCGACCTTCAGGTTATGAGCCTGACGAGCTACCAGACTGCTCCACCCCGCGGTAAATTAAATTTTTTTAAGGTTAATAGCTTGAAGCTTATCCTTATCCTCTTTAATATCAAATTTTAAAATTTGATTTTCTTTTAAAACGCGCAACTTTGAATTTTCTAAAGCTGTAATGTGTAAAAAAATATCTCTATCTTTTTCGTCTTCCTTAATAAATCCATAACCTTTTTTTGCGCTGAACCATTTTACTTTACCTTGTGGCATAAATCTCCTCGGAATAAAGTTAGTATCTATTTCTCAATTTTTGTTGTTTCTTTATTCTCTTTAAATTTTCAGTTTTAATTCTTTTTTTCTTTTCAGATGGTTTTTCGTAAGTACTTTTCATTTTCATTACTTTAAAAAAACCTTCTTTTTGCAATTTTCTTTTTAATACTCTTATTGCTTGTTCAACATTGTTATCTTTAACTTCTATTTTAATAAAATACCTCCTGTTTTGTCTGGTAATTAACATTTAAGTAAAGAATTGTCTATATCATTACTTGCTGTTTAAAGTATATATTTTTAATTAGTTGATTGTTCTGAATTTTCTTTTTTGAGCTTTTTTTCCTCTCTCAATAATCTTTTTTTCTCTCTCTCAACCCTTCTCTTTGCTTTATCCCATGCCTTTTGAAAAGACTCTTGTGAACACAAGGCTAAGATAACTGGGTCTCGAGGTTTAAGATTTGAGAAATTCCAGTAACTCCTTTTTCTTATTAAAGAAACAGTTCCTTTGGTACTTCCTACAAGTTTTGAAATTTGACCATCTGTTAACTCAGATGCATTTTTACATAACCAAAGAATTGCATCTGGCCTATCTTGCCTTTTTGATAATGGAGTATATTTTGGTTTTTTTCTCTCTTTAATTTGTACGTTGTTGTCTTTTTTTATAAGATTTAGGTTTCTCGCTGGATCTTTTGAGCACTCATCTATTTCATTTCTAGAGAGCTGGCCCGCTAATATTGGGTTATAAGCTTTTATACCTTTAGCCACATCCCCGTCTGCAATACCTTTAACTTCAAGTTCATGCAAATTACAAAATTTTGCTATTTGTCTGAAAGTTAAATTTGTATTTTCAACAAGCCAAACAGCAGTAGCTTTAGGCATAAACGGATATTCTTGCATATCTATTTTTTTCTTAAATTACTAAATTTTTTATTATAACGGCTGACTCTACCTTTATCTAAAATTTTTTGTGATCCACCAGTCCAAGCGAAATGAGATTTTGGATCAATATCTAATTTTAGTGTATCATTTTCTTTGCCCCAAGTTGACATAGTTTCAAATTTAGTACCATCTGTCATTACTACGTTTATCCTATGATAGTTAGGGTGTATGTTTTTTTTCATGATCGACTAATATAGTATAAACTAATCTTTCTCAATATTTTTTTTTTTAATTAAATCTAATAATTCTTTATGAATTAATGAATTAGTGGCTACTAAATTCCTTTTTTTACTCTCATCTACTTCTCCATCTAAAAAATCAACAAACCCGCCAGCCTCTTTAATAATAACTATTCCTGCGGCAACATCCCAGTAACTTAATTCTCTCTGCCAAAATCCATCAAATCTTCCACATGCTACACTAGCCATATCTAAAGACGCGCTTCCATATTTTCTTATAGGAGTTTCCACCTCTTTTGAAATTTTTACAAACTCGTGAAAAATTGCATTTTTTATTTTACTACTGCTTCTTGGACCACCTGTTCCCAGCAATGAATGTCTTAAATATTTTTTCTTTGAAACTCTTATTCTAGAATTATTTAAAAAAGCTCCGTTGCCGGTTTCTGCGAAAAAAAGTTCATTTTTTATTGGATCAAAAATTAAACCATTTTTAATTTGACTATCTTCTTCGTAACCAATTGAGATAGCAAATTGTGGTATTGCGTTAAGAAAATTACTGGTTCCATCAATTGGATCTATAATCCATCTATTAGTTTTATTTTTTTGATTAATTTTCCCTACTTCTTCACTTAAAATGCCGTGATCAGGATATGCTTTTAGTATTTCTTCAATGATAATTTTTTCTGTTCTCTTGTCCGCTGAAGATACAAAGTCTCCTGGTCCTTTTGATGACACCTGTAGATTTTCTATTTCTCCAAAATCTCTTATTAAGGACTTAGAGGCTTTCATACAAGCTTTATACATAATGTTTAACTTAGGTGAATTAATTCTCATATTAATTATTTTTTTTTACGTATTCTAAGCTTCTCGAATCTATTATAATTTTGTCACCATTTTCGATAAAAGGCGGCACCGATATCATGAGACCGTTATCGAGTTTTGCAGGTTTGTATGAAGAAGCTGCCGTTTGACCCTTCACAACTGCATCAGTTGTATCCACCACACAATCAATATTTTTTGGAAGTTCAATTGATAATGGTTTTTCTTCTAATAATGATATAGTAACTTCTAAATTTTCTTTAAGTAATTTTACTTTTTCACCTATTAAATCATTCAGCATTGATATTTGTTCAAAAGAGACGTTATCCATAAAGAAAGAATTTTTATCATCTGAGTATAAAAAGTTAAATTTTTTTTCATCTACTTCTGCTTTCTCTACATTTTCACTTGATCTGAACCTTTCATTTAATTTTGTACCTTTTAATAAACTTTTTAATTCAACCTGATTAAATGCCCCTCCTTTTCCAGGCTTTACATGTTGAGTTTTCAACACATTCCACAAATCGTTTTTGTGTTCTATTATCATCCCAGGTTTTATTTCATTTGCAGTTATTTTCATTTAAATTTTTTTATAGCTATTTCAGGTTTTAATTTCGGGTTATCCCAAATAAAACTTGATATTGCAATATATTTTGCACCCAATTTAATGAATTTTTTATAATTTAAATTATTAATACCTCCAATAACAACGATTGGACATTTAATTTTTTTTTTTACTTCTATCATAATTTTTGGATCAGCTTTTTTAGCTTCAGGCTTAAGCTTAGATTTATAGAAAGAACCAAAAGCTAAATAGCTTACCTTATATTTAATTGCTTTCTTAGCAAGTTCTATTGAGTCATGACAAGTAATTCCTAAAATTTTATTTTTGAGCTTTTGTTTTGCTAATTTAATTGATCCGTCAAGTTGACCCATATGACAACCATCAGCTTTAGTTTTTGATACTAAATTATAATTATCATTAATAATTAGTTTAACCTTATGTCTGTAGGTAATTTTTTGAATTTTTTTTGCTATTTTTAAAAGATTATTTTTTTTAATTTTTTTAAGCCTAAGTTGGAAAAATTTAACATTTCCGTGTGATAAAACTTTATTTAAATCGTCGTAAAATTGTTTTTTAATTTCATTGGGTGAAATCAAATATACTATTTTTTTCAATGTAATTAAGCCGCTGATTCTTTTTCTAAATTTTCTGACCACTTTCCTTTGGAGGAAAGTCCATTCATTTTAGCTCTATGATTAAAGGCTTTTTGAATATTTTCTATATTTTCTTGGTTCTTACCAAATTCTTTCAATGCACTTGCTTGCAAACCTCTCCCATATGAAAAAGTAATTAAAAAATTCGTATCATTAATTTTATTTATTTCATTTAAATTTTTACTAGCTTCTATCTCAGATTGGCCACCAGATAAAAATGCTATACCTGGCACTTCGCTAGGAACATTTTTTTTAAGACAATCTAAAGTTTGTTTTGCTATTTCTTCTGAGCTTGCTTTGTTTTTACATTCAGATCCAGGTATTATCATGTTAGGTTTAAGAACTGTTCCCTTTAAATTAATTTTATGGATTTCAAGTTCGTTGTAACATTCGTTTAAAACATCGGTTGTAACTTGATAACACTTTTTAATATCATGTGACCCATCCATTAATACCTCAGGTTCAATTATGGGAACCATTTTTGACTCTTGTACTAACGCTGCGTATCTTGCTAATGCATGTGCGTTGGACTTAATAGATTGTGAGGAGGGATATTTATTATTAATTTTATATACCGCTCTCCATTTTGTGAACCTTGCACCTAAACCATAATACTCCTTTAATCTCTCTCTTAAACCATCCAAGCCTTCGGTAACCGTTTCTTCACTAGAACCCGCTAGAGGTTTTGCTCCTTTGTCAACTTTTATTCCTGGTATTGCACCATGTTTTGAAATTAAATCTGGAATAGTTGGACCCAGAGTAGTTTTCTGTTTGATTGTTTCATCAAAAAGAATAACACCCCCGATATAATCCTTCATCCCACTTGCATTAAACAATGTTTGTCTAAAAGTTAATCTATTTTTCTCTAAATTTTCTACGTTTATACTTTTAAATCTCTTTGCAATAGTACCGGTGCTTTCATCTGCAGCTAGTATACCTTTTCCTTTAGCACACATTTTTTTTGCTATGTCCTCAATATTCATAATTGTTATTTATTTTAAAACTTCTATTCCAGGCAAGTTTTTTCCCTCTATATACTCTAAAAAAGCTCCCCCTGCTGTTGATAAGTGAGTAAATTTTACACTTAGTCTGTTATTTTTAATAGAGGAAATAGTGTCCCCACCACCTACAATTGATATTAAAGAATTCTCATTTGTATTATCAGAAATTTTTTTTGCTAAGGAAATAGTTCCCTTTGAAAAATTCTTATTTTCAAAATACCCAGCTGGTCCATTCCAAAGAACTGTTTTAGAAATATCAATAATCTTACTAATTCTTTCAATAGTTTGTGGACCTATGTCCAGAATTATCTCGTTATCTTTGACTTCATTTAAATCTCTAAATATTGCCTCACCATCAGTAGAGTTAGAAACTGCAAAATCAAATGGTGTAACAATTTCACAATTACTGTTATCAACTTTATTGTATATCTCTTCGATCATTTTGTCTGAACCAGACTCTACTAACGATTTTCCTATTTTATTTCCCCTAAATTTTATAAAATTGTTTGCCATTGCACCTATGATAATTAAGTTATCAACTTTATTTATCAAAGAGGTAACAACACCAAGTTTTGTTGAAATTTTTGATCCACCAATTATACAAGTTGTTGGACTTTTCTTATTTTTTAAAACCATATTTATTGAATGGATTTCCTTCATAAACAATGGTCCAGCAAAAGAATTTTTTGTGTGTTTAGTAATTTTATGTATAGAAGCCTGTTTCCTATGAGCACATGAAAAAGCATCATTAATATATACATCTCCTAAAGACGATAGATTTTTTGCAAAATTCTCATCGTTTTTAATTTCACCCTCATCAAATCTGATATTTTCAAAAAAAATTATTTCACCACTATTTATAAAACTCAATTTATCTTTCGTTCTATTTGTAATCTTTTCTGAAAAAAAATATATTTTATTTTCAATTTTTTCCTTGAGATATTTATAAACAGGTTTCAAAGAAAAGTTTAGATCCTTTCCACTTTTAGGTCTTCCAAGGTGGGAAATTATTAAAACTTTTGCCTGTCTTTTCAATAAATTTTGAATAAAAGGTATACTTAAATTTATCCTAGTTTTGTCTTGAATGACCTCGTTAATAATGGGTACATTAAAATCAGATCGAAGTATTACTCTTTTATTTTTGATATCTATATTGTCATTAAAACTTCTTATTTTTTCCATAAGTTTAGAATTTATTATTTTCTTATTTTTTCTTGAATGAGGGAAGCTATTTTATTTGAAGTTAAATTCATTTCCTCATAAATTTCTTTATAAGGTGCGCTTTTTCCAAACTCATCTATCCCCATTGCAATGTCATCTTTTTTTAAATACTTATGCCAACAAACTACAGATCCTGCTTCAATAGAAACGATAAGCCTATCATTTTCTAAAATTTTGTTTTTATAATCATCATCTTGTTGGTCAAATAATTCTTGGCATGGCATAGAAACAACTTTAGTCTCAATACCTAATTCTTTTAAAAGTTCTTGTGTAGATAGAGCTAATTCGACCTCAGATCCAGATGCGACTATTGTCGCTTTATTATCATGAGATGTAATATTTATTTCGTATGCTCCTCTTAGACATCTATTATTTTTATCAGGATATTTGCTTATATATTTTAACTTTTGTCTTGAAAGTATGATTGCACTTGGTCCCTTATCATTATTTAAAGAAGCTTCCCAACATTCTAAAGTTTCATTAATATCTGCTGGTCTGAAAACATTTAAATTAGGTATTGCTCTTAAACCTGCTAAATGTTCTATGGGTTGATGTGTTGGCCCATCTTCCCCTAAACCAATTGAGTCGTGAGAGAAAATATATATAACACGCAATCCCATTAAAGCTGAAAGCCTTATTGACGGTTTACAATAATCAGAAAAAATTAAAAATGTTCCACCATAGGGTATTAGATTGTGATACAGCGCAATACCATTCATAATTCCTGCCATCCCATGCTCTCTTACTCCAAAATGTATGTAATTACCTCCATAGTTTTTAGAATTTAAAGTTAATGAATTAGAAGTTTTTGTATTATTCGAACCACTTAAATCTGCAGATCCACCAATTAAATTAGACATAAAATTATTTAAAGATTCAATAACTTTCATTGAACATTGTCTAGTAGCCATTAATGGTTTTTCTTTAAAGTACTTTTCTTTTTCTGAACTGATTAAACCATTTAGTCTATCTTTAAAAATTGCATTATTAAGATTATTAAAATTTTCTTTAATTTCCTTTTTAGAATTATTAAGATCATCTAACCAATTTTTTTCTTCCACCACTCCTTTATCTCCAATTTTCCTCCATTCTTCTAGAATTTCACTTGGTATTTCAAATGGATGATGTGGCCATTTAAGTTTTTTTCTAACTAATTTTATCTCATCATCACCTAAAGGAGCGCCGTGAGAAGAGGACTTTCCAGATTTATTAGGCGAACCATAACCAATTATTGTTTTACAAGAAATTAAGGTAGGCTTTTTAGACTTGTGGGCTTTTTTAATTGCAGTATCAATTTGTTTTACATTATGGCCATTTATTTCTATAAAATTCCAACCATAGGACTCAAATCTTTTTTTGTAATTATCAGACACACTCAACGAGGTAGATCCATCTATTGAAATTTTATTATTGTCAAAAAAAACAATTAAATTTTTTAATTTTAAGTGACCTGCTAAACTCATTGACTCATGGCTTATTCCTTCCATTAAATCCCCATCGCTTGCTATGACATAAGTCTTATTATTAATTATCTTGTGACCAAATTTTTTTTTATAATTCTCTGATGCTATTGCTAGGCCAACTGCATTAGCAAGACCTTGTCCCAAAGGACCAGTTGTAGTTTCGATGCCAGAATTATTGATATACTCTGGATGTCCAGCACAAATAGAATTTAATTGTCTAAAGTTTTTTATATCCTCTAATCTTACTTTCTCATAACCAGTCAAATAGAGTAATGAGTACAAAAGCATTGATCCATGACCAGCAGATAAAATAAATCTGTCTCTATTTATCCAAGAAGGATTTTTTGGATTAAACCTCAGGTGGAATTTAAATAGCACCGTGGCAACATCTGCCATACCCATAGGCATTCCAGGATGTCCTGAATTGGCTTTTTGAACTGCATCGATAGATAAGAATCTAATTGCGTTTGCTAATTGATCAACTTTTATTTTCACTATTTATTTACCTATATAGACTTAGAGTAAGTATATCAATATTATGATATATTAACACGATGAAAAATTTAGAGAAGAAAGAAACAAATTTAAATCAGTTAATTGCTAAATTAACAAATTTAAATACAAGTTATTCACAACATAATTTTGATAATAAGTCTATAGAAAAAGAGAGGGACTCAATTAAAACTGAAAAAGAAGAGTTAGAAAAGAAAAACCAAGAAATTCTTAGAGAGCATAAATATTTAACCGAAAGAATAAAAAAACTTGAACACGAGCTTAAGTCTAAAAAAGAACTTGAGAAAAAATTTAATCAAGATATTAATGATTTAAATCAAGAAACTCAAAGTCTCGTAGATGAAATTGAAAAATGGCAAATGTAAATATTAAATTTAATGGGAAAGACTATCTTTTATCTTGTGATGATGGACAGGAGGAGTCTTTAAAAAAATTAACCTTTTTCTTAGATAAGAAATACTTAGAATTAAAAAAAAAGCTAGGTAATATTGGTGAAAATAAACTTATGTTAATTACAGCAATAAAGCTAATCGACGAACACTTTGATTTAAGGAAAAGAGTAAAAGATCAAAAAGATAAACTAGATGAATTATCAAAAAAATTTATAGAGCTCAAATCGTTGGCAATAAAATATAAAGATGTAAAAGAGATAGAAATTAAAGACTTAAATAAAGAGATAGAAATTATTAAAAAAAATATAGAAGAGGTCAATTCTATGTATGAAAGCATGTTAGACAGAACAACTGAGTCCTTGGAAAAAATTATCAAAAATGCTGAAACTTCATCTAATATTCAGTAATGAAAAATAAAGACCAACTAAGAAAAAAATTTCTAACCCTTAGAAAAAAAAAATATTCTGAAGTTTCAATCGCTAAATTGAGTAAATTAAAAAATTACATTAAAAAGAGAAGTAAAATGAAAAAAATTTACTTTATAGGACTTTATTATCCTTCGAATTATGAATTTAATATTCTAAAAATAATAAATGATTTTAAAAATTCAAAAGTAATATTTCTTTTACCTAAAATTCTAGACGGCAATCTTATGAAATTTGTCGAATGGAAAGAGAAAGATGTATTATCTGTCAATAAATTCGGTGTACCTGAGCCTTATGAGACCAAAAAAAAAAGTCATTTACCTGATATAGTCCTTGTCCCATTGGTAGCATTTGACAGTTATAGAAATAGACTTGGTTATGGCAAAGGTTTTTATGATCGATATTTGTATAAATTAATAAAACTGAATAAAAATATTGAAACTATTGGAGTAGCATTTTCGTTTCAAAAATATAAAAAGTTACCAACATCTAATTTTGATTTTAAACTTAACAATATCTATACCGAGAAAGGTTTCGTGAAATGAAAATTCTTTTATTAGGTGATGTGTGCGGACCAGCGGGGATGAAAGTCATTAAGCAAAAATTAAATCAAATTAAAAAAGAAAAAAAAGTAGATTTTACAATTGCTAATGGTGAAAATGCTGCGGACAGCGGGAAAGGAATCACAAAAAAAAATTTTAAAGACCTAATTGAGTCTGGTGTTGATGTAATTACTTCGGGAAATCATATTTGGGATCAGAAAGAGATTTTAGAAATAATTGATATAGAAAAAAAATTAATAAGACCAGCCAATTTACTAGATGGACAACCTGGAAGTGGTTACGGAATTTATGAAATTAAAAATAAAAAAATTGCAGTAATAAATTTGATTGGGAATGTATTTATGAAAAAAAGTCAGGATTTATTCTCATTTACAGAAAAAATCATTAAAAAAATTAAACTTAAGAAGAATGCAGACTTTATTGTAATTGATATTCATGGAGAGATCACTAGTGAAAAAATGGCTTTAGGTCATTTTTTAGATGGTAAAGTTACAACTGTTGTAGGCACACATACTCATGTCCCAACATCAGATGCAAAAATTTTAAAAAATGGAACAGCTTATCAAACAGACTTAGGTATGTGTGGTGATTACGATTCTGTTATTGGGATGAATAAAGAGAATTCTATAAAAAAATTTAAAAAAGATCTGTCCGCAGAAAATCATTTTCCAGCTAATGGGGATGCTTCAATAAGCGGTGTAATCGTTGATGCCGATGATAAAACTGGACTAGCGAATAACATTAGCCAGATAATTATTGGTGGAAATTTAAATCAAAAATTCTAAATGGCTGGACATTCGCATTGGGCTGGTATCAAACATAAAAAAGGAAGACAAGATAAAGTACGATCTAAACTTTTTTCAAAATTATCTAGAGAAATAACTGTTGCAGCCAAACTAGGTGAAAAAGATCCTGATATGAATCCCAGATTAAGATCAGCAATACAAGCTGCTAAGCAATCAAATATGCCTAAAGAAAATATTAATCGAGCAATTAGTAAATCCGAAACAAATTATGGTGAAAATTATGAAAGTTTAAGATACGAGGGATATGGAGCATTTAATACTGCATTAATAATTGAAACGTTAACAGATAATAAAAATAGAACTGCTTCAACAATAAGGACAATTTTACAAAAAAATGGAGGAAGGTTAGGTGAAAATGGATCTACATCTCATCTTTTCTATAATTGCGGGGTAATTCGAATTGAAAGTAAAAATTTAAGTAACGATGAGGCCCTCGAATTAGCAGTAAACTCTGGCGCTAATGAATGTGAAAGCTCTGAAGAATATCATGAAATTATATGTGAAATGAAAGACTTTTATAAAGTTAAAAGTAAGATAGAAAATAAAATAAGTAATTTTGTATACTCTGGTATAGAGTGGAGAGCCCGTAACTTTTTAAAATTATCGAAGGAGCAAAAAGAAAAAGTAGTTATTATGTTGGAAAGTTTAGACGAAATCGACGACATTCAAAGCATATTTATAAATTGTGAATTTTAAAAAAAAAAATAATGAGAATATTTGGAATTGATCCAGGGATAGCAGGAGCAATAGCTATACTTGATGAAAAAAAAATAGTTGATGTTATTGATCTCCCTACAATGGCTGATGGAAAAAAAAACAAAAGACAGCTTAATAGTGCACATCTATCTCAATATATCACTAGCAACATTATAGATATAAATAAAACTGTTGTGGTAGTCGAACAAGTAAATGCTATGCCTGGACAAGGAGTAACAAGTATGTTTAATTTTGGTCAAACATTTGGAGCAATAAAAGGTATAAGTGCAACACTTAAGCTACCAATCTTTTTTGTAAGACCATCAAAATGGAAAAAACACTTTGAGTTAATTAACTCTTCAAAAGACGCAAGTCGTACTAAAGTAATTGAAATGTACCCATCCTATGCAGATAAATTATCAAAAAAAAAGGATGTAAATAAGTCTGATGCTATTTTAATAGCAAGATTTTATAGCGAAACCGGCTTTAAAGACGACTAAAAATAAGGCTAAGATTTTATTTATAAGACAAATTCATGACACATTCTAAAAGTAATGAAACATTATGGAACAAGAAATTGCGTCTCAAGTAGTTGGTTTAGGAGGAAGTACTGATTTTTCTTTATTAAGCCTATTTTTAAGAGCTGACTTTGTAGTGAAGTCAGTTATATTAATCTTAATCGCCGCTTCAATTTATTCTTGGGCACTAATTTTTGATAAATATAGATTATTCAAAAAGATAAACAACTCGATCTTAGACTTTGAAAATAAGTTTTGGAAAGCAAAATCAGCGGAAAGTTTTGATAATAATTTACCTGTCAAATCTAATGACCCAGCTATTTTAATCTTTAGATCTGCAATGAATGAGTTAAGAAAGACGCGATCGAAATCTTCAGCTGTGCAACTTGCTAGAGTAGAAAGAGTTATTGAAATAAATACAGATAATCAAATTAAAATTATAGAAAAGAATTTTACGTTTTTAGCTACAGTAGGTGCCACGGCACCATTTATAGGTTTATTTGGAACTGTATGGGGGATAATGAACTCTTTTCAATCAATAGCTATTTCTAGAAATACAAGTTTAGCAATTGTTGCCCCTGGTATCGCTGAAGCTTTATTTGCAACAGCATTAGGTCTATTGGCTGCAATTCCTGCAGTTATTGCTTATAATAAATTTAATAGTGACACAAAAAACTATACTGCTCGTTTAGATAATTTTTCTAAAAGATTTTTATCTATAATTTAATAATCATGGCATTTAATTTTAAACGCTCAAAAAACCAACCTATGAGCGAAATTAATGTGACGCCCTTTGTAGATGTAATGCTAGTTTTATTAATTATATTTATGGTTACCGCACCTTTGCTTACAGTAGGTGTTCAAGTAGATTTACCAGAGTCGGCGGCAGACTCACTTCCTGATGATCAAGAACCTCTAACATTATCAATAAACTCCAAAGGTGAAGTATTTATTCAGGAGCATAAAGTAAGCTACAATAAAATTATTCCAAAATTATTAGCAATTGCAAAAAATAGGACAGATACAAGAATATATGTAAGAGGAGATAAAAATATTAATTATGGCCGGGTATTAGAAGTAATGGGAACACTTTCTGGTGCAGGATTTTCAAAAGTTGCACTAATATCTGAACCATACAAAAACTAAATGTTAAATGACCAAAAGTTTATTTTACTCAATAATATTTCATACAATAATGATAGTTTTAACAGCCCTATCATTACCATTTATGACTAGGGAACCTATATCTTTACCTCCTATAGTCTCAGTCGAATTAATACAAATAACAGATAAAACAAATATTCCATTTGCTCCAAAAGCCAGAAAAATTATAGACAAAGTTAAAAAAGAGGAAAATAGGGTGGTTTCTGAGCAAGCTCCACCTTCAGCAAAAGCAAAGGAAAAACCAGACAGAATTCCTTTGCCTGATGAAAAAAAGGAAAAAAAAGAAATTGTTAAAAAAAAACAAAATCCAGAAGAAATAAAGCCTCAGATTAGACAGTCATCAGAATTTGAGAAGGAAGAACTAATTAATACCAATGAAATTGCTGCATTAATTGACAAGGCTAAAGAAGAAAGGGCTTTGAAAGAAATTGAAAACAAAAAGTTAACACAAAGTAATGTTAAAAATTCATTTGCTACGGGACTGAGTCTTTCAGAAGAAGATGCTCTAAGAGCTCAAATATTTGGTTGCTGGAGTGTTCCACTAGGTTTACCTTATGATAAAGATTTATTAGTGAGATTAAAATTAGAATTAAAAAAGGATGGTACAATACTTAAATCAGAAATAATTGATCATCAGAGAATGAATATGCCAGGACAGAAATTTTATAAAATTCTAGCCGAAAGCGCCCTAAGAGCTGTAAGACTTTGCCAACCACTAAAGGTACCTCCTACAGGATATGAAAAATGGAAGAATATACAATTAAATTTTGATCCGACTGAAATGTTAAAAGGATAAATAAATGAAAAAAATAATTTTTATATTGTTTACGTATTTTATCGTATGTTCTACCTCAAACGCATTAATCAAAGTCGATATCACGAGAGGAAATTTAGATCCTTTACCTATTGCGGTTTCACCATTACATGTTGAAAGTACATCTGAAAATTTAGAAAATTTAGATACAAAAAAACTTGGAGTAAATATTTCTTCAATAATTGAAAAGAATTTTAAATCTACTGGTCTATTTAACCCTTTAAAGAGAGAGGCATTTGTTCAAAAGCCTGACATAGCTCACTTAAAACCTAGATTTGAAGATTGGAGATTAATAAAAGCTCAAGCTTTAGTAACAGGAAAACTTTCGGTAAATAATAACAAATTAAAAGTTGAATTTAGATTATGGGATTTGACCGCTTCTAAGGAAATGATAGCCTTATCATTTACTACAACACCATCAAATTGGAGAAGAGTAGCCCATATTATTTCCGATAAAATATATGAAAGACTTACCGGGGAGGAAGGATATTTTGATACAAGAATAATTTATGTAGCTGAAAGTGGTCCAAAAAATCAAAGAGTAAAAAAATTAGCAATAATGGATCAGGATGGTGCTAAAACAAAATATTTAACTTTGGGAAATGAGTTAGTTTTGACCCCAAGATTTAATCCTAGCAATCAAATGGTGACATATCTTTCTTATTTTAGAAATTTACCGCGAGTGTACCTTTTAGATATTGAAACAGGAAAACAAGAAGTAGTAGGAAATTTTCCAGGCATGACTTTTGCTCCAAGATTTTCTCCAGATGGAAAAAAAATAATAATGAGTTTTGCTAAAGACGGCAATTCAGATATTTTTACAATGGATTTAGAAACTAGAAAAGTTGAGAGAATAACAGAACATTCTTCAATAGATACATCACCATCTTACTCACCCGATGGTAAATATATTTGTTTTAACTCTGATAGAAGTGGGCTTCAACAAATATATGTAATGAAAAGTGATGGCAGTAACGTAAAAAGAATTACATTTGGAAATGGAATTTATGGAACACCAGTCTGGTCACCAAGAGGAGATTTAATAGCTTTTACAAAAGTCAGAAAAGGAAAGTTTTATATTGGTGTAATGAGATCAGATGGAACTGGAGAAAGATTATTAACTGAGAATTTTTATCAAGAAGCTCCATCTTGGTCTCCCAATGGAAGAGTATTAGTTTTTTACAGGGAAACAAAATCAGGGGCTCAAGGAAAAGGATTTAGCGCTAAATTATGGTCAATAGATATCACAGGTTATAATGAGAGAAAAATTAAGACGGAAACTGATGCTTCAGACCCATCTTGGTCCTCATTATTATCAAAGTGAGGTATTTATTGTGTAATTAAGGCTTGAATAATGCTAGATAATTTGAAATATTGACGGCAACAACTTAGGGGATACTATGAAATTTAACAAAAATTTGAGAAATATATTTTTAATTCTTTTTGCAACACTTGCTTTAAGTGCATGTTCAACTGCAAAAAAATCACAGACTTCTGGTGATGTTTATACTGGATCAGATACAGTTGAATATTTAGCTAGCGGTGTTAAGGACAGAGTGTTTTTTGCTACCAACAAATCTTCATTAACTTCTGCTTCAAGAGAGACTTTAAGAAAACAGGCAACATACTTAAGAAAAAACAAAAAACTTAATGTTACTGTTGAAGGACACGCTGACGAGAGAGGAACAAGAGAGTTTAACTTGGCCTTAGGCGAAAGAAGAGCTAATGCAGTTAAAGATTATTTAATGACCTATGGAATTTCTGGAAAAAGAATTTCAGTAATAAGTTATGGTAAAGAAAGACCTGTAAACTCAGAGTCTACACCATTAGCTTGGTCTCAAAACAGAAGATCAGTAACTGTTAAAGTAAAATAACATTTTATAACAATTATTATTATTAAAAGACCCTTTGATAAATCAAAGGGTCTTTTTTTTGCCATTATGTATAATTAAAAAAAACAATATGGGTATTTTCAAAAATAAATATTTAGCTTTGGTAACATTGACATCTTTACTTAACTTTAACATTTTGTACTCAGATGAAAAAGTTGATGCCATTGTTGATCAAATACAAGTTATCTCTCAAGATTTAAAAACTCTTGAAAAAGCGTTTTACAAAAATTCAGATATTATTGATAAAAGTAAAACTTCAAATATTAATAATTTAAACGAAGATGTTCTTACAAAACACCTGCTTCGTCTAAATGAAATAGAGGAACAGTTCAGAGAATTAACTAATAAATTTGAGGAAGTTAATTTTAAAATGGATAAGCTATCCACAAGAATTACTAAAATGCAATCTGACAATCAAATGAGATTCTCTGATTTAGAAAATACTGAAACAAAACAAAATAAAAATAAAAAAAAAGCTAAATTACCTGGAACAAGTCAACCGCAAGATTTTGGCGCTACACCAGGATATTCATCAACAAATCTACCACAAGAACAGGAAACAAATTCAGTTGGAACTACTGCAGCTGTAACTACAACTGAAACGGAAAGATCAGAGTCTTTGCTACCAAATAAATCTCCTAAAGAACAATATGAATTTGCGATAAGCTTTATGAAAATTGGCGATTATGAAACTGCTGAATTTGCTTTAAAAGAATTTATAGACAAAAATAGAGATCATGATTTAGCTGGTAACGCACAATATTGGTATGGCGAAACTTTCAGGATAAGACAATTATATTCTGATGCTGCGACCGCCTATTTAGATGGATATCAAAATTATCCAAAAAGCGATAAAGCTCCAGACAATCTTTTAAAATTAGGTATTACTATGGTTCAACTAGGTGAGAAAGAACAAGGTTGCACAATGATAACAGGAATTAAAAAACAATATCCAAAAGCAAGTAAGTCTGTGCTACAAAAAGCTCAATATGAGCAAAAAAAATTCAATTGTTCTAAAACATAAAGACTGCTTTTCAAATTCTGAGCAATTTTTTGAAATTTATTCAGATTTTAAAAAAAAAATTTTAAAACTTAAAGCTAAAAAGTTCATTGTTGCAGTTTCAGGGGGTCCTGACAGCTTAGCACTTGCAGCAATGTGTAGGGCAATGTATTCAAATTATAAGCAACTAAAGTTTTACTATTTACATATTAATCATGGGATTAGAAAGAATTCATTATCGGAGTCGAAAAAAATTAAAAAAATTTTAAAAAAACAATATATTTTATTAAAGATTATAAATAATAAAAAAAAAATAATTAATAATATTCAGCATAATGCTCGTAAAATAAGATATTCACTTTTAAATAGAGAGTGTAAAAAAAAGAAAATCAAATTTATTCTTACAGGACATCATAAAGACGATCAAATCGAGACTTTTCTAATAAGGCTTTCTAGAGGTAGTGGAGTTCAAGGATTGTCAGCTATGAGTGCTATATCTTACTTTAATAGTGAAACAAAAATTTTTAGACCGTTTCTTTCTGAAAGCAAAAAAAATCTAATTTTCATTTCGAAAAAAATATTTGGCACATACATTAAAGATCCAAGTAATAATAATAAGAAATTTTTAAGGTCGAATGTTAGAAAACTTCTGCCTATATTATCAAGACATGGAATTGAGAGCGATCAAATTTTAAGATCAATAAATAATTTAAAATCTTCAAGTAAAACATTAAATATCTATTTTAAAGAGATATTGAAAAAAATCGTTAAGCGAAAAGGTAAAAAAATTTACATAAAAAAAAATGAACTTTTTTCTTTGAATCAGGAGTTACAATTAAGAGTTTTAGGATTTGTCATAAGGTCTGTAAATAATTCAGACTATCCTCCAAGGTCTAAAAAGATATTCACTGCTTTAAAATACTTAAACTCTTCTAGAGATAAAAAACATCAACTTGGAGGTTGCTTGCTCGTAAGTAGAAATAAATACGTATATATTGAAAAATCATTATAATTACAGGATTAAATTAAGATATTTTGCCATATTTACAACTATAATCTTTTCAAATATTACTTGTTTATTGTAAAAAAATACTTATTTAACAATTATGAATTTAAAAAATCTTTTAATGTGGGCAATTATAATTTTCCTTTCAATAGGATTATTTAATATGTTTCAGGATCCCAAGAAAATCAGCTCTAAAAATAATGAAATGGCTTTTTCAAGATTTTTGACTGAGGTGGACTCTGGGAGAGTAGTTGAAGTTGAAATTCAAGGAAATAATATTACAGGTGTATTAGCGGATGGGAATAATTTCACCACTTTTTCTCCAAACTATCCTAATCTTGTCGAAAAGTTATCTGATAAAGGAGTGAGTATAACTGCTGCTCCTAAAGAAGATAAAATGCCCTCTTTATTGGGAATACTTCTATCATGGTTCCCAATGTTATTACTAATTGGGGTGTGGATTTTTTTCATGCGTCAAATGCAAGGTGGAAAAGGCGGAGCTATGGGATTTGGAAGGTCGAAAGCCAAGTTGTTGAATGAAGCAACTGGCAAAGTTACTTTTAATGATGTTGCAGGTGTCGAAGAAGCTAAAGAAGAAGTAGAGGAAATAGTTGAATTTTTAAGAGATCCAAAAAAATTTAGTAGACTTGGTGGAAAAATTCCTAAAGGTGCATTATTAATCGGACCTCCTGGCACTGGTAAAACTTTATTAGCAAAAGCAATAGCAGGTGAAGCAAACGTTCCATTTTTTTCTATATCAGGTTCTGATTTTGTTGAAATGTTTGTAGGCGTTGGTGCGTCTAGAGTCAGAGATATGTTTGAACAAGGTAAAAAAAATTCACCATGCATAATATTTATAGATGAAATTGATGCTGTAGGTAGAAGTAGAGGTGCGGGACTTGGTGGAGGAAATGACGAAAGAGAGCAGACTTTAAATCAGTTGTTAGTTGAGATGGATGGATTTGATACAAACGAAGGAATAATTTTAATTGCCGCTACAAATAGACCAGATGTTCTTGACCCTGCATTGTTAAGACCAGGAAGATTTGACAGACAAGTAGTGGTTGGTAATCCAGACATTATAGGTAGAGAGGCTATTTTGAAAGTTCATATTAAAAAAATTAACACTGGACCAGATGTAAAATTAAGAACGATAGCTAGAGGGACTCCAGGTTTTTCAGGTGCTGACTTAGCAAATCTTGTTAATGAGGCAGCTCTTTTGGCAGCTAGAAAAAATAAAAGAGTCGTAACTATGTCAGATGTAGAAGATGCCAAGGATAAAGTAATGATGGGTGCTGAAAGAAGATCAATGGTTATGAGCGAGGATGAGAAAAAACTAACTGCGTACCATGAAGGTGGTCATGCTATAGTTGCTTTAAACGAAAAAGCTTCAGACCCGATTCATAAGGCCACAATTATTCCAAGAGGTAGAGCATTAGGTATGGTAATGAGATTGCCTGAAAGAGACCAATTATCGGTTACTAGAGAAAAAATGCATTCAGATATAGCTGTTGCAATGGGCGGAAGAATAGCTGAAGAAATAATTTTTGGTCATGATAAAGTCACGTCTGGTGCCTCTTCTGACATTGATATGGTAACAAAAATGGCAAAAAATATGGTTACGAAATATGGGATGAGTGCAGAATTAGGTACAATTGCATATGGGGAAAATGAGGAAGAAGTTTTTTTAGGTAGATCGGTTACTAAGCAACAGAACATGTCCGAGGAAACTGCTAGAAAAGTTGACTCTGAAGTTAAAAAGATAGTTGACAAAGGATATGAAAGAGCAAGAGCAGTTCTTACAGAAAAAATTGATGATCTTCATAAAATTGCAAAAGCTTTACTAGTTTATGAGACTTTATCTGGAGACGAAATAAGAGATTTAATTTTAAAAGATAAAAAACCAACCAGATCATTTGAGAGTGATACAAAAGAGGATACAAAGGAAACTTCAGCTTTAGGAACGATAGGTTTAAAACCGAAGCCAGTAGTTTAACTAATGATCAAATATTACACTAGAGCGTGTAATTTTAAATACGGACAAACTGCAAAACATTCGATAAAAACTAGGAAAGCCCTACCTTTATGCGGAAACAAAAACATATCTTTTGATCAAATAGAGATAATTACTAGAAAAAAGGAAAAAATTAACTCTAAAGTTATAAATTTAAAAAAAATAAAAACTCTAAGTCGTTCCCTAAGAAATAAAGTTCTCAAAGATTTGAAGAATATAACTTCGAAGAGAAAAAACTTTCTCCATCATATTGATTTTGCCGAACCTTCCATAATGGGAATACTTAACCTCACTCCCGACAGTTTTTCTGATGGCGGTAAATATAATACAAATAATAAATCTCTTAAACATACTACAGAAATGATTTTGTCAGGAGCAGATATTATAGATGTAGGAGGAGAATCTACTAGACCTGGTTCAAAAACTGTTCCACAAGAAATTGAATGGAAAAGAGTGAAGTTTGTAATTAGTAAGTTTAAAAAACAATATAAAAAAACATGCCTTTCAATTGATACAAGAAAATCTGATTTAATGACCAAAGGTATTAAACATGGAGTTGATCTCATTAATGATGTTTCTGGTTTCAATTACGACGTAAACTCTCTACAAAAATTAAAAAAATATAATATCGCAAAAGTTCTTCATCATATGAAAGGTACCCCAAACTCCATGCAAAAAAATCCAAATTATAAAAATGTGTTATTGGACATCTATGATTTTTTTGAAACAAGTATCAACAAAAGATTCGACAATAAGAAAATTGTTTTAGACCCTGGAATCGGTTTTGGTAAAAATTTGAAACATAATTTGACTTTAATTTCCAAAATATCTTTGTTTCATAGTCTTGGCTTTCCGATTTTAATTGGTACTTCAAGAAAAAGATTTATCAATCAAATATCTGGAAAGTTTGATAGCAAAGATAGAACTGGTGGAACAATAGCTTCAGTTCTTTTTTTACTATCTCAAGGAGTACAAATTTTTAGAGTTCATAATGTAAAAGAGGTGAAACAGGGAATTTTAGTTTTTAAAAAGATTATATCAAATTAATGAAAAATAAGTATTTTGGTACAGATGGCATAAGAGGAACTGTTAATAGGGGAATCATAACAGGTGAAAAATTTTTTAAGTTTGGTTTAGCATCTGGCACATATTTTAAAAATCAAAAAAAGTCTAAACAAGTTGCAATCATAGCTAAAGATACAAGATTATCTGGCTATACTTTAGAGCCTGCTTTGGTATCAGGATTAGTCTCTGGAGGTATGCACGTATTCACTTTAGGTCCTTTACCAACTAATGGACTTGCAATGTTAACAAAATCTATGAGAGCTAATATGGGCATTATGATAACGGCTTCACACAATCCTTTTTACGATAATGGTTTAAAATTATTCGGCCCTGATGGAATGAAACTATCGGATAAAATTGAAAAAAAAATAGAGAAATTAATTGATACGAAAAATACTAAACAACTCACAAATCCAAAATTTCTAGGTAGGGTAAAAAGATTAGAAGATGGAAATGAAAAGTATATTAAAATCTTAAAAAATAATTTTCCAAAAAACTTTAATTTAAAAGGTACTAAAATAGTTTTAGACTGTGCTAATGGGGCATGCTATAAAGCTGCTCCTAAGCTTTTAAAAGAACTTGGAGCAAAAATATTTCCCATCGGAATTAAACCCGATGGTTTGAATATAAATGAAAAATGTGGATCTACTTTTCCCTCAAAAATTAAATCAGCTGTAAAAAAATTCAAAGCGAATGTTGGTATTTCATTTGATGGTGATGCTGACAGAATTATTATGTGTGATGAAAGGGGAAAAATTATTGACGGTGACCAAATAATTGCAATGTTAGCAAGAAGATGGAAGTCAAAAAGAATTTTAAAAGGAGGAGTGGTAGGGACCTTAATGTCTAATTATGGACTAGAAAAATTTTTGAAAGATCAAAAAATAAAATTCTCAAGGTCTAAAGTAGGAGATAGGTATGTAAAGGAAAAAATGAAAAAACTAAACTTTAATTTAGGTGGAGAGCAATCTGGACACATTATTTTGGGTAAGTTTGCAACCACGGGCGATGGTTTGCTCGTTGCCCTTGAAGTTTTATTTTCTTTAAGAAAAGGAAAAAAAGCTAGTGACTTACTTGATGTGTTTAAACCTTTACCACAGATTTTAGAAAATGTTATTGTCAAAGATAAGAGCATAATTAACAAACCTAGGTGCAAAATTGCCGTAAAAAAAGCAAGCAAATTGATGGGTAAAAAAGGGAGAATTTTGTTAAGAAAATCTGGCACAGAACCAAAGATTAGAATAATGGCAGAATCATATGATAAAAGTTTAATTTTAGAATGTATTAAAATAATAAAAAATTCGATAAAATAATTGAAACCAAAATCTAAAATATTAATAATTGCAGGCTCAGATTCATCTGGGGGAGCAGGTATTCAAGCAGATATAAAAACAGTTACTGCATTAGGTGGATATGCTATGACAGCAATTACAGCAGTAACTTCTCAAAATACAACAGGTGTAAATTCAGTTATCGCTATTCCGCCAAAAGAAATCGAAAAACAAATTTTATTTACTTCAAAAGATATTAAGCCTGACGCAGTAAAAATTGGTATGCTTCATTCTAATGATATAATTTCATCGGTTAGTAAAAGTTTAAAGAAACTTCAAACAAAAAAGATAATTTTAGACCCTGTTATGGTTGCTAAAGGAGGATTTAAATTAATAAACAATAAAGCTATAAATGTTTTGAAAGAGAAACTAATAAAAAAAGCATTTTTAATAACCCCAAATATTCCTGAAGCAGAGGTTTTGACAAATACTAAAATTAACAGCCTTAATGAAATGATAAGAGCTGCTAATATTTTACTCAACTTCGGAATTAAAAATGTTTTAATAAAAGGAGGTCATAGCGAAGCAGAGTCTATGAATGATGTTTTACTAAACAAAAAAGAATTAAAAGTTTTCAAAAACAAAAGAGTTAAAACTAAAAATACTCATGGAACAGGATGTACTTTATCTAGTGCGATTACAACTTTTTTGGCATGTGGAAAAACTATAAATAAGTCCTGTGAGCTAGCAATTAAATATGTTAATCAATCTATTAAATCTAATCTTAATTATGGGAAAGGTCATGGACCAATTAATCATTTGAGCTCTATTGAAATTGATAGGAAATTTAAGTTATGAAAAATGTAGTTGTTGTAGGTTCACAGTGGGGTGATGAAGGAAAAGGAAAAATAGTTGACTGGTTATCTAGTGAAGCAGATGTAGTTGTAAGATTTCAAGGCGGTCACAATGCTGGTCACACTTTAGTAATAGATGGCGTAACCTATAAACTAAGACTGTTACCATCTGGAATAGTCAGGAAAAATAAAATTTCAATCATAGGAAATGGTGTCGTGGTAGATCCTTGGGCTCTTTTAGATGAAATAAAAGAAATTAAGGAAAAAGGTGTAATTGTAGATGAAAATAATTTCATTATATCAGAAGCTGCAAATTTAATTCTTCCGTTTCATAAAGAAATGGATGAAATCAGAGAAGATTCTGCGGGAAAAGCTAAGATTGGAACTACTAGAAGAGGTATTGGCCCAGCGTATGAAGATAAAGTAGGAAGAAGATCAATAAGGGTTATGGATCTAGTTTCAGAAAGCAATTTAGATCATAGACTAGAAACGGTACTTATTCATCATAATGCAATAAGAAAAGGTTTAGGAAAAAAAATCTTTGAGAAGAATCAATTAAAAAAAGATTTATTGGAAATAGCACCATCAATATTAAAATTTTCACAACCTGTCTGGAAAAAATTAGATGAGTTTAAATCAAAAGGTAAAAAAATACTTTTTGAAGGAGCTCAAGGAATTCTGTTGGATGTTGATCATGGAACTTATCCATTTGTTACATCTTCAAATACTGTTGCTTCGTCTGCTGCAACAGGCTCTGGCTGTGGAGTGAATACAATCAATTATGTTTTAGGTATTACAAAAGCTTATACAACAAGAGTAGGAGAAGGTCCATTTCCAACAGAACTAAAAGATAAAATTGGTGATATTTTGGGATCAAGAGGAAAAGAGTTTGGAACTGTAACAAGTAGAAAAAGAAGGTGTGGCTGGTTTGACGGGGTATTGGTTAGGCAAACAATTAAAATTTCAGGTATAAATGGTATAGCTTTAACAAAATTAGATGTTTTAGATGAACTAGACGAAATTAAAATTTGTATTGGATATGAGTTAAAAGGTAAAAAAATTGATTATTTGCCTGCTGCTGTTGAAGATCAATTGAAAGTGAAACCAATTTATAAAAACTTTAATGGCTGGAAGACCTCAACAAAGGGTATAAAATCTTTTAAAGATCTACCTAAAAATGCTCAAGAATACATTAAAGGCTTAGAAAAATTTATAGAGACAAAAGTAGCGAGTATCTCTACAAGTCCTGAACGAAAAGATACTATTTTAATAGAAAATCCTTTCTCAATTTAACTAATTCTTAGGAAGCAAGTTTTTTGATTTACTTGCATTAATCATAGATTTTTGTAGTTTTTCAAAAGCTTTAGTTTCAATTTGTCTAACTCTTTCTCTACTAATTTTAAATTTAGCACTCAATTCTTCTAAAGTTTTAGGATTTTCACTCAACCTTCTTGCTTTTAAAATATCAGTTTCTCTCTTATCCAAAATGCTCATCGAATTATTTAATAATTCTTTTCTATCATCAAATTCTTGTTTTTGAGATAAAAGTAATTCTTGATCCAAGTTTTCATCTACCAACCAATCTTGCCATTCATCAGCTTCTCCAGCTTTGATGGGGCTATTAAGAGACTTCTCCTGTCCCATCATTCTTCTGTTCATATTAACGACCTCCTCTGAATCTACGTCCAACCTTTTGGAAATTTCTTCAACTTGACTATCTTTTAAGTCTCCCTCTTGACCAGGTGCTATTTGATTTTTAATTTTTTTAAGATTGAAAAAAAGTTTCTTTTGTGCTGTTGTTGTTCCCATTTTAACTAAACTCCATGATCTTAAAACATATTCCTGTATAGAAGCTTTGATCCACCACATTGCATATGTTGCGAGTCGAAATCCTTTATCTGGGTCAAATTTTTTAACTGCTTGCATTAAACCTATATTTCCTTCAGAAATTAATTCGTTTACAGGCAAACCGTATCCTCTGTATCCCATAGCGATTTTTGCTACCAATCTTAAATGGCTTGTAACTAATTTATGTGCTGCTTTAAGGTTACCTCTTTCCTTCCAATTTTTCGCTAACATATACTCTTCCTCCGCGTCTAACATTGGAAATTTTTTAATTTGAGATAAATATAAAGACAGACTTCCTGAAGCTGGAGAAGGTAAGTTAGTTATCTCTTTATCTTTTGTCATAATCAAAAGAGTATATATAATTTCAATTCTTTAAACTTTCAAGATAATCAACTAATTTTTTAAATTTTAAGGGCAATTTTGTTTTAAACTGCACCTTATTTAAGTTTCTTGGATGATTAAATCCTAATGTGGATGCATGTAAAACTTGACCGTTAAATGAATTTAAGATTTTTTCAAATGTCGCGTCAATTTTATTAAATTTCAAATTTCTTTTACGGTATTTTTGATCTCCAAGTAAACTGGTCCCTTTATAAATCATGTGAACTCTTATTTGATGAGTTCTTCCAGTTTTTAATTCAAATTCTATTAAACTTATTTTAGGAATATCTTTTTTGTTAAATACTTTTATTATTGAATATTTTGTTATAGCCTTTTTTCCCTTAAACTCATCAGTCGTCATAAGTTGCCTATTTCTTTTACTTCTTGTAATAAACGTCTCAATCGTCCCTTGCAAAGGTCTTAGTACACCCCAAATTAGTGCAATATATTTTCTTTTAATTGAATGTTTACTAAATTGCCTACCTAAATCAGCGTGAGTAAAATTATTTTTTGCAACTACTAATAATCCACTAGTGTCTTTATCTATTCTATGAACAATCCCCGGCCTAGTTGATCCACCTAAACTAGATAATTTTTTTTTATATTTTCCAATAAGTGCATTTACTAATGTATTACTTTTATTTCCCGCACCTGGGTGTACCACCATTCCTTGAGGTTTATTTATTATCATAAGGTCTTTATCCTCATAAACAATTTGTAAATTTTTAGTTGAAGGTATTATCTTTTCATTTTTCTCCTCGTGAAAAGTTATATTAATTTTATCATTGTCTTTAATTTTCTTCGACTGAGCTTCTACAATTACGTTGTTTACCTTAACTTTTTTTTGATTAATTATTTTTTTTATATTTGATCTAGTCATCTCTTTTAATTTTTCAGCCAAAAAAATATCAATTCTTTTTCCTTTATCTGATGAGGTAGAAAATATTTTAATTGTTTTATTTTTCATTTAATTTAAATTACTACTTGTGCGTTCGTAGCTCAACTGGATAGAGCGTCTGACTTCGGATCAGAAGGTTGAGGGTTCAAATCCTTCCGGACGCACCATGTTAAGCAATCCAATTTTTCAAAATATTTTGATTTTTTTGAATATAATCTGGAAAAGATTTGTCTATACTAACTTTTTTTATTTTAAAACCTCGCTCAAATACATCTTCCCCTTTTCGAATTTTATCTCTTATTTTTGATTCATCTGTTAAATGTTCCTTGTTAAATTCTCCATGCGCAAAAGATCTTATTTTTTTTGAAATATTTTCCGCACTTTGTAAATAAGCAAAGTGCCAACCACCGTCTTGAATAATTTGAATGTTTTTTGGTTTATCTATCCTCCAAAAAGGATATTTTTTAAACTTTAAATTTCTTAACCATTGAGGAGATTTTAACTTTTTTTTTAAACAAATTTTTGAACCATGCCAATTATTTTCGTCTAAATTTAAAAAATTAATTTTATACATAAACATTCTTTGTGAAAATACTCCAAAATTTTTTTTATTGAATAAGTTTAATTTTTTCAAATTTGGAACTTCATCAACATCAGATAAAATAATTAAATCCTCATCATCAGCTTTGCTGAGAACTTTCATTAATGAATTTCTTTGATGTTGTTCAACTAAAGACTCTCCACCCTCATGTGGTTTTTTTATATTTTCTGGAGTATCATCAACAATAATATATCTAATTTTGTTTTTAAACTTTTGATACTTACTAATATCAAATTGTAATTTTTTTTCTTTTCCTTGATGATTAACCGTAGACTCAACTATTACAAAGTAGTCTACAAACTCATTTAAAATATTAAATCTTAAATCAGCTATATGTTCTTCGTTAAAATATTGAAAGCAATCATATATTGCCATAATTTATTTTTTAGTAAAAGTCGTTAAACCAATTTTTTTTCCTTCAATTTTAGATGAGGAGCAATGTAAATTAGTTCTATCAAAAATTAGCATAGACCCTAACTCCCATTCATAAACTAATTCAATTTCAAGACCTAGAAGATTATCTATTTTTTCATGTTGTAAAAATTTTTTGTGATCATCAGCACTGAAAGGTTTATTTCCAAACATTCCAATATGTTTATTTGACCTTATATTTTGTCCGTAATTAAGTTTTGTTTTTTCTAATTCTTTTTTATCAATTGTAAAATTTGTAGATTTTCCATAGTATCTATTTTTGAAAATCACAGTACTTCCAACTGGTGTAAGGGGTATCAAGCTTTGTTTATAAATTAAGTCTTCAAAATTAAAGCCCCCATCAATATGTAATCCTATTGGATTATAGCTTTCTTGAAAAAGGCCATAAATTATGTCTCCATTGTCTGTTTTTAAATTATCGTATTTGAAATCGCCAATTTCATTTTTTAATTTTTTATAAAATAATTCCTCTAATTCTTTACCGAATTCTTTTAACCATCTCTTTTTAATAACATTTTGTTTTTTGTTATGAACTGTTGTCGGTAATTGTTCGTAAAGATTAAGGAACTTATTAACTTCGTCTTTACTAAATAAATTTTTAATTACTTTCGGAGGGCTTTCGTTTTTCTTGATTTGCTCTATTTTATTATGCATTTATTCTCCAACATTTATCAAAGTTCCTCTAATTTTTGCCCCAGCATACGAAATATAAAAAACTGCGACTCCTAGCATGAAGTAAAAAATAGAAATGGTTATTGCTAAAAATATTTGAGTATAACTTATAATATCATTAATTAAAATGTTTCTCATTTCTTCAAAAATATGAACTAAAGGTAGTATTTTTGCAATTATCTGCAACCATTCAGGTAAGATTTCTATGGGGTAATATATGCATCCTAATGGAGCTAAAAAAAATAGACTAGCCCAGGCTATATTTTCAAATGAAGGACCAAATCTAATTAATCCAGAAGTTACTAACAAACCTAAAGTAATTCCAAAAATATAAAGACTTAATAATAAAGATATCAGGGGCAATCCAATTTTAAAAATAGAAACCCCGAACAATGGTATCGCAAGCAATGCAGCTGGAACCATACCAATCAGAGTTCTTACAATTGCTGTTAATGTCAATGCCGCGATAATTTCTTTAATTTTAATTGGCGAAATAAATAAATTTGTAAAATTTCTACTCCATATCTCCTCCAAAAACATCATGTTATAGCTTATACTTGATCTAAATAGAAAATCATAAAGTATGGCTGCAGATAAAATTACACCAACAGTATTATTATAATAAGACGAGCTCAAAGTGAAAAATTTTGAAATAAACCCCCACAAAAAAATTTGAATACTTGGCCAATAAACTAAATCTAAAATTCTTGGAAAAGAACTTTTGATTAAATAAAAATGTCTCAGACTTAGACCGTAAACTTTATTCCAGTTCATTTTTGTTTCTCGCTAATTTTAAAAATGTATCTTCTAAATTATTTCTACCGTGTTTATCAATTAAAGATTGACATGTTCCTCTATCAACTATCTCACCTTCTTTCATCATTATGACTTGGTCACAAAGTCTTTCCACTTCTTTCATGTTATGTGATGCTAATAGTATTGAAACTTTATTTTTTGACTTATAATCCTCGATATATTTTCTGACAAAATCTCCAATATCAGGATCTAGACTTGCAGTTGGTTCATCTAAAAATAAAATTTTGGGACTATTTATAAGTGATTTTGCTAAAGAAACTCTGTTTTTTTGTCCAGACGATAACTCCCCTGTTTTCTTGTTTAAAAATAAATCTAAATTTAGGTCATAAGAAATTTCTTGTATTCTTTTAGTCAAATTATTTACACCATATAGTCTACCGTATATCTCTAAGTTTTCTTTAACAGTAAGTTTCTTTGGCAACTCAACATATGGTGATGCAAAATTAAATTGACTTAATATTTTTTCTCTATTTAGTTTTTCAAAATTTTCATCATTTATAAGAATCTCACCATTTGACGGTTTAATTAATCCAAGAAGCATTCCTATAGTAGTTGTTTTTCCACATCCATTAGGTCCTAGAACACCTAATGTCTGTCCATCATTGATATTAAAGCTTATATTTTTTACTGCGGTAAAACCTTTAAACTTTTTTACTAAATTTTTTACTTCTAATTTCATTATTTTGAAGCTCTTTTAAGTCTATCATTAATAGCAATTCCAATTCCTGTATTTGGAACTTTTGCAACATAAATTTTCTTATATCCTCTTTTTTTAATATTTCTAAAAAACTTATATAAGTTTCTAGCAGCCTCATTTAAATTAGATTTTCTACTTAAGTTAAAAGAATTTCTTGTCACAGGGTATTTTTTTCCAAAAGTTATGAATGCATATTTATCAGGACATTTATTTTTATTTATATATACAGGTATGCCTGGTGAATAATGTTTTTTAAAAGATCCAGGCGATTTAACAACTGTTTGTTTTGTTAAAGTATTTAGTTTTATTTTTAAAACATTTTCAATTTGTTTAGGGGTAATTACTCCTGGTCTTAAAATACATATTTTACCAACTAAATTTAAAACAGTTGACTCTATTCCAATATTAGAAATACCTCCATCAATCACTTTAATTTTATTATTAAACTCCTCAAAAACATCCATAGGTTTTACTGGGCTCACACCAGATGACTTATTGGCGCTTGGCATTGCTAAAGGAAATTCGAGTTTTTTCAATAATTTTCTAATTATTTTATTTTTCGGAAATCTTATACCAACAGTTTTCAAATTTGCGCAGGCCAGAGGTTTAATTTTAGAATGAATTTTTTTCTTCACAATATAAGTAATTGGCCCTGGACTAAATTTTTTGTAAATTTTTAAAAATTTTTTGTCTAGAATTACATCCTTTTTGGCGTTACTCAAGCTATAGTAGTGAATTATAAGGGGATTTTTTTTTAATCTCTTTTTAATCTTAAAAATTTTTTTAATTGCGTTGTTAGAATATGCATTTCCAGCTAAACCATATACAGTCTCTGTTGGCAAACCAATTATGCCATTTTTTTTAAGAATATTAATAATTTTAATTAAATTCTTAGAATTAAATTTGATTATATTTGAATAGATATTCTTCATAATTTATTTAATATACAATAAATGACTATTAAAAATATTCCAGCAGATATTAAGAACAAATCAATAAAAGAGACCAAAGAAGAAATCAATAAAATTTTAGATAAAATTGAGAAAGATGAAACAAATCTTGAAAACCATACTGATGACTATGATATGCTTCTTAAATTGAATAAACACATGGATGATCTCTTTAAAAAAAAACTAAAAGAGATTAATTCATCAGGTAAAAAAAATGCTAAAAAATAAATTAAAATTAAATGCCAAAAAAATTGATTTATTTTTAAAGAAATACCTAAAAGGTCAAAAAAGAAGTTTGCTAATTAATCCTATGAACTACGGTGTTCTATCTGGGGGAAAAAAAATTAGATCAAGCGTTACTTTTGCTACTGGAAAATTATATAATCTTAAAACAAATAAATTATTAAATATTTGTGGCGCTGTAGAATGTATTCACTCGTACTCATTAATTCATGACGATCTACCTTGTATGGATAATGATAAGCTTAGAAGAGGAAAGGCTACGGCTCATATTAAATACGGAGAGTCTACAGCAGTATTAGCGGGAAATTCTCTATTAACTTTAGCATTTGAAATGATCTCCGATAACAGATTTAAAATTAAAGATAAAAATAAAGTTTTACTTATTAAAAAGTTAGCAGAGTGCTCTGGTCATACAGGAATAGCAGGAGGTCAGGAACTAGATTTAAAATATGAAAAAAAAAGAAAGAATTTTAAAGACATAGTTAATATGCAAAGAAAAAAAACAGGAAAATTATTTAGCTTTTGTTGTTTTGCTGCTGGCCAAATTGCTGGTAAAGGTGAAAAAGAAAATATCGATCTGATTAAATTAGGTGAGGATATTGGTCTACTATTTCAATTGGCAGATGATTTTTTGGACGTTAAGGGAAAATCAAAATATACCGGCAAAACAGTCAATAAAGATAAAAAAAAGGGAAAATCTACAATTATTAATTTAGTAGGATATAATTATGCTTATGATTATGCTATTAACTTAAAAAAAAAGATATTGAGAAAACTTGAAAAACATGGAAATAAAGCAAACGATTTAAAAGATATCGTAAATTTTATTTTAGAAAGAAAATATTAATGGTTAAATTACTAGATAAAATTAATTATCCCTCAGATCTTAGAAAATTTGAAAAGAAAGACTTAAAACAAATTTCTGAAGAGCTGAGAACAGAGTTAATAGATGTAGTTTCAGAAACGGGTGGTCATTTAGGTGCCGGCCTAGGTGTAGTAGAATTAACCGTTGCTTTACATTATGTTTTTAACACTCCAAAAGACAAATTAGTTTGGGATGTAAGTCACCAGTGCTATCCTCATAAAATAATAACAGGTAGAAAAAATGAAATTAGAACTTTAAGAAAAGGTGGGGGGTTATCGGGCTTCACAAAAAGAGGAGAAAGTGAGTATGATCCATTTGGTGCAGCACATAGTTCAACTTCAATTTCTTCAACTTTAGGAATGTCAGTTGCAAAGAAACTGTCAAATGACAACAATAATGTAATAGCAGTAATAGGAGACGGTGCTATGAGCGCTGGAATGGCCTATGAAGCAATGAATAACGCTGGTGCATTAAAATCTAAATTAGTTGTTATTTTGAATGATAACAAAATGTCCATCGCCAAACCAGTCGGAGCAATGAGCAAATATTTAGCAAAATTATTATCAGGAAAGCTATATTTTAGTTTAAGAGAAACAATTAAATTAATTACCTCAGCATTTTCCAAAAGGTTTAGCCAAAAAGCCGGAAAAGCAGAAGATATTTTGAGAGG
Source organism: uncultured Pelagibacteraceae bacterium (assembly GCA_902620525.1). Classification (GTDB taxonomy): domain Bacteria; phylum Pseudomonadota; class Alphaproteobacteria; order Pelagibacterales; family Pelagibacteraceae; genus Pelagilacustribacter. The sequence goes on along the minus strand of CACNIK010000001.1, from coordinate 79,215 downwards.
TATTGTGACAGGAGGCACGTTGTTCAGCGAACTAGGTTTTTACTACATTGGACCAATTGATGGACACGATGTTGATTATTTAGTTCAAATTTTGGAAAATGTGAAAAAATCTAAACACGAAGGACCAATTTTAATTCACGCTATAACTCAAAAAGGAAAAGGTTACAAACCAGCAGAGGAGTCCGGAGATAAATATCATGGAGTTTCAAAATTTAATATTTCTACAGGGCAACAAAGTAAATCAAAATCTAATGTACCCTCATATACAAAAGTATTCTCAGAAACTTTAATAAAACACGCTGAGAAAGATACTAAAATTATTGGTATTACAGGGGCTATGCCATCTGGGACTGGCCTTAATTTATTTGAAAAAAGATTTCCTGATAGAATGTTCGATGTAGGTATAGCTGAGCAGCATGCAGTAACATTTGCTGCTGGTTTAGCCACTGAAGGATATAAGCCATATGCTGCTATTTATTCAACATTTTTACAAAGAGCTTACGATCAAGTTGTACATGATGTTGCTTTGCAATCTCTCCCAGTAAGATTTGCAATAGATAGAGCAGGATTAGTGGGTGCAGATGGACCTACACATGCTGGCTCTTTCGATATAACATACTTATCTACCTTACCTAATTTTGTGGTAATGGCTGCAAGTGATGAGTCAGAACTAGTTAAAATGATTAATACTTCAGTTCATATTAACGATAGACCATCTGCTTTTAGATATCCAAGAGGAAATGGTGTTGGTATTGAGCTGCCAGGTATAGATGAAATTTTGGAAATAGGCAAAGGAAAGATAGTTTGTGAAGGAAAACAAGCTGCAATATTAAATTTCGGTACTAGGTTAGATGAATGTAAAAAAGCTAAAGATTTTTTAGAAAAAAAAGGAATTAAGATATCAATAATAGATGCTAGATTTGCTAAACCATTAGATGAAAAGTTAATTCTTGAGATAGCTTCGAACCATGAATTAATTTTAACAATAGAAGAAGGCTCAATAGGAGGATTTGGCTCTCACGTTATGAAACTTCTTTCCGATAGAGGCGTTTTTGACAAAGGACTTAAATTTAGATCAATGTTTTTACCAGATATTTTCATAGACCAGGATACTCCTGAAAAAATGTATGATAAAGCTGGTTTAAACTTCAATTCTATTGTTGAAAAAATTGAAGAAGCTCTTAAATCCAACATTATATTTGCAAAAAATAAAAATAAATTATCAAATTAACCACACTGGGCTTTATTCATCATATACTGATCTAATATTACGCACGCCAGCATTGCTTCACCAATAGGCACAGCTCTAATTCCTACACAAGGGTCATGCCTGCCTTTGACAGAAATTTTAGTATTTTTCCCTTTTTTATTTATAGTCTCTCTACTATTTAAAATAGATGAGGTTGGTTTAACTGCAAACGATGCAATAATTTCTTGGCCTGATGAGATACCGCCCAAAATTCCTCCAGCTTTATTACTTTTAAAACTAATTTTTCCTGTGCCACCTCGAATTTCGTCAGAATTTTCCTCTCCAGTTAAGTATGCTGATCCCATCCCAGCCCCAATATTAACTCCTTTTACTGCGTTAATACTCATAAGTGCCGAAGCTATGTCTGCGTCTAGTTTTGAGTAAATCGGAGACCCTAATCCAACTGGAATACCTCTTGCCCTTAATTCTATTACGGCTCCACAAGATGAACCTGACTTTCTAACTCCTAATAAATATTTTTCCCATAATTTTACCGATGACTTATCCGGACAAAAAAATGGATTTCTTCTTATTTCTTTATCATTCCACTTTAAACTATTGCATCCCATAATACCTAATTGAGTTACAGCTCCAACTATACTAAATTTTTTTCCAATGATTTTTTTAAGAACAATTTTTGCTATAGCTCCTGCTGCAACTCTGCTTGCAGTTTCTCTAGCAGATTGACGTCCGCCGCCCCTATAATCCCTTATACCGTACTTTTTAAAATAGGTGAAGTCAGCATGTCCCGGCCTAAATTTATCTTTGATAGACTCATAATCTCTAGATCTTTTGTCCTCATTATAAATAATCATTGAAATAGGAGTTCCCGTAGTTTTACCTTGGAAGACTCCAGATAAAATGGAAACTTTATCACTTTCTTTCCTTTGCGTAGTAAATTTTGATTGCCCAGGCCTTCTTTTATCCATATCTCTTTGAATTTCTTTCTCAGAAATAGGAATATTTGGCGGACAACCATCAACTATACAACCAATAGCTGGCCCGTGGGACTCCCCCCAAGTTGTGAACCTAAAAATTTTTCCAAAAGTATTAAAAGACATAATTATTTAATGTATAAATTATTTTAAATAAATTATGAATCAAAATAATGGCAAAAATTCTCTAGGCTTGGATAAATGCTTTGAAGAAGCCAATAATCCAATAGAATTATTCAAGAAATGGTTCGCTAAAGCTGAGGAGACTGAAATTAATGACCCTAATGCTGTAGCAGTTGCCACAGTGAATGACGACAATCAACCAAGCGTAAGAATGGTCTTGCTTAAAGGGTTGAGTGATAAAGGATTTGTCTTTTATACAAATTTTAATAGTAAAAAGGGAAATGATTTAAAAAATAATAAAAAATCATCTATGTGTTTTCATTGGAAAAGTATTAGAAGACAAGTAAGAATAGTAGGTGAAGTTGAAAAAGTTACTGATAAAGAGGCGGATGATTATTATAATTCAAGACCATATAAAAATAAAATTGGTGCTTGGGCTTCCTCTCAATCTGAAATTTTAGATAAGAGAGATGATTTTATAAAAAAAATTAAAACTTATGAAAAAAAATATCCATCTAACAACGTACCTAGACCTCCGCATTGGTCTGGATGGAGATTAATACCATCTCAAATTGAATTCTGGTTAGATGGGGAGGGCCGAATACATGAGAGATTAAATTACAAAAAAGAAAACGGAAGTTGGAAAAAGGAACTTTTATATCCTTAGAACGATCTATTTAAACTAAAACTTGATAAGTTTTGTAAAATATTTTTTTCTTTACTATTTGGAAAAATAGCTAACGCGTCTCTTGAAACGTTTACAAAATATTCAGCTCTTTTTAAACTTTTTTCTACTGCTTTATATTTATTTATAAGTGATAATACTTCACTAAAATCATCTTCAGTTCTTTTTTCTTTCTTAAATATTTCTTTTAAAAAATCTCTTTCCTCATCATTTGCTCTTTGAAAAATTATTATCAAAGGTAATGTTGTTTTGCCTTCGTAAAAATCTTTACCAACTTCTTTTCCGAATAAAATTTCTTTGGCAAAGTAATCCAAAGCATCGTCAGCAATTTGAAAAGCCAGACCAAGATTTTTTCCATAAGAGGCTAATGCCTCCTTTTCCTTAATGTTAAGTTTACCTAAACAAGCACCTGTTTTAGTTGCCGCAGAAAATAAAGCAGCTGTTTTTAAATTGATAATTTTTGTATATGTTTCTTCCAAAAGATCTGCTTCACCTTTGTGTTGTAATTGCAAAACTTCTCCCTGTGCAATTTTGGATGAAGTAGAAGATAATAATTTTAATATTTCCAAATCTCCATCATCTACCATAATTTCAAAACATCTACTCAATAGATAGTCTCCAGTCAAAATTGAAGATTGATTCCCCCAAATATTGTTTGTGGTTTTATTTCCTCTTCTTAAATCACTCTCATCAATTACATCGTCGTGTAATAAAGTTGCAGAGTGAATTAATTCAACACAACTAGCCAGATTAATATCTCTATCCCCCAAATCATAACCAGCTAATTTTGCTGAGCCTAAAGTTAAAAGAGCCCTAAGTCTTTTGCCACCTGAATTTAAATGATGTTTTGTCATTTTTTGAATAAGATCAACCTTACTCTCGAGTTTAAGATTTATTAATTCCTCAACCTTACCTAATTTGTTAGCTACTAGATTTCTTAAATCAAGGTAAGCAGAATTAGCAGAATTTTTAAGCGGTATTACTGATCCCATAGTTTGTTTTTACACAACCTAACCGAAATATTATATTCTTATTTAAAACCTGTTGCCGCACCTTCAATTCAACTAGGAGTAGCGTAATAATTGATTAAAATTTTTTATAGTATTGATATAAGTAAAATATTAATACTCGTTTATGTTTTCATTATTTAAAAAAAAAATAATTATACCTCATGTCAGGATGACTGGAGTGATAGGGTCTGTTGGAAGATTCAAACAAGGTATAGATTTAGCTAACCAGCAGGAAATTCTTAAAAAAGCATTTTCTTACAAAAAAGCAAAAACTGTAGCGATCTCAATTAATTCTCCAGGAGGATCACCAGTTCAATCACATTTGATTTATAGTTATATCAGACAATTAGCTCAAAAAAATAAGACTAAAGTTATTATATTTGCCGAGGATGTAGCTGCATCAGGTGGTTATTTTATTGCATGCGCTGGAGACGAAATCTACGCTAATTCAAGTTCTATAATCGGATCTATTGGGGTGATATCGGCGTCATTTGGTTTCAAAGATCTAATTAAAAAGATTGGGGTTGAAAGAAGAATTTATACAGCAGGTAAAAATAAAAGCACACTAGATCCTTTTGTAGAAGAAAAGCAAGAGGATGTTGAAAGATTGAAAAAAATACAATTAGACTTGCACTCAGACTTCATAAAAATCGTAAAGCAAAGTAGGGGAGATAAAATTAAGGACCCAGAAAAAAATAATATTTTTACTGGTGAATTTTGGGCAGGATCGGTGGCACTTAAACTTGGATTAATCGATGGGATAGGAAATGCAGATCAAGTACTTAGAGAAAAATTTGGAGATAAAGTAATTATTAAAAAATTTGAAAAACAAAAGGGATTTTTAGCAAAAAAATTATCTTCATCAGTTAATAATCAAATTGAAAGTATTTTGGACAACCTCGAAGAAAAAAGTTTATGGCAAAGATTCGGCTTATAAATGCTAAAAAAGAAAAAAAACGATAATTCTAAAGGTCAGACATTTCAAGAAATAGTAATGAGTCTGCAAAAGTTCTGGGGAAAAAATGGGTGTGTGTTGCTTCAACCTTATGATGTAGAAGTGGGCGCAGGAACCTTTCATCCTGCAACCACACTAAGATCTTTAGGTCCTAATCCGTGGAAAGCGGCTTATGTTCAACCATCAAGACGACCTACCGATGGTAGATATGGAGAAAATCCAAATAGATTACAACATTATTATCAATTTCAAGTAATAATAAAACCTTCGCCAAAAAATATTAAAAATATTTATTTAAAAAGTCTAGCGGCTATTGGAATAGAAGTAAAAAAACATGACATAAGATTTGTAGAAGATGATTGGGAAAGCCCTACGCTAGGAGCTGCTGGGTTAGGTTGGGAGGTTTGGTGCGATGGCATGGAGATAACTCAATTTACTTATTTTCAGCAAATGACCGGTATAGACTGTAAACCTGTTCCGGTTGAACTTACATATGGTTTAGAAAGACTATGTATGTTTGTGCAAGGAAAGAAAAATGTCTTTGACATTGAATGGAACAGCGAAGGAGTTAAATATAAAGATATTTATAATCAATCAGAAAAAGAATTTTCAGCATATAATTTTGAACATGCAGATACTAAAATTTTACTATCGAATTTTGAGCATGCTGAAAATGAATGTAAATCTCTTTTAAATAAAAAACTTGCTCTTCCAGCATATGACCAATGTTTAAAAGCTAGTCACATATTTAATTTACTAGATGCAAGGGGAGTAATAGGAGTAGCAGAAAGAGCAAACTACATTGACAGAATAAGAGAACTATCTAAAGGTTCCGGAAAATTATGGTTAGAAAGTCAGTAATATTATGTCAGAATTTATATTAGAACTTTATAGTGAAGAGATACCGCCCAATTTACAAATTAATGCAAGAAATGATTTAGAAACAAAAATTAGAAGCTCTTTAATAGAGGAAAACTTAAAATTTGGATCTTTAAAAGCTTTTTCATCACCAACAAGACTCACAATATTTCTCAAAGATTTTTCGGAAAAAATTAAAATTCCATCTAAAGAGATAAGAGGTCCAAAAGTCGGTGTCATGGAAGATGTTATAAATAATTTTTTAAAAGCGCATAACTCGTCTCGAAAAGATCTTATGGAAAAGCAGAACGATAAAGGAAAATTTTATTACATAAAAACTAGAAGCAAAGAAACTCTAACTTCAGAGGTGTTAAAAAAAATAGTTGTAAATAGCATAGCTTCAATTAAGTGGAAAAAATCAATGAGATGGTCTGATACAGACTTATTATGGGGGAGACCTTTAAGATCTATTTTAGCAATATATAATAAGAAAATACTTACTTTTAGCTATGGCCATTTAAGAGCTAGTGACAGCACCATAATAGAAAAAGACCTTGATACAAAAGTTATTAAAGTGACAACTGTTAAGGATTATCAAAAATTGTTATTAAAATATAATATTACACTTAATCATGAAGAAAGAGAGCAAAAGATAATTAAAAAATTTGAAAGTTTTTATAAAGTTAAAAATTTTAAAAATCATTACGACATTAAACTTTTAAAAGAGGTAACCAACATTGTAGAAGACCCACAAGTACTATTAATTGATTTTGATAAAAAATATTTAGAATTACCAAAAGAAATTATTATTTCCACATTACAAAATCATCAAAGATATTTTCCTATCTTAGATAAAAAAGATGAAATCACCAATTTCTTTCTGGTTGTTACAAATAAAAAGGATACAAACAATCTTATTAAAGATGGAAACAAAAGAGTAGTAGAAGCAAGATTAGCAGACGCTAAATTCTTTTGGGATAAAGATAAATCAAAAAATTTAATTAAACAAATTGTAAAACTTAAAGATATAAAATTTTATGAGGGGCTCGGTTCTGTTTATGACAAAACCCAAAGATTAAGAAAATTGAGTGGTATGTTGGCTGATGAATTTAACTTAAATAAAGAAAAAGCGGAAATAGCAGCATCCATCTCTAAATCAGATTTGTGTTCGGACTTGGTAAATGAATATCCTGACCTACAAGGACTTATGGGAAAATATTTTGCTTTAAGTCAGGGTTTTGAAGATGATGTATCAAATGCAGTAAGTGATCATTATCTACCTTTAGGAAATAATTCTATGACTTCTAAAAAACCAATAAGCTATGTTGTGGCAATTTCAGATAAAATTGATACTTTGGTTGGATTTTTTATGATTAATGAAAAACCAACCAGTTCAAAAGATCCTTTTGCATTGAGGAGATCTGCTATTGGATTATTACGGACTATAATAGATAATAAATTAAATTTAAAACTCAGAAATTTAATAAGTTACAATATAAAATTACTTGAGGAACAAGGTGTAACAAAGAGTAATGAAAATTCTGAAAATGAAATATTAAATTTTCTCAAAGAAAGAATGAAAAATATTTTAAAAGACAAAAATATAAAAAATGATATTATTGAAGCTTCTATAAGTTCATACTTTAGTGATAATTATTTTGACCTCTACAAAAAAAATACTTTAATGAACAAATACATAAACAAAGAAGCAGGAATAAATGCAATTAGTTCTTACAAAAGAGCATTTAATATAGTGGAAAGTGCAAAAGAAAATTTATCAGGTAGGCCAGATGCTGTTTTATTTAGAAAGGACGAAGAAAAACATTTATTTGAAAAGCTTAATGAGATTCGAAAATCTTTTACAGTAAACGAGCAAGATAAAGATTATGAAAAATTACTTTTAAGCCTATCAGAAATTAAGATATTCACCGATAAATTTTTTGATAATGTTATTGTAAATGACGACAATAGTGATATTAAAAATAACAGGCTGGAGTTATTAAAAATGTTTTGTAATACTTTTAATAATTTTATTAATTTTTCTAAACTAGAAGGAATATCGTGAAACAATTTATTTTCAGTTTTGATGATAAAAAGATTAGTAAACTTAAAAATAAAAAAAACTTGTTAGGTGGTAAAGGAGCTAATTTAGCTGAAATGGGAAAGCTTGGCCTACCTGTGCCTCCTGGCTTTACAATTACCACAGAAGTCTGTGATATTTTTTATTTAAATAAAAAAAAATTACCTACTAAAATTTTATCTCAAATTAAGGCTGAGATAAAAAAGATTGAAAAAAAAACATTAAAAAAATTTGGAGATTTGAAAAATCCGCTTTTAGTTTCTGTTAGGTCTGGTGCAAGAATCTCGATGCCAGGGATGATGGATACTATTTTAAATTTAGGTTTAAATGATAAAACAGTAAATGCACTAGCCACAAAATCAAACAATCCTCGCTTTGCAAAAGATAGTTATAGAAGATTTATTCAAATGTTCGGCAATGTAGTAATGGGAGTAGAAGGCCACCTATTTGAAGAAATGATAGACAATTTCAAACTTACAAAAGGCGTTCTGCAAGATACAGAAATTGATGCTTCTGATTGGGATGGATTAATTGAAAATTTTAAAAAATTAGTAAAAGAAAAAACTGGAAAAAATTTTCCTCAAGATGTTAATGAACAATTAATTGAGGCAATTAGCTCAGTATTTAGATCTTGGGACAGTCAAAGAGCAAAAACTTATAGAAAACTTAATAGAATACCTGATGAATGGGGAACAGCTGTAAATGTTCAGGCTATGGTCTTTGGAAACATGGGTAATGATTGTGCTACTGGAGTAGCTTTCACAAGAAACCCGTCTACTGGTGAAAATTCATTTTTCGGGGAATATTTAATTAATGCTCAAGGCGAGGACGTGGTTGCTGGCACAAGAACACCACAATATATTACAAAAAAATCAAAAAAAGAATCAGGTTCAAAAGAACTGTCAATGCAAGAAGCAATGCCCCACGCTTATAAAGAGTTAGAAAAAGTTTTTATTAAATTAGAAAAACATTACAGAGATATGCAAGACATTGAATTTACAGTTGAAAACAATAAACTATGGATGCTTCAAACAAGATCTGGAAAAAGAACTGCTAAAGCAGGAATTAAAATTGCAGTTGATATGGTTAAGGAAAAATTAATTTCTCGAAAAGAAGCAATACTAAGAATAGATCCAAATACCATTGATACACTTTTACATCCCACTTTAGATGACAAAGTTAAAAAAGAGATAATAGCATCTGGTTTACCCGCATCGCCTGGTGCAGCGAGCGGTAAAGTTGTTTTTACTGCTGACGAAGCGGAAAAATTAAATAATATGATGCAAGATACAATTTTGGTTAGATTAGAAACATCTCCAGAAGATATTCATGGAATGCATGCTGCAAAAGGTATTTTAACTGCGAGAGGTGGAATGACCAGTCATGCTGCTGTAGTCGCAAGGGGAATGGGTCGACCATGTGTTTCGGGATCAAGTGAGATAACGATTGATTATGAGAACAAACAATTTAAAGCAGGTAACGAAATTATAAAAGAAGGTGAAATCATAACAATTGATGGGGGAAGCGGAAAAATTATGAAAGGCTTAGTTCCAACAGTAAAACCTGAAATTTCAGGATATTTTTCAACAATAATGAAATGGGCAGATGGATTCAGAAAATTAAAAATAAGAACTAATGCTGAGACTGAACAAGATAGCAAAACAGCTATAGATTTTGGTGCAGAAGGAATAGGGCTATGTAGAACTGAACACATGTTTTTTGATGAAGATAGAATATTATCAGTAAGACAAATGATTCTTTCTAGATCAAATGAAGACAGACTTCATGCATTATCAAAACTTTTGCCTTATCAAAAAGAAGATTTCAAAAAAATCTTTAAAGTAATGTCAGGCCTACCTGTTACTGTAAGATTATTAGATCCACCATTACACGAATTTTTACCTAAGGCAGATAAAGATGTTGACGAAGTAGCTAGATCCTTAAATTTAGCATCTAAAGAAATTCGAGATAGAATATCAGAACTACATGAGGAAAATCCGATGCTTGGCCACAGAGGTTGTAGACTAGGTATATCTTTCCCTGAGATTTATGAAATGCAGTGCAGAGCTATTTTCGAGGCAATAATTGAACTTAAAAAAGAAAAAATAAAATCTGCTTTTATAGAAATTATGATTCCATTGGTTTCAATTGAATCTGAATTAAAAATAATGCGATCATTGGTAAATCGAGTAGCTAAAGAAATGGAAATAAAAAATAAAGTAAAATTAGATTACACTGTTGGTACAATGATCGAATTACCCAGAGCAGCGTTACAGGCAAAAAATATCTCTAAACACGCGGATTTTTTTAGTTTTGGTACTAACGATTTAACCCAAACAACATTTGGTATAAGCAGAGATGACTCTGGTAAATTTTTAAATGATTATATTGATAACAAAATTTTTGATGTAGACCCGTTTGTGAGCATTGATCAAAATGGAGTAGGAGAATTAGTCGAGATAGCCTCTTTAAGAGGGAGAAAAACAAATAAAAATATTAAACTTGGAATTTGCGGTGAACATGGGGGTGATCCTAAAAGTATAGAATTTTGTTCTAAAACTGGTTTGGATTATGTATCTTGTTCTCCTTTTAGAGTACCGGTAGCGAGATTAGCTGCAGCTCAAGCAGAATTATCCAAGTAACAAACTTGTGTCAAAAGCTTTAGCGCTATGAGTTATAGCACCCACAGAAATTCTATTTATTCCAGTTTTAGCTATTTTTCTTATATTTCCTAAATTAGCGTTGCCAGAATACTCAGTTTCGTATTTTCTATTACAAATTTTAAGACATTTTTTTAGTTGAACAATATTCATATTGTCAAATAGAACCCTTTTGAATTTTAGTCCCAATATTTTTTTTAATTGACTTACGTTTTCAATTTCAACCGTAACAACTTTTTTAGATTTAGAGGCTCTAGAAACAAGTCTTTTCAAATCTTTAGCAGCCTTTATATGATTATCTTTGATTAAAATTTCATCGCTTAAATTGTACCTATGATTAAAACCCCCACCTTGTTTGACTGCATATTTTTCTAATAACCTTAAATTTGGAGTTGTTTTTCTTGTACAACAAATTTTAGTTTTTTTGCCAACTCTTTTAACAAAATTATTAGTTGTAGTAGCTATTCCTGAGGCATGGTTTAAAAAATTTAAAGCCGTTCTTTCAGCTGTAAGTATAGTTTTTGTATTTGCTAAAATTTCAGCTATAACTTTATTTTTTTTGATAAACTCACCATCTTTTATTTTAGATTTAAAAATTGACTCTTTTCCAATCAATTTAAACGCTTGTTTGCAAAATTCTATACCTGCTATTACTCCATCCTGCTTGGCTATTATTTTGGCTGTAATTTTTTTATTACTAAATTTTACAAGTCTAGTAGTGATATCACCCATTGGCTTGAGATCTTCCTTTAAGGCTTTTTTAACTACAGAATTTATATACTTATGATTTATTTTTTGCACTGATCTAACGACCAATTTCAGTCATTCTAATTACAGATTTTCTAGCAGCTTCAATTGTTTTATCATCTAATAATATTTCATTTGTTTCATTTTCTAAACAATCAAGTATTTTCTTTAAATCTATTTTCTTCATGTAAGGGCATAGGTTACAAGGTTTAATGAAACTAACATTTGGATTGTCTGCTTCAACATTATCGCTCATCGAACATTCAGTTACCAACATAACCTTTTTTGGTTGCTTATCTTTTACATAATTTATCATCCCAGAAGTTGACCCTGTAAAATCAGATGCTTTAATCACATCTGGAGGACACTCTGGGTGAGCAATTACTTTAATTCCTGGATTTTGTTTCTTAATATCTTCGATTTCTTTTGCACTAAATTGTTCATGAACTATACATGTCCCTTTCCATGAAATAATTTTTACTTTTGTATTTTTTGAAACATAGTCAGCTAAATATTGATCTGGCAAAAAAATTACTCTATCGACATTCAAAGACTCCACAACTTTTACAGCGTTAGCAGAGGTACAACACACGTCAGTCTCTGCTTTAACATCTGCAGATGTATTTACATACGAAACCACAGGTACTCCAGGATACTTTTGTTTTAACATTCTTACATCTTTTCCAGTTATTGATGTAGATAGTGAACAACCAGCTTTCATATCTGGTAGAAAAACCTTTTTGTTTGGGCTCATAAGTTTTGCTGTTTCAGCCATAAAATGAACTCCACACATAATTATTTTATCTGCTGTAGTTTTTGAAGCTTCTACTGCAAGCGCCAGAGAGTCTGCTGCAATATCAGCCACTCCATGATAAATTTCTGGCGTCTGATAATTATGAGCTAAAATTATAGCGTTTTTTTCTTTTTTGAGTTTATTTATTTTTTCTATAAGAGGCTGATGTATCTTCCATTCGACATCTGGCACAAATTTTGAGATTTTTTTATAGATCTCTTCGGAACTTTTTATATTTTCTTGCTGTACAGACATACTAATTCCAGTCTATCAACTTGAACAATAATTGTCATTCATTTATTGTCGCATAAATTATGCGGTCGTGCTGAAATTGGTAGACAGGCACGGTTGAGGGCCGTGTGGGTTTTCCCATGAGAGTTCGAGTCTCTCCGACCGCACCAAAAAACTACGCTATATCTGTCTAAATAAGAATTGACTTTAATAAGAGTAAATAGTCAACTGACATTATGAAAATACTTTGCGTTCTTTACGATGATCCAAAAAAAGGGATGCCAAAAAGTTACCCTTTATCAAGTTTACCAAAATTAGATAAATATCCAGATGGTATGTCACTACCAACTCCTAAAGGAATAGATTTTAAACCTGGAGAATTATTAGGGTGTGTATCTGGAGAACTAGGTTTAAGAAAATTTTTAGAGGCTAACGGACATACGCTAGTAGTCACATCTGATAAAGACGCAAAAGGTTGCAAAGCTGATAAAGAACTTGTTGATGCAGACATAGTAATATCCCAACCCTTCTGGCCATACTACTTAACTAAAGAAAAAATTGAGTCTGCAAAAAATTTAAAAATGGCCATTACAGCAGGTATCGGCTCTGATCACGTTGATTTGCAGGCAGCTATGGATAATAAAATAGATGTAGTTGAAGTAACATACTGCAATTCAAGATCAGTTGCAGAACATATCGTTATGATGATTTTATCTCTTGTAAGAGACTACCACAACCAACATTCAATCGTTAAAGACGGAGGCTGGAATATAGCTGATGCAGTTCAAAGATCCTACGATGTAGAAGGTATGCATGTAGGCACAGTTGCAGCAGGAAGAATAGGTTTAGATGCATTAAGAAAAATGAAACCTTTCGATGTTCATTTACATTACTTTGATAGACACAAATTACCAGACTCAGTCGAAAAAGAGTTAAACTTAACGTTCCATGAGTCTGTTGAGTCTTTAGTTAAAGTTTGCGACGTCGTAACGATAAATTGTCCTCTTCATCCTGAGACCGAGAACTTATTCGATGATCAACTAATTAGTAAAATGAAAAAAGGTGCATACATTATTAATACAGCTAGAGGTAAAATTTGTAATAGAGAAGCTATAGCCAAAGCCTTAGAGTCTGGTCAATTAAGTGGATATGCTGGAGATGTTTGGTTTCCTCAACCAGCGCCAAATGATCATGTATGGAGATCTATGCCAAATCATGGAATGACACCTCATACATCAGGAACTTCTTTGTCAGCTCAATTTCGATATGCAGCTGGTGTAAGAGAAATCTTAGAATGTTTTTTTGATAAAAAACCAATTAGAGAACAGTACTTAATTGTTAAAGACGGGCAGTTAGCTGGAATGGGAGCCCACTCCTACAGCAAAGGAAGTGCAACAGGTGGATCTGAAGAAGCCGCTAAATATAAAAAAAAATAATTTAAAACAAACCTTCAATATCACCTTTTTTATTTAATCTAATTTTATCAGCAGAAGGTACTCTTGGTAATCCTGGCATCGTCATTATCGATCCACAAATTACTACCACAAATTCGACACCACTAGACAATCTCACATCTCTTACTTTTAAATTGTGTCCTATAGGCGCCCCTTTTAATTTAGGATCTACTGAAAAACTATATTGTGTTTTGGCTATACAAATTGGAAAATTTGAGTACCCCGCTTTTTCTATTTTATTAAGTTGGTTTTTAGCCTCTTTTGTATATTCAACACCACTTGCTCTATAAATCTCGCTTGCAATAATTTCAATTTTTTTTGTTAATGAATTTTTATCATTGTAAATAAAGTTAAATTTTGATTTTTTTGTTTTTTTACATAGCTTTACAACCTTTTCAGCTAAATCTTTCGTACCTTTCCCGCCATGTGCCCAGTGAGTACAAAGGCTCACTTTAATATTCAAATTAGCGCAAAAATCCTCAACTATTTCAATTTCTTTTTTAGTGTCTGTTTCAAACCGATTTATAGCTACAATAAGATCTAATCCAAATTTTTTTATATTTTCAATATGCCTCTCTAGATTTGGAAGACCTTTTTTAAGCGCATTCAAATTTTCTTTTTTTAAATTTTCTTTTAAAACACCTCCATGCATTTTTAGCGCCCTAATTGTTGCAACGAGGACAACGCATTTCGGTTGAAGACCTGCTTTTCGACATTTAATATCTAAAAACTTTTCTGCCCCTAAATCTGCACCAAATCCTGCTTCAGTAATTACGTAATCTGACAATCTTAATGCAGTTTTAGTAGCTAAGATTGAATTACATCCATGAGCAATATTTGCAAAAGGACCACCATGGATAATTGCAAGATTATTCTCTAAAGTTTGAACTGCATTTGGTCTAAACGCCTCTTTTAATAATACTGTCATGGGTCCTTGAGCTTTTAAATCTTTTGCAAAAATAGGTTTTTTGTTTTTTGTATATGCAATTGTAATATTTCCAATTTTTCTCTCTAATTCACCAATGTCATTTGATAAACAGAAAATAGCCATGACCTCAGAGGCTACAGTAATATCAAAACTATCATTTCTGGGATGGTTAGCTTTAAGCTGCTCTAAATTAATTTTTATTTTTCTTAAACTTCTATCATTTAAATCTACGACTCTTTTCCAAACAATATTTTCTATGTCTATATTCAATTTATTCCCCCAATAAATATGATTATCAATTAACGCTGATAATAAATTATGAGCAGTTGTAATAGCGTGAAAATCCCCTGTAAAATGCAAATTAATTCTTTCCATTGGTACTACTTGAGCATAACCACCTCCAGCAGCTCCACCTTTCATACCAAATGACGGACCTAAACTTGGTTCTCTTAAACAAACAATTGATTTCATTCCAATCTTATTCAAACCATCATTTAATCCAACCGAGGTAGTCGTTTTGCCTTCTCCAGCAGGAGTTGGTGTAATTGCAGTTACCAGCACTAGATTTTTTTCTTTTTCTTTAAGTGTTTTAATATATCTTAAATTTATTTTTGCTACATGGCGGCCCATTGGGCTAAAAGCAAAAGGAGTGTCAGGAATTTTAAACTTTTTCAAAATATTACCGATCGGCTGCATCTTTGCTTTTCTAGCAATTTCAATATCAGACTTAATTTTAACCATTAGAACTCCTATATATAAAAATTAAACCTGTGTATACAAATCATTATTTTTTCAATTTAGCCATTATAAGAAATGTGTTATTGTTCAAAATGGTCGAGTTTATTAGAAAAAGAAGAAAGATAATTCTTATTGTCCTTATTGTATTATTTATAGAGTTAAGTGGTTATGGTATTTTGGCATCACTATCGAGACTACTTAGTGCTCTTTAAATTATATTTTTTCATCGCTGCTTTTGCTAAAATTAAATTAGGATCAAAAAAAGTTTTTGATGATTTTACTTTTTTAAAAGACTTATAAGCAAATATTGCTACAGGAAGTTCAGTGCAAGCAAGAATAATTTTTTTACATTTCATTTTTAAAAGATATTTTATAACTGGCTTAATTACTTTTTCTGCCTCTTTCACCTTACCTTTTTTAACGAAGTTAATAGACTTATTTACATTTCTTTTTTGTAAGTTTTGTGTTGGCTCAATTAAATTATATCTTTTTTCAAAAAATTTGTGATAGATTTTAGTACTAAGTGTACTTTCAGTTGCCAGAATTCCAACTTTAGATCCACGAGCGCAATTTTTTTTAGCAAACGCAAATACTTCTTTAGGCATACTAAGTATTGGAATCTTTACGTTTTTTTTTAAATCATCGAACCAATGATGTGCGGTATTACATGGAATAGTAATGAATTTACAATTATTTTTTTGTAAAAAAATACAACCTTGGTATAAACTTCTATAAACTTTCTTATAAACTTTTTTGTCACTCAATCTTTTAGGTACATCAGACTTATTATATAAAACAAAAATTGGGTATTTTTGATCTAGTTTCCCTCTATATAATTTTGCCAACTTCGTGGAAAAATCTAAACCAGCTTGAGTACCCATGCCACCTAAAATCCCTATCATAATTAAATTATTTTTGCTTTTTGTTTACCCACTAAAATTTCTTTATTTTTTAATTCCGATAAATTTTTATTGAAAATATTAATTAATCCAAAAGGGTAAGGATTGCCAATTAAAAGTTTACCAATTGAGTCACCATTTAATGTAATCTCGCTTCCAATTTTTAAATTATCTTCTGATATTAGTGGCAAAAGTTTCTTTCTTATTTTATTTTTTAATTTCATTCTTGCTGTATTTTCTTGGCCTATATAACACCCTTTTTTAAAATCTATTGCTGAAAGATCCTCAAAATTAGCCTCAAGTCCAAATAAGTTATTTTGTAATTCCCTCAAGTTTTTAATTGGTACCCCAGCCTCATGAGCCACACTAAAATAATTGTTATTGTCTTCAATTTTAAGTGCTAATTTTTTTATGGTTAGATATAACTTTTCAAGATTTGATAAAACTCTTGATCCCAATTTTTTTGATCGCGGGTCCTTATAAACAGGGCTATCTCTATATATTAGGGTTTGAGTATTCTTATTCTCTTGTTTTTTTATTTCCTCAAATTTTTCATTTGAAATCACACCCACAACATAATTATTAGAAACGCTATTAATTTTAACATCCGAATTAAGTTTATATTTTTCTAGAAAAATTTTTAATTCATCTACATATTCTTCTGGACTATCTAAATAATATCCGTCATCTGATTTTATTACAAAAAATTCATAAAGATATTTTCCTTGAGGAGTAAAAATTCCTGAAAAAATACTATTATCTTTATTAACAATATTAATGTCATTCGTAATTATGTTTTGAAGAAATTCTTTAGAATCTTTACCTAAAACTGAGATTATACCTCTGTCTTTTAAAATATAAATTTGATCTTTTTTCATTTTAATAATTTTAATATTGTATATTATACTTAAAATTTATGTCTGATAATAATAGTCTCATCATAAAAAATGGAACTTGCTACATTGATGGTAAGCTAGCTAATACTGATATTACTGTATCAGGAGGGAAAATAAAATCAATTGGTAAAGCCGATTTAAATAACCATAAAGTTTATAATGCAGAAAATAAAATTGTTTTACCTGGTATAATAGATACGCAAGTTCACTTTAGAGAGCCTGGTTCAACTGATGCAGAAGATTTAGAAAGTGGAAGTAGAGCAGCTGTATTAGGCGGAGTAACATCTTTATTTGAAATGCCTAATACTAACCCACCTACAGCTAATTTAGTTGAGTTTGAAAAAAAACTTAAAGCTGCCAAAAATAGGATGCATAGTAATTATGCTTTTTATTTTGGAGCCACACCATCAAATACTGATCAACTTGCACAATTAAAAAATGTTGAAGGATGCTGTGGTGTAAAACTTTTTGCTGGGTCTTCAACGGGAAATTTATTAGTAGATAAAGAGGCAGATATAGAAAAAGTAATTTCAAGTAGCGATAGAGTTGTTTCTATTCATTCTGAGGACGAAGATATAATTAAATTGAGAAAAAAGTTTATAAGGAAAGGGGATGTTCATTCACATCACGAGTGGAGAAATGTTGAATGTGCAATATCTTCTACTCGAAGAGTAGTAAAAATTGCTGAAAGATATAATAAGAAAATTCATGTATTGCACGTAACTACAAAAGATGAAGTAGATTTTTTAGCAATGCATAAAAAAAATGTTACTTTTGAAACCACTCCTCAGCACTTAACATTGTATGCACCTGATTGTTATGACAAGTTAGGAACTTATGCTCAAATGAATCCTCCTTTAAGGGGAAAAGAACATTATGACCGTCTGTGGACTGCAATAAAGAATAATATTGTAGATGTTTTAGGATCAGATCATGCTCCACATTTAAAAGCGAATAAAGATAAGGAATATCCGGATTCTCCGTCGGGAATGCCAGGAGTTCAAACTATTTTTCCAGTTATGATCGACCATGTAAACAATGGAAAACTTACATTAAATCAACTTATTAATTTGATGTGCGAAAATCCTTGTAAAATATTTGGAATTAAGAACAAAGGGTTTATAAAAGAGGGCTTTGATGCAGATTTGACTATAGTGGATATGAAGAAAGAGGTGATCATTAAAAATGAAATGATAGCGAGTAAATGTGGTTGGACACCTTTTAATAATTATAAGGTTAAAGGTTTTCCAGTCGGAACTATTGTAAACGGAATATTAGTAATGTCTGATGGAAAAATATTAGTCGAATCAAAAGGTAAACCTCTAAGCTTTTAGAATATTATTATCTTTAAGATCTTGTTTAATTTCATCTAAAATAGCTGGATCATCTATAGTCGCCGGCATTTTATAAGGTTCATTATCTGCAATTTTTCTTACTGTTCCCCTTAGTACTTTTCCAGATCTAGTTTTTGGCAATCTTTTAACGACTATAGCAATTTTGAAAGCTGCAACAGGACCAACTTTGTCCCTTACCATTGAAACACACTCTTTAATAATTTCTTCATTCTTTTGTTTAACTCCAGCTTTTAAAGCCAGTAACCCAATCGGTATTTGTCCTTTAAGTTTGTCTGCAATACCAATTACAGCACATTCCGCAACTGATTTATGTTCAGCCAGAACTTCCTCTATTGCACCTGTTGAAAGTCGATGGCCAGCAACATTTATTATGTCGTCAGTCCTTGACATTATCCAAACATAACCATCTTCATCTATGTGTCCTGCATCATATGTTTGATAATAACCTGGGTAATTAGTCATATAATTTTCTTTATATCTTTTATCAGCGCCCCACAAAGTGGGAAAAGTTCCTGGTGGAAGAGGAAGCTTTACAACTATGTCTCCCATTTTACCTGGGCCAACTTCTTTTCCTTCTGAATTCAAAACTTGCAAATCATATCCTGGAACTGGTTTAAATGCAGAACCATACTTTACTGGAAACTTTTCAATACCAGTGCAACTAGATGTTATTGCCCAACTTGTTTCTGTTTGCCACCAATGATCAATTACTGGTGAGTTTGATAAATTTTCAAACCATTTAATAGTATCTGGATCAGCTCTTTCTCCAGCTAAAAATAATGTATCGAATTTACTTAAATCATACTTTTTAAAGAATTTTCCGTCGGGATCTTCTTTTTTAATTGCTCTAATAGCGGTCGGAGCTGTAAATAACGATTTTACTTTATGTTCTGAAATTACTCTCCAAAAAACTCCAGCATCAGGTGTCCCAACAGGTTTTCCCTCAAAAAGTATTGTTGTACAACCGTAAAATAAAGGTGCATAAACTATATATGAATGACCAACAATCCATCCAATATCACTAGCAGACCACCATACATCGTCTTGATCAATATTATAAATATTTTTCATAGTCCATTTTAACGCAACAATGTGACCACCAATATCTCTGACAATACCTTTAGGTAAGCCTGTTGTACCTGATGTATATAAAATATATGCGTAGTCATTAGCATTCATTTCAACACAATTTTCAGGTTTCACATTTTTAAGTGAGTCTTCCCAAGTAATGTCCATTTTGGAGTCTAATGCAGCTTTATTTTTCTCTCTCTGAAAAATTATACATTTGTTAGGCTTATGCTTAGCTATCTCCAAAGCTTTATTAAGCAGAGGTTTATATTCAACAACTCGACCTGGTTCATAACCGCATGAAGCTGAGACAATTATTTTTGCTTTAGAGTCATCAATTCTACTAGCCAATTCATTTGCTGCAAATCCACCAAATACAACTGAATGAATTGCTCCTATTCTTCCACATGCCAACATTGCAATTACTGCTTCAGGTATCATCGGCATATAAATAATCACTCTATCACCTTTTTTAATGCCCTGATTCTTTAAAGCACCCGCAAACAATGATACTTTTTCTTTAAGCTGGTTATATGTAAATGTTTTTTTTGAGCCTGTTATAGGACTGTCGTAAATTATTGCTAGCTTTTCACCTCTACCGTTATCAATGTGAAAGTCTATAGCATTGTAACAAGTGTTTGTTGTTCCATCTTCATACCATTTGTAAAAAGGAGGGTTGCTTGAATTTAGTATTTTTGATGGTTTTTTATACCAAAATATGTTTTCAGCGACTTCCTTCCAAAAATTCTCTTTTTTGCCTATAGAAAAATCGTATATTTCCTTATATTTGCTTTGCAAATCTTTCCCCCAAAATTTTAGTGTTTAAACCATACTAAACAGAAATATCCCCAAAAAAAACTAAAAAAACCTAGAAAAATGGGCTTTTTTTATAAAAAAAAGACTTCACTGTAACACTGATTTTTATTATGGTTCTGTCCAGCTAATCTAGTGATGATTGATTTGTCATTTACTAGGTAGTTTATTAATAAACTAAAATAGAAAACTAACTAACGAGGGAGGTTTTCATGAGAAAATTAAGTCTAATAGCTTTAGCGGCAGTTGCCTTTTTAGGTATAACTGGTTCAGCTAACGCTGCGACGCCTATGCTTGAGACAGGAGATTTCGTAGGAATATCTTTCTGGCTTGTATCAATGGGTATGATCGCAACTACAGTATTCTTTTTCGCAGAAAGAGGTACGGTAGCAGCATCTTGGAGAACATCAATTTCAGTAGCTGGACTAGTTACTGGTGTTGCGTTTATCCATTATATGTATATGCGAGACGTTTGGGTGACAACTGGTGATACACCAACAGTATACAGATATATTGACTGGTTAATTACTGTGCCACTTCAAATGGTAGAATTCTATCTAATCTTGGCAGCTGTAAGAAAGGTGCCAACTTCTATTTTCTGGAAACTATTAATTGGTTCTTTAGTAATGTTAATTGGTGGATACTTAGGTGAAGCTGGTTACATTCAACCATTTGTAGGTTTCGTAATTGGAATGGCTGGATGGATCTACATCTTGTTTGAAATATTCTCAGGTGAAGCTGGAACTGCAGCTGCAAAGTCTGGTAACAAGGCTATGTCAACTGCTTTTAGCGCAATGAGAATTATCGTAACAATCGGTTGGGCTATATATCCTTTAGGATATGTATTTGGTTATTTAACTGGTGGTGTTGATGCTAATGCATTAAACATTATTTACAACCTAGCTGACTTTATCAATAAGATCGCTTTCGGTCTTGTGATTTGGGCAGCAGCGATGCAAAATACAAGATTAGCATCTAGATAATTAGATCATAAACTTTAAAAGGGCGGGTACGTTTTACGTACTTGCCCTTTTTTTTTATATACTTATATTAAAATTGATGCCAAAAATTACATACATTGAGCAAAATGGTAACTCAAAGACAATTGAAGTTGATAACGGTCTGACCGTAATGGAAGGTGCGGTTCAAAACAATATTCCAGGTATTGATGCAGATTGTGGGGGAGGAATGGCATGTGCAACTTGCCACGTTTATGTCGAAGATTCATGGTTAAATAAACTTCCAAAAGCTAAGGATGCTGAACAAGATATGATTGATATGGCATATAAACCAAATAAGAATAGTAGATTAAGTTGTCAGATAGTAGTTTCAGATGAGATTGATGGTTTGACAGTAACAACACCAGAAAAACAAACTTAATGATTAAAACAGATGTTGTGATAATAGGAGCTGGACCCGTAGGACTTTTTGCAGTGCACCAGCTTGGTATAAAAGGATTAAAATCAGAGGTAATTGACAATCTTGATAAGGCTGGCGGTCAATGCATAGAGCTTTATCCCGATAAACCAATTTATGATATTCCAGCTGTTCCTAAATGCAGTGGCAAGTCTTTGACAGACAATTTATTAGAACAGATAAAACCTTTTGGTTCAAACATTCATTTAAATGAAAGAGTTCAGGAAATAAAAGAAGAAAAAGGTTTATGGACTCTAAAAACTAGCAACAATAAAACCTTCACAACACCAAATATAATTATAGCTGGAGGCGTAGGATCTTTTGAGCCAAGAAAACTTCCTTTGAAAGAGCTTGCGAAATTTGAAAATAAATCAGTTTTTTACTCAGTAACTGATAAAACTTTATTAAAAAATAAAAAAATCTCTATATTTGGAGGTGGAGACTCCGCATTGGATTGGGCTTTAGAATTTGCAAAGTTTTCAAAAGTCACGCTTATTCATAGAAGGAATGAATTTAGAGGTGCACCTCATACTTTAAAAGAGTTAGAAAAATTAAAAAAAGAGGGAAAAATAATAATAAAAACACCATTTCAAATAAGTTCTATCAATGAAGGAAAAGAATTAAAATTTATCAAGATAAAAAATGATGATGAAAAAACAGAGAAAATTGAAACGGATATTGTTTTAGGATTTTTTGGTTTGATCATGCAACTTGGACCAATTGCAGAATGGGGATTAAATATGGATAAAAAAACAATTAAGGTAAACACTGAAAACTTTCAAACAAATAAGCCTGGTATATTTGCTATAGGGGATATTTGTAGTTATCCAGGAAAACTCAAATTAATTCTTTCTGGTTTTCATGAGGCGGCTTTAGCTTCAGTTGAGTGCTTTAAAAGAGCAAGACCCAACGAAACTTATAGATTTCAGTTCACTACATCATCAAAAGAAATTCAAGACAGACTTGGTATAAAAAAATGATTGAAGTTTTAACTTCAAACACTCCAAATGGAAAAAAAATAACCATTATGCTTGAAGAGATTGGTTACGAATATAAAATTACAAAAATAAATATAAATAAAGATGAACAATTCAATCCTGAATTTCAAAAAATAAGTCCTTTTCGAAAAATTCCTGTAATAATTGATCATGATAAAAAAATAAATTTATTTGAGTCAGGAGCTATATTAATCTATTTAGCAGAAAAAAGTGGGAAATTTTATGATCAAAATAAAAGAACATTAATCAACCAATGGCTCATAGGGCAAATGGCTTATGTCGGACCTATGCTAGGTCAACACCATCAATTTCATCATTACAATCCGGGAAAGAGTAAATTTGGTGAAGAAAGATATTTTAAAATTTGTGAAAGAATTTACTTTGAATTAGACATGAGGCTTAAAAATTCAAAATTTTTAGCTTATGATGAATATACAATTGCTGACATCGCTACTTTTCCTTGGATAGCTAAGCACGAATGGCATGATATTGGACTTAAAAAATTTAAAAATTTATCGAGATGGTATTCTGTTATTTCCTCTCGTGAAAAAGTAAAAAAAGGTTATGATCTACTTAAAAAAGGTGAAGAAATTCCGAAAATTTAATTGTCAACGAAAATTTTTTCATCTCTTTCGTGTTTTTCTTGTGCTTCAATAGTTAAAGTTGCTATTGGTCTTGCCATTAATCTTTTAAGGCCTATAGGCTCTCCAGATTCTTCACAATAACCATAAGTTCCATCTTTTATACGTCTTAACGCCATGTCTATTTTTGCTATTAATTTTCTACTACGATTTAAAGCTTTCATTTCTACCGACTTATCCGTGTAAGAAGAAGCTTGATCGACCATATCAGCAGAAGACATACTGTCATCAGAGGAATTAAGTAAGTTACCGAGATTATTAGCTTTAATTATATCTTTTTTCCATTTGATTAGTTCTTCTGTAAAAAATTTTTTGTGTTTTGCACACATGTATTTTTCTTTTTGACTTGGAGTATACTTTTTATTACTAGTTTTTTTTGGCATTTGTGAATTTTGGGGAGTATAGATTTGAATTTAAGCGTGTCAATAGCCTTAAAATTGTATTAATTTAACAATAATGTTGATTAAAAATAACTATAAAACTTTATTTTATATATTTTTATTAGCCCATTTATTAATTTGGACAATTGCTCCATCTTTATCAAATGTTAATTTACCTTTAGACACCATAGAAGCTTTGGCGTGGGGAAGTAATTTGTCTTGGGGATACTCAAAGCATCCTCCCGTAAGCGCTTTTTTTGCAGAAGTTACTTATAATTTATTTGGAAATCGGGATTGGGGTTATTATTTATTAAGTCAAATATTTGTTGTTACTGCTTTTATTTATGTATGGAAATTTGCAAATTTAATTTTTAAAAATAAATTATATTCTTTATGCTCAGTATTTCTTTTAGAAGGAGTATATTTTTATAACTTCACATCACCTGAATTTAATGTGAATGTATGCCAACTGCCTTTTTGGGCTCTTGTAATTTATTACTCATGGAAAACAATAAAATATGAAAAAATTTCAGATTTAATCCTTTTAGGTATTTTTATGTCTATAGGTTTTTTGACTAAATACCTTTTTATTTATTTATTATTATCAATTAAAATAATCTTTTTTTTAAACATGATTGAAAAAAGAAATTTCAAAGCAAGATTCTTGATTCCTGGTATAATATTTGTGATATTTTTAATACCACATGTTATTTGGCTATTTAAAAATGAATTTATAACAATTACTTATGCATTAAATAGAACTGGAGTAGAAGAAGTCAGTTTCATAAATCATATTTATAACCCGCTTATATTTTTATTGAAACAGATAGGAATTTTAGTCCCAATAATTATTATGTTGCTTACGTTTGTAAATTTTAAAAAAATCAATTTTAAAATTTTGAAGAAAGATGAGTATTTTTTGGTGTTAATCAATCTACTTCCGATTTTTTTAATTTTCCTTACCTCTTTGGTTTCTGGTGCAAAAATAAGAACAATGTGGATGACACCTTTTTATTTATTTATCGGAATTTTACTGATTCAAATTTCTAAAAATTCTCTTAATGAAAAAAATATAAAAAAATTTTTAGCAGTATTTCTTATTTTTTTTATAATATCTCCACTCAGTTATTTTTACGTTTCTTTTTCCAACGAATTTAAAAGAACAGATTATCCTGGTAGAGAAATATCAGATTTAGTTCAAAGAAGATGGGATAGAAATTTTTCAAATGATATTTCAATTGTAGTTGGAGATGAATGGTATGCAGGTAACTTATCTTACCATTTAAGTTCTAGACCAACTTGGTTTAATACAATAGAAAATGATTTATCATCAATAACTTCTGATACTGGAGTTATTTATACCGGAAATCCAAATATTCTAAAGAAATTTTGCCCAGGTATATATGGTACTATAAAACCTATTGGAATTTGCATGATAGGGTCAAAATGAAAAATATTGTTATTATAACTCCAGTTTATAATGATTGGGAGTCTTTTATGAAACTGATAAATGAAATCAATAGGGTAATATCAGGGTTCAAAGATATTTCTTTTAGCTTAATAGCAGTAAATGATGGCTCTAAAGAAAAGGCCCCCTCATTTTCAGTGCCTCATCATTTTAAGACGATTGAAATTTTAAATATGAGGATAAATCAAGGACATGCAATTTGTATAGCAAACGGTATAAAATATGCTCTGAAAAATTATCAATTTGACAATTTAATTTTAATGGACGCAGATGGAGAAGATAGACCAGAAGAAATATCTGATTTGATAAAAAAAGCTAGGGAACTACAAAATGTTTCAGTAGTAGCTAAAAGAGTGAAAAGATCTGAGGGTCCAATATTTACTTTTTTTTACTCTTTACATAAATTACTTACATTAATATTTACTGGAAAATTAATGAATTTCGGGCATTACAGCTTGATAACTAAAAATGACTCTGAAACAATTATAAAAGAGCCTACAATTATTTATTGTTTTGCCAGCACTCTTAAAAATAAAATCACGAATCTTGGTAATATAAATTGTGTAAGGGGAAAAAGATATTTTGGTCCATCTAAAATGTCATTGTTTAGGTTAATAATTCATTCTTTTTCAATTATTGCTGTATTTAAAATGAATGTATTTATAAGATCTGCGCTATTTTTAGTTTTACTTTCTTATCTTAAACCCTATATTGGGATGATTTCCCCAATACTTCAAATGATTATCGTAATGTTTAATATTTTTATCTATATTATCTCTACAAAATCGAGCGAAAAAATACTAAAAAATATGGACTTTGAGTTGGAAGGCACGGAGAAATTAACACACTAAAAAGTTGAATTAAGAGTCTATAATAGAGTCAAAAGTGAATCAAAACGAGAACATTCTAAATCATAATATTTACAATGTTTATAAGTGTTACATTGCTTGAATAAAATGAGTTATAATTCAATATGAAAAAACTTTCATGTCATTGTGGAGAAGTTGAAGCAGAAATTAACATACCTGATCAATTAATAAAAAAAATTAGATGCAATTGTTCTATTTGTAAAAGAAAAGGCGCCATTATGTCGATAGTCAAAAACGAAGATTTTAAAATAATTAAAGGAAAAGAGAAATTAAAAATGTACCAATTTCACACAAAAACAGCTAAACATTTTTTTTGTTCTAATTGCGGAATTTACACACATCATAATCCAAGAATAAATCCGGCATTAACTGGTTTTAATGTTGGATGCATTGACGAAATTGACACTTTCAAATTAGAAAACGTAAGTGTTGCAGACGGAAACAATCATCCTTTAGACAAAAAAAAATAATATTTAATCTTGAATTATGCCAGATTTTAAAAAAAAATATTTAAGATTTGTAAAAAAACAAGAGTCAATTGGTGAAAAATTTCAAGATAAACAAAAACAATTAAAATATTTCTACTTTCCTTTTTGCAGAAAACTTTTCAAACTATATAAAGTAAAAAAAAGACCATTAGTTTTAGGTTTATCCGGGGGCCAAGGATCTGGTAAATCAACAATTTCCCAAATTTTAAAAATAATATTTCATCATTATTTTAATTTAAATGTAGCCTCATTCTCAATTGATGATTTTTATAAAACTGCTTTAGAAAGACGAAATATGTCAAAATCTGTACATCCTTTATTTTTAACTCGTGGTGTTCCGGGAACTCATGATTGTAAAATGCTTTATAATGTTTTGAGAGCACTTTTAAAAAAAAATTTTAAAAGCGTTAGAATACCTAAATTTGACAAATCAATAGATGATAGATTTAAATTGCAATTTTGGCAGAAAATTCTTAAAAAACCTGACATAATAATATTGGAGGGATGGTGTGTGGGCGCAAAACCTCAGAAGTTAAAAGATTTAAATAAGCCAGTAAATATTCTAGAAAAATTTGAGGATACTAAGTTGACTTGGAGGAAAAAAGTAAATAATGAATTGATGACAAGTTATAATAAAATTTTTAATTTAATAGACAAAAAGATCTATTTAAAAGTTCCTAACTTTAAGTATGTTCTTAAATGGAGGCTTCTTCAAGAAAAAAAGTTGAGATTTAGGTCAAAAAAAAAGAGAACTATGAATAAAAAGCAGATAGAAAGATTTATTATGTTTTATGAGAGGTTAACAAAAAATATGTTGAAGGGCTATCAAGATAATGACTTTGTTATTTTTTTAGATAAAAGACATAAAATTAAATCAATAAAATTTTAAATGTATAAAAAATTAATAATTTTTTTTGCAATATTTCAATTTAATAATTTATTAGCAGACAATAATGCACTTTTTTATGTTGAGTATGCTTTAAAAAATAATCCAAAGTTAAATGCCGAAAGAGAAAACTTAAAAGCCATAAAAGAAAACGAAAATATATCAATAAGTGAGTTTTTGCCTAGCCTAACGATTTCTGGTTCTCAAACAAGTACTGAAACTTCAAATATCGTAGATCAATCTGGATCTCCATCAGGTAACACAAAAAGAAATACTGAAACTAAGAAAATTTCAGTAGATCAAAAAATTTTTCAAGGTTTTCAAGGTTACAACAACCTCAAAAAATCAAGATTGGAATTTGAGAAAGCTCAAAACGAATATAAGATTGTTGAACAAGATACGATCCAAAATTCAATATCAGCTTACTATGATTTGATATTTAAAAGCAAAAGTAAAGATTTTAACTTAGCCAATGTTGATTTATTTGAACGTCAAGTGGAATCTGATAAATCTAGGCTGCAAAAAGGAGAAATAAGTTTGACAGATTTAGCTCAGTCTGAGTCTTCTTTAGCTGGAGCTCAAGCTAATTTTATTAAAGCTGATACTGAGTACACATCAGCAATAGCTGAGTTTGAGAGAATTAATAGAATTAAGGCCCCTAAAAATTTTAATGATAATTTTGAAATCTCTTTTTTAATGCCTCAAAATTTAAAAAGCGCTTTAGAACTTTCAAGTTTAAATAATCCCAGCCTATCAATTGCAAGGATAAATCTTGCAATTTCAGAAAAAGAATTAAGTGTGGAAAAAGCAAAGCTTTCACCCTCTGCAACTCTTAACTACTCAAAAACTGAAAATAAAGACCTAAGCGCCACTGTTGATGAGGACGAGCAAGAAACAGTAAAAGCAACTGTTACTTGGCCAATAATACAAGGGGGTAAAAATTTTTCATCAATTAAAAAATTTAAACACAAAAAAGAGCAAAATGCTCTTTTACTAGTTGATAAAGAAAATGAGGTAAAAACTCAAACATCAAACACTTGGTCTTTTTATCAATCTGCTGAAAGTGTTTTAATTTCTACAGAGGCCCAATTAAAAGCTGCTGAGATTGCTAATGAAGGTATAACCTTAGAATATGACTCAGGAAACACAAGAACCACTCTTGACGTTATTCAATCTAGAAGCTTACTTTTAGAGGCAAGAATATCCAACGCGGAAGCAAAAAAAAACCTTATAATCTCTAAATTAAGATTACTTAGCCAAATCGGGGGACTTGACCTAAGGGCCATCAGAACTCCTTAAAACTTGAGAAAAGCTATAATTTTTATTTACTTGATAAAAAGAACAAAATGTGTACATTTATATTAACGATTCGATGAACAAAAAAGGATATAAAATGACAAAAAATAATTTGAAAGTTGTTAAATCAGACAACAAAAAAACTCAAGAAATAAAGGAAAAAAACAAGTCTTTAGAAGCCGCAATAAGCCAAATTGACCAAAATTTTGGTAAAGGTTCAGTAATGAGACTTGGCCAACAAGAAGCTTTAGACGTAGAAGCAATCTCGACTGGTTCTTTAAGCCTAGATTTAGCATTAGGCATCGGAGGACTACCAAAAGGACGAATAATAGAAATTTACGGTCCAGAGTCTTCCGGAAAAACAACCTTAGCTTTACAGGTAGTAGCTGAGGCTCAAAAAGCCGGAGGAATATGTGCTTTTGTTGATGCTGAGCATGCAATGGATCCCGCTTATGCAAAAAAGCTAGGAGTTAAAACTGATGAATTACTAATTTCTCAACCTGACACAGGTGAGCAAGCTTTAGAAATAACTGACACCTTAATTAAATCAGGTTCTGTCTCAGTGCTTGTAGTAGACTCTGTAGCAGCTTTAACACCGAAAGCAGAATTAGAAGGTGAAATGGGAGATCACCATGTAGGTTTGCAATCAAGACTTATGAGCCAGGCGCTAAGAAAAATTACTGGTTCAGTAGCAAAGTCAAACACGATGGTAATTTTCATTAACCAAATAAGAATGAAAATTGGAGTCATGTTTGGAAATCCAGAAACTACATCAGGTGGAAATGCATTAAAATTTTATTCTTCTGTTAGAATGGATATTAGAAGAATAGGTGCAATAAAAGACAAGGATCAAATTATCGGAAATACGACTAGAGTGAAAGTTATCAAAAATAAGGTAGCTCCTCCTTTTAAGGTTGTAGAATTCGATTTGATGTATGGCAAAGGCATCAGCAAAAATGGCGAATTAATCGACCTAGGTGCAAAAGCAGACATCATTGAGAAGTCAGGCGCTTGGTACGCATACAAAGGTGAAAAAATCGGACAAGGAAAAGAAAATGCCAAACTATATTTGGAAAAAAATCCTAATGTTGCTGAAGAAATCGAAAAAGCCGTAAGAGAGAAGGCTGGAGCAATAACCAAAGAGCTTGAAGGCAACCCTTCACCTAAAGAAAAGATTAGCAAAGACGAGGAAAAATAGTCATCTTTGAAATTAAGGGGGTCATTGACCCCCTAATTTTTGTTTCCCATGAAATTTTAAACAACTAAAAATTGAATCAACTAAAAATTGTATTTGAAAATAATTATCAGTTAAGTCTGTACAAAGTTGTCAATTTTGGGTTTAATTAATAAATTAACAAGGAGGGGAAATGAGCACACAACAAGCAAAAAGCTCGAAAGTGTCAGCAGCTCTAGATACCTCTCATTTAAAGGTTAAATTTCCATTTAAAGCAAAGTACGGCAACTATATAAATGGTAAATTTGTTGAACCTAAGTCGGGAAAATATTTTGACAATCCTAGCCCGATTTCTAATGAGATAATCTGTTCTGTAGCACGTTCAAATGAAAAAGATGTGGAAGCAGCATTGGATGCGGCTCACGCAGCTTTTAAAGAGTGGGGAAAAACAGACATCACTACGAGATCAAATATCTTGTATAAAATAGCTGATGTATTAGAAAAAAATCTAAATTTATTAGCAACAGCTGAATGTTTAGATAATGGTAAACCTATTAGGGAATGTATGGCAGCAGATCTGCCTTTGGTGATTGATCACTGGAGATATTTTGCTGGAGTAATCAGAGCAGAAGAAGGCTCTGTGGCTGAAATAAGCAATTCTCAATATTCATATAATATACCTGAACCTTTAGGAGTAGTTGGTCAAATAGTTCCATGGAACTTTCCATTATTAATGGCGACATGGAAATTAGCACCAGCTTTAGCAGCAGGTAATTGTTCGGTTTTAAAACCAGCTGAACAAACACCAGCATCAATTATGGTTATGATGGAGCTTATTGGAGATTTATTACCTCCTGGAGTAGTTAACATCGTAAGTGGTTTCGGATTAGAGGCAGGAAAACCTTTAGCGTCATCAAAAAGAGTAGCTAAAGTTGCTTTTACTGGAGAAACGACAACCGGTAGATTGATAATGCAATATGCTGCTCAAAACATAATTCCAATAACATTGGAATTAGGCGGTAAATCTCCAAACATTTTCTTTGAAGACATTATGGAAAAAGATGATGATTTCTTAGATAAATGTGTTGAAGGTTTTGTAATGTTCAACTTAAATCAGGGCGAGGTTTGTACCTGCCCAAGTAGAGCATTAGTTCAAGAATCTATATATGATAAATTCATGGAAAAATGTATAAAAAGAACTAAAGCAGTTGTTCAAGACAATCCTTTAAAAATGGAAACTATGATCGGAGCACAAGCTTCTGTAGAGCAAGTTGAGAAGATTAAATCATACCTTGATCTTGGGAAAAAAGAGGGTGCTAAGGTTCTTACTGGGGGATCTCAGGCTAAATTAAATAGTGGATTGGAAAAAGGAAACTACATTCAACCAACTATTTTTGAAGCTAAAAATAATATGAGAATTTCTCAAGAAGAAATTTTTGGACCGGTCGTTTCTGTAATTAAGTTTAAAGATGAAGCAGATGCGTTAAGAATAGCAAATGATACTCTTTACGGTTTAGGCGCAGGTGTCTGGACTCGAAATGGGAATATTGCTTATAGAATGGGAAGAGCAATTCAAGCAGGTATAGTGTGGACAAACTGTTATCATGCATATCCAGCTCATTCACCATTTGGTGGCTATAAACAATCAGGTGTAGGTAGAGAGACTCATAAAATGATGTTAAATCATTATAGACAAAACAAGAACTTACACGTTTCTTATGCTGAGAAAAAATTGGGCTTCTTTTAACCAATAATATATACTGGCCCATGATTCTATATCATGGGCCGTACACAAAAAATGAAAGTATCAGCCACACATGCAGCATTAAGTTTGCTATCTAAATTACAAAAAAAATACGGTGAGAAACTAATGTTTCATCAGTCAGGTGGGTGTTGTGATGGCAGCGCTCCAATGTGCTTCAAAGAGGGAGAGTTTCCTTTAGGAGATAACGATGTTAAATTGGGTGAAATAGGCGGCGTTCCTTTTTATATGAATGGAGATCAATATGAAAAATGGAAACACACTGACTTAACAATAGATGCAGTTAACGGAATTGGCGGCATGTTTTCATTAGATAATGGAACTGGTCAAAGATTTCTCACAAAATCTGAAATTTGCTTAGTCGTCGACAACGGAAAGCAAAAAACAGGCTAATCTCTTTTATAGACAACCTTAAAAATATCTGTATTTAATAAAGCATGAGCCAAATTTTACTTACAGATGTTAGAAAAAAGTTTTTAGAGTATTTTAAGAAAAATAATCATCAAATAGTAGACTCAAGTAATCTTGTGCCTAATAACGATCCGACTTTAATGTTTACTAATTCTGGAATGGTTCAATTTAAAAATGTTTTCACCGGACTAGAAAAAAGACCATATAAAACAGCCACAACATCACAAAAATGTGTAAGAGCAGGAGGAAAACATAATGATCTTGAAAACGTGGGTTACACACCAAGACATCATACTTTTTTTGAGATGCTTGGCAATTTTTCATTTGGAGATTACTTTAAAGAGCAAGCAATACATCATGCTTGGAATTTATTAACAAAAGATTTTAAACTACCCAAAGATAAACTTTCTGTAACCGTTTTTCATGAAGATGAAGAGTCTTTTAACTTATGGAAAAAAATAGCTGGGTTGAATGAAAATAAGATAATAAGAATTTCAACAACAGATAACTTTTGGTCGATGGGTGATACCGGACCATGTGGACCATGTTCTGAAATTTTTTATGACCATGGAGAAAAATTACAAGGAGGACCACCTGGAAGCCCAGAACAAGATGGAGACAGATTTATAGAAATATGGAATCTCGTTTTTATGCAATACGAACAAATTACTAAAGATAAAAGAATTAATCTTCCTAAACCTTCTGTAGATACAGGTATGGGTCTAGAGAGAATGACTGCTGTGCTACAGGGTACACATGATAATTATGAGATAGATCATTTTAAAAAAATAATGGCATCATCATCAGAAATAACCAAAACTTCAATTAATGAGAAAACTATAGCTAGTCACAGAGTTATAGCTGATCATCTTAGAGCAAGTAGTTTTTTAATTGCTGAGGGAATTTTACCTTCCAATGAAGGTCGAGGTTATGTTTTAAGAAGAATAATGCGGAGAGGCATGAGACATGCTCATTCTCTTGGAAGTAAATCACCGCTTTTTCACAAACTTTTTGATGTTTTGTTAGACGAAATGAAAAATAGTTATCCAGAATTGTTAAATGGTAAAGATCTTATTATTGAAACTCTAAAAAATGAGGAAGAAAAGTTTTCTTCACTTCTTGAAAGAGGAATGAAAATTCTTAATGATAATTTGTCCAAAGTAAAAAATAATACTCTACCAGGCCCAGTAGCTTTTAAATTATACGACACCTATGGTTTCCCAGTGGACTTAACTGCTGATATTTTACGATCAAAAAATATTAAAGTTGATAGCTCCTCATTTGAAAAAGAAATGGAAAAAAGCAAAGCTTTAGCTAGAGCAAACTGGAAAGGATCTGGAGATAAATCTGTTGAGGAAAGGTGGTTTAAAATCAGAGAAGAATTAAAACCAACAGAATTTTTAGGGTATGAATTTGATAAAGCCGAAGGCGTAGTTTTAAAATTATCAAAAGATAATAAATTTGTTGATAATGCAGGCGCTGGAGACAAAATCGAAATTATAACAAATCAAACACCTTTTTATGGTGAGTCCGGTGGTCAAGTAGGAGATCAAGGCATTATTTACACCTCTGGGTGTGAAATAAATATTAAAGACACTCAAAAAAAAATGGGTGATCTTTTTGTTCACTCAGGAGATATAAAAAAAGGAAAAATTAAAGTAGGAGAAAGTGTAAATTTAGAAATAGATATTGTTAAAAGAAATAATTCTAAAGCCAACCACTCAGCCACACATTTATTACATGAGTCTTTACGAAGGACTCTTGGAAAACACGTTACTCAAAAAGGCTCTTTAGTTTCACCCGAGAGACTAAGATTTGATTTTAGTCACAACAAACCGATTAAAGAAGATGAGATGACAAAAATTAATGCAGTAGTAAATGCTATAGTTGACGGCGGCAGCGATGTTCAAACAAGAATTATGACACCAAAAGAAGCAGTAAAAATGGGAGCCCTAGCCCTATTTGGTGAAAAATACGGAGAAGAAGTAAGAGTAGTATTTATGGGAAAAGAAAATAATGGTTTTTTCTCAACTGAATTATGTGGTGGTACACATGTAAAAAATACAAAAGAGGTTGGAAAATTTAAAGTTATAAGTCAGTCATCAATTGCTTCAGGAGTGCGAAGAGTGGAGGCTTTAAGAGATAAGCAATTAGAGAGATATGAAAATTCTTTAAAACAAAACCAGTCTCTTAAAGAAAAAAGTTTAAATCAAGAAATTGAAAATATTAAAAAAGAACTAAAATTTTTCAAAATAAAACCAGATTACAATGATCAATTAAATTTATCTGAAAACTTGAAAAATTTAAGTAAACAATTAGCTCAGGTTAAAATTGAAAATATCAAAAAAGATAAAAGTAAAAATATAATTAAAGAGAGACAAATAGGTCAAATAAAGATAAGAGAACAACTTTTAAAAGACTTCCCACCAAAAGAACTAAGGGGAATAATTGATCAAGGTAAGAAAGAAATGGAGTCTGGCATTATAATTTGTATTTCAACTTTTGAGAATAAAGTTGGCGTAGCCGTAGGTGTTTCAAAAGATCTTACCTCAAAGTATGACGCCGTTAACTTGGTAAAAATCGCATCTGAGACTCTAGGCGGAAAAGGTGGTGGAGGGCGAAAAGATTTTGCTCAAGCAGGAGGAGTAGACAAGGATAAAGTTGAGAAAGCTTTTAAAGAGATATCAAAAAAAATTAGTTAAGCTTTTTT
Source organism: uncultured Pelagibacteraceae bacterium (assembly GCA_902620525.1). Lineage (GTDB taxonomy): Bacteria > Pseudomonadota > Alphaproteobacteria > Pelagibacterales > Pelagibacteraceae > Pelagilacustribacter. Next base: position 44,239 of record CACNIK010000001.1, on the reverse strand, counting down.
TTTAGATTACTATCTATAGCTTCTAAAAACTGATTAGTGGTCAAATACTTTGTAGTTTTATCGATCAATATTGCTAAATCTTTTGTCATTGAGCCACTCTCGACTGTATTAATACAGACTTCTTCTAAACTTTTAGAAAATTTGATTAATTCATCATTATTATCAAGCTTTCCTCTATGTGCTAAACCTCTAGTCCAAGCAAATATAGATGCAATTGGATTTGTTGATGTCTCTTTTCCTTGTTGATGCATCCTATAATGCCTAGTAACTGTGCCGTGCGCTGCTTCTGATTCTACTGTCTTTCCATCAGGTGTCATTAAAACACTAGTCATTAATCCTAAAGAACCAAACCCTTGCGCAACAGTGTCAGACTGAACATCTCCATCATAATTTTTACAAGCCCATACGTATCCACCATTCCATTTCATTGCACATGCTACCATATCGTCTATTAATCTGTGTTCGTAAGTTAACTTTGCTTTTTGAAATTTGTCTTTGAATTGTTTATCAAAAACTTCTTGAAACAAGTCCTTAAATCTTCCATCGTAACCTTTTAAAATTGTATTTTTTGTTGACATGTAAACCGGGTAATTTCTTTGAAGACCGTAATTCATACAAGCTCTTGCAAAATCTCTTATTGAGTCATCTAAATTATACATTGATAAAGCAACACCTGAGCTAGGGAACTTAAATACTTCAAATTCTTTTTTTTGTTTTCCGTCAGCAGATGTCCATTTCATTTCTAATTTTCCTTTTCCTGGAACAAGAAAATCTGTTGCTTTATATTGATCTCCAAAAGCGTGCCTACCAATAATAATTGGATTAGTCCATCCCGGAACCAGCTTGGGTACATTTTTACAAATAATTGGTTCTCTAAAAACGGTACCACCAAGTATGTTTCGAATTGTACCATTGGGTGATCTCCACATTTTTTTTAATTTAAACTCTTCTACTCTTGCCTCATCAGGAGTGATAGTCGCACATTTAATACCTACCCCAAATTCTTTAATTGCATTTGCACAATCAATAGTTATTTGATCAGAGGTTTTATCTCTTTTTTCTATTCCTAAATCATAATATTTGATATCTAATTCAAGATATGGCTCAATAAGTTTTTTTTTAATAAATGACCATATTATTCTAGTCATTTCGTCACCATCTAGCTCAACTATTGGATTTTTAACCTTAATTTTTGCCATAAAAATAATTTGATTATGTGAGATTTTTATACATATTAGTGGAAATTATCAAACTTTATTGACAATTATGATGGACAACATTTTTCCAAAATTACATAAAGAGGGCTATAAATTTTTAGCCATTTCAATAATTATAACCTTTATTGTTTGGCTTTTCTCAAATTTTCTAACATTCATAATGCTGTTAATAACGGTATGGGTTTATTATTTTTTTAGAGACCCAGATCGAGTAGCGATTAACGATAATTCTTATTTGGTTAGTCCTGCTGACGGTCTGGTCACTGACATTTCTGAAATTAATGGTCCAGAAGAATTAGGATTAGAAAATAATAAATACACAAGAATAAGTATATTTATGAATGTATTTAATTGCCATGTAAATAGAACACCGATTGAAGGAAAAGTAGAAGAAATTTTTTATAAGCCGGGAAAATTTTTTAATGCCTCATTAGATAAGGCAAGCAAAGAAAATGAAAGAAACTACTATAAAATTTTGTCCACAAAGGGAGAAGAGATTATCATAGTTCAAATTGCTGGATTAATTGCGAGAAGAATTATTTGTGAAGTAAGTAAAGATCAAAATTTAAAACAAGGTGATAGAATAGGAATGATCAGATTTGGTAGCAGAGTAGATATTTTCTTTAAAAATAAAAAAATATTGACTAAACCAGGACAAAATGTTGTTGCTGGAGAAAGTTTGTTAGCAAAAGAATAATGCAAGAAAAAAAATTTAAAATAGTTGAGTCAAAAAAAACAAGATATATATTACCAAATATTTTAACCATTGCTGGAGTATGTTTGGGTATAAGTTCAATAAAGTTTTCTCTTGATCTTAATTTTAATATGGCAGTTATATTTATTACTTTAGCAGCGATTCTTGATGCTTTAGATGGAAGAATTGCAAGATTAATTAAAGGTACATCAGATTTCGGAAAAGAACTAGACTCTTTAACTGATTTTGTAAGTTTTGGGATAGCACCTGCTTTTATAATTTATTTTTGGGAACTTAATAAATATGGGAAGATAGGATGGGCAATTACTTTAATATACTCTGTTTGTTGTGTACTAAGATTAGCAAGATTTAATTTAACAAAATTTAAACCTGAGGATTCGTGGAAACAAAATTATTTTGAGGGCGTACCCTCTCCAATTGGAGCTTTATTAATTTTATCTCCCTTAGTTTTAGAGCTTACAGAAACTAATTTTATAATAAATAAAAATTATTTTGTACCCTTGTTTACATTATTTATAGCAGTATTATTGATCAGCAAAGTACCAACATACTCATTTAAGAATATTAAAATAAAACCAGCCTTAACAGTTTTTATTCTTTTAGGAATAGGAGTTGCTTTAGTTACATTAATGTTTTTTACTTTTGAAACTTTATTAGTTTTTAGCTTATTTTATATTTTATCGATACCATTAGCTTGTGTTACTTATCTAAATAACAAGAAATCAATTCAAATGGATAATCCTGAAGATGAACATGAAGATATTCTATAATGAGAAAAAACAAAAGTTCAAAAAATTGGATAATTGAACAACACAGAGACCAATACTTTAAACAAGCAAAAAGTTCTGGTTTAAGATCTAGGTCAGCATATAAACTTCTAGAATTAAATAAAAAATTTAAACTATTTTCAAATTGTCATATAGTCATTGATCTAGGCAGCTATCCAGGAGGATGGTCTCAGATGCTTAAAAAAAATTTAAAAAATTGTAAAATTTTATCTGTAGACATAAAAGAAATGGAGAAAATTGAAGGTGTAGATTTTTTGTGTTGTGATTTCCAAAAGGAAGAATCAAAAGACAAAATATTGAAAAAACTTAAAAATAAGGCTGATTTACTTGTGTCAGATATGGCCGCAGACACTACCGGCAATAAGGACCTAGATTGTATTAGAACAAATGCCTTATGCGCCGAAGTAATTGAATTTTCCAGTTTTGTTTTAAAGGAGAGTGGAGTAGTTATTTCAAAGCTTTTTAATGGTCAAGATTTCTTAAATGTTAAAAATTTGGCAAAAAGTAAATTTCGTGAAGTTAATTTTTTTAAACCTGATTCCAGCAGAGATTATTCAAAAGAGACTTATATACACTGTGCAGGAATTAAGACTTTATAAATATATAAAATTGTATATAAGTTTATATGGAACCAATAAAAGAGGCACTTACATTTGATGATGTTTTACTACTACCTCAATATTCCTCTGTCGTGCCATCAAATACCAATTTAAACGTTAAATTATCAAAATCGATCAATTTAAAACTCCCATTTTTATCATCAGCAATGGATACTGTCACCGAGTCAAAAATGGCAATAGCTATGGCAAAAAATGGTGGAATTGGAGTAATACATAGAAATTTAGATATCAAAAAACAATGTAAGGAAATCAAAAAAGTAAAAAAACTGAATTTTCAAGTTGGAGCAGCTATAGGAACTTCCCAAAATGAATTAGTTAGAGCAAAAAAATTAATTGACTGTGGCGTAGACATGATAGTTGTTGATACTGCTCATGGTCACAGTGTCAATGTAATAAAAATGTTAAATAAAATAAAAAAATTTGATAAACAAGTAACACTTTGTGTTGGAAATATTGCTACCGGAAACGCAGCAAAAATGCTTTACAATTCTGGAGCAGACGTATTAAAGGTCGGTATTGGACCAGGATCAATTTGCACAACAAGAATGGTGGCTGGAATTGGAGTGCCTCAAATTACAGCGCTTTTAAATGTTAAAAAAGCTATGAAAAAAAAAAAAATAAAAATCATTTCTGACGGAGGAATAAAATTCTCAGGGGATATAATAAAAGCTATTGCAGCTGGAGCAGATGCAATTATGATGGGGTCAATATTTGCTGGAACAGAAGAAAGTCCAGGAAAAATATTCAAACTAAAAAATAAATTGTATAAATTATATAGAGGAATGGGTTCAATTGGAGCTATGTCATCCGGATCTTCAGAAAGATATTTTCAAAAAAACTTTAAGGATAGATCTAAATTTGTACCAGAGGGAGTCGAAAGTCGTGTTTTATTCAAAGGAAAAGTTTCCAAGATAATTTATCAGTTGCAAGGTGGATTAAGATCATCCATGGGTTATATTGGAGCTCAAAAAATTGAAGATGTGAAAAATAAATCGAAGTTTATTAAAATAACTAAAGCTGGATTTTATGAGAGTATGGTTCATAGTGTCGAAACAATAAAAAGCACAACAAACTTTAAAATATGAGTTACTTTAAATATATTATTATTTTAATATTTACTTTTACTTTTACAAATATAAAAGCTGAAACTAGCAATTATGAAAAAGGTAAAACTCTTTTTGACAAAAAAAAATACGATTTAGCTAAATTTAAATTTGAAAAGGATATAGTTTTTAATCCTAAAAATGAAAATTCATATTTATATTTAGCGAAAATACACAAATTTAAAAATGATGACAGTCAAGAAGAGAAAAATTTAAATACTGTGATATTATTAAACCCAAAAAATGAAGAAGCTATTTTAAACTTAGCTTCTTTAAAAATAAGAAAATCAAATTATTCAGAGACAAAAAATTTAATCAAAGATTTAAAAAATGTTTGTAAAAAATTTTGTAAAGAAACATCTAATTTAGAAGAAAAATTAAATACATTATTAAAAAAATAGATGTCAACTAAGAATTTTTCAAAACAAAAAAAAAAAATTATCATTATAGATTTTGGCTCTCAAGTAACCAAACTTATAGCCAGAAGGATAAGAGAATTAAAGATTTACTGTGAAATCATCAATCTTAAAAATTTTAAAAAAATTACAAATTTTAAAGATGTTAAAGGCATTATCTTATCTGGCGGTCCATCTACAGTAACTAAAAAAACTTATCCCTCAATATCGAAGAGTATATTTGAAAAAAATATTCCGATATTAGGCATTTGTTATGGCCTACAACTTATAGCAAAAGTATTTGGAGGTAGAATAAAAAAATCTCCAAAAAAAAGGGAATTTGGTGAAGCGATTTTATTTGAAAAGTCCAAATCACTTTTGTTTAAAAATTTTTTTAATAAAAAAAAAACTAGCGTTTGGATGAGTCACCAAGATGCAGTCATTAAGATTCCCAAAAGTTTTGAAAACTTAGCATCTACTAACAGCTCAAGGTATACAGCTATTCAAAATAAAAATAAAAATATTTATGGTATTCAATTTCATCCAGAGGTGACTCACACTAAAAATGGTTTCATAGTAATCAAAAATTTTGTTTTAAATATTTGTAAAATTAAAAAAAATTGGATGATAGGAATTGAAAAAAATAGAATTATTTCTGATCTCAAAAAAAAGATTAAAAATGACAGGGTTATTTGTGCCCTTTCAGGAGGCGTAGATAGTAGTGTAGTTGCCCTTCTAGTTAACAAAGCAATTAAAAAAAACCTAAAATGTATAATGGTTGATACGGGGCTTTTAAGAAAAAATGAATTTAAACAAACTTATGAACTTTTTAAAAATAAATACAAACTTAACATTAAATTGATTAATTCAAAAAAAATTTTTTATAATAAGCTCAAAAACGTAGTTGATCCTGAAAAAAAAAGAAAAATAATTGGAAATTTATTTATCAAAATTTTTGAAAAGGAGGCCAAAAAATTTAAGAATGTTAAATATCTTGCGCAAGGAACTCTTTATCCAGATATTATTGAAAGTAGATCATCAACTGGAAGCAAATCTTCAAAAATAAAATCTCATCATAATGTCGGCGGTTTGCCAAAAAAAATGAGGTTAAAACTAATAGAACCGTTAAATGAATTATTTAAAGATGAAGTAAGAAAGTTAGGAAAATCTTTAGACTTAGATCCTTCAATTTTAAAAAAACATCCTTTCCCAGGACCTGGTTTGGCCATAAGGATTGTAGGAAAAATCACTGAAGAAAAAATAAAAATTTTGCAAAATGCTGATGAAATATTTATTAATAGTTTAATTCAAAACAATCTTTACAATAACATTTGGCAAGCGTATGCAGCTTTGTTACCAGTCAAAACTGTTGGCGTAATGGGTGACACACGAACATTTGAATACACGTGTGTTTTACGAGCTGTAACATCTGAAGATGGAATGACCGCAGCTAAATATAATTTTAATAACGAATATTTGAGCCAAATTTCAAACAAAATTATAAATGGAGTTTCTGGTATCAACAGAGTAGTCTATGATATAACTTCAAAGCCACCAAGTACTATTGAACTGGAATAATGAAAGTAAAAATAAAAAAATTTTTAAATAAAAAAAATAAAAGAAAAATTGTTTGTTTGACCTCTTATTCAAAATCAATATCAAAAATTTTGGATAAATATTGTGATTTAATCTTAGTAGGAGATTCTTTAGCAAATGTATTGTATGGAAATAAGACAACACATGAATTAAAACTACAAACTATGATTAATCACGCAAAATCAGTAGCACTAGGGGCAAAAAAATCTTTAGTTGTTGTTGATATGCCTAAGGATAGTTACACAAGACCAAAACAAGCTATCAAAAATGCGAGAAAAATATTAAAAGAGACCAAATGTGATGCAATAAAAATTGAAAATAACTCGTTTAATTTAAATATTGTAAAAGCTTTTAAAAAATCAAAAATAAATGTAATGGGACATATTGGTTTTACTCCACAATATAAAAAAAAATTTAAGGTTGAAGGTAAAAACAAATTTGAACAAAATAATTTAATTAAGAATGCGAAGAAAATTGAGAAAGCTGGTGCATTTTCTATAGTTTTAGAATGTATCGAAAAAAAAACAGCTCAAAAAATCACTAAATCTCTTAAAATTCCCACAATAGGAATTGGTTCTTCAAAAATGTGTGATGGGCAAATTTTAGTTACCGATGATATGTTGGGTTTAAGTGGCTTTTATCCTAAATTTGTAAAAAAATATGCAAACTTACAAAAAACTATTGATAAAGCGATAAAACAATTTGATAAGGAAGTAAAATCAAATAAATTTCCACAGGGAAAAAATAGCTTTTGATTATGAGTTATGAAACTGTAAATAAATCTAAGTTTAGTTTTAATGAATTTTTCAATAAAAATAAAAAAAAACTAATTTTAATTGTTATCACATTACTTTTAATAATTTTTGCTTTAATCATTTTTAATGAATATAAAAAAAAACAACTTGTTATAATATCTGAAAAATATAATAGTGCTAAAATTCATATAGAAAAGAATAACCCGAATGAAGCATTAAAAATATTAGAGGATCTTATTTCAAAAAAGAATAAATTTTATTCACCATCAGCATTAAATCTAATTATTGACAATGAATTAATTAAAGATAAGAAAAAAGTCTTATCCTTCTTTGATGAAATTATTTCAAATAATAAATTAGACACTGAAACTAAAAATTTATTCATTTTTAAAAAAGTAGTTTTTATAGGAGACAATATTAAAGAAAATGAACTTTTGAATAATTTAAAACCTATTTTAAAATCAAACTCATTGTGGAAAGAAACTGTTTCAGATTATATTAAAAAATATTACTTATCAAAGGGTGAATTTAATAAAGCTAAAGAATTCGAAAATATTATAAACGAATGAATAAAATTAATTATTTAATTATTTCTCTTTTTTTAATTAATAGTTGTTCTTTTGATAATAAGACTGGAATTTGGACTGGAAGTAACCAGATTGCAAAAAAAGAAAATATTACTACACAGAATACAGAATTTATTTTTAAAAAACAAAATAATAAAATTGAGGAAATAAATCTATTACTTGAGCAAAAAATTAAAATAGATAAGCCAAAAAATTATAGTGAGTGGAGTCAAAGATTTCAGAATAAGTCAAATAGTATTAACAATGCTGTATTTTTAAACTCTGGAAATTATCAAAAACTCGCAAAAATTTCTAATGCAAAAATAAATAAAAATATTTTAATTTATAAAAATAATTTATTTTTTTCAGATTCGAAGGGGAATATAGGAGTTTTTTCTTTAAAAGAAAATAAATTACTTTTTAAGTATAATTTTTATAAAAAAAAATTAAAAAAGTTCAAAAAAGAAATTAATCTAATAGTTAAAAAAAATATTATTATTGCAGTTGATAATTTCGGTTATATTTATTCGATAGACTATAAGCAAAATAAAATAATTTGGGCAAAGAATTTTTTAATTCCTTTTAGATCAAATTTAAAAATTATTAATGAAACATTATTTTTATCAGACGAGAAAAATAAAGTGATTATGATAAATATGATGAATGGAAATAAGATTGATGAACTTTATACAGAACCCTCGCAAGCTGTGTCTAAATTTGAAAGTAACCTAGCATTAGATAATAATAATAATGTACTATTTATGTCTACAAGCGGGATATTGTATTCTTTAAATTTTTTTAATAATAAAAGTATTAATTGGATAATAAATTTTAAACAAGAAAGTGAGATAATTTATAAAGGAAATCCAATTACTGTTTTGAATGATAAAATAATAGTTTCTAATAAAGATAATATTTCACTAATTAATTTAAACGGTGCTAAAATCTGGGATTTAAATATAAAATCAAATTTGTCCCCTATAATTTCAGGAAATACGATTTTTACTGTCAACAAAGACAACTATTTAATATTTATAAATAAAGACACAGGTCAAATTAAATTTTCTAAAAGTATATTTTCTTTAATTACAGAAGAATTTCAAAAAAATTTGAAAAGAAAAATAAAAAAAATCAACCATATTTATCTTACAGGGAATAAATTATTACTAATTTCTGAAAATTCTTATTTTATTGAGATAAATTTACAAAATAATATAAAAATTGAGTCAATAAAAAAAAATCCATTCGAAATATTTAGTGACATAATTTTTTATGAGAAAGAAATGATATTTATCAACAAATCTAATAAAATTTATAAAGTTAACTAAGAGCTAGATTTATTACTCAAAAGTGAAAGTTGAGTAATTTTTTCATTTCCTAATTTGTCCAAAGCTTTTATAGGATAGTCCCCAGTAAAGTAATGATCGCTGAATTGAGGATAGCTATTATTTCTTTTTTCTTTTAATAAAGCTTTATACAAACCATCTACACTCAAAAAATTACAGCTTGCAGCACCTAAATAATCACTGATCTCATTTTTATTTTTATTACTAGATAGCAACTCTTTTTTTGTTGGCATATCTACACCATAAAAATCAGGATATTTAATCTCTGGACAAGCAATTCTTACATGAACTTTTTTTGCTCCAGCTTTATAGAGCATTTTGACTATTTTATTGCATGTTGTGCCACGAACTAAAGAGTCATCAATCAAAATTATAGTTTTATTTTTCAAGATACTTTTTGTAGAACTTAATTTAAGTTTTACCCCAAAACTTCTTATATTTTGTGTTGGTTCGATGAAAGTTCTACCAACATAATGATTTCGTATGAGACCTAACTCAAATTTAATTTTAGAGGATTGAGAGTATCCAATTGCCGCTGGAACCCCGGAGTCTGGAACTGGAACTATTATATCTGCTTCTACTCCAGTCTCCTTAGCTAATTCTTCGCCTAATCTTTTACGATATTCATATGCACACTCACCACTAAGTATACTATCTGGTCTGGCAAAATAAATATATTCAAACACACATGGCCTAGACTTAATTTTATTGAAAGGTTTAAAACTTTTAATTTCATTATCTTCTATTACTACTATTTCTCCATTTTCAACTTCCCTAATAAATTTAGCATCCACAATATCTAATGCACATGTTTCAGATGCAAATATGTAAGAACTTCCTAATTTTCCAATTACAAGTGGTCTTATTCCCAAAGGATCTCTTATACCAATCAACTTTTTATTTGTAAGTATAACAAGTGCATAACCACCTTGAATTTTAAATAAGGTTTCAGTAATCTTATCTAATATCTTTTCTCTATTTGATTGAGCAATTAATTGAACAATTGTTTCAGTATCACTTGTAGTTCTAAATATTGATCCATTTTTAACAAGATCGTTTCTTAAAGTAATAGCATTTGTTAAGTTTCCGTTATGTGCAATACTTAAACCTCCATGATATAAATCAGCAAAGAAGGGTTGAATATTCCTTAAAGATGTTTCACCAGTTGTAGAATATCTATTATGGCCTATAGCTGAATTTCCTGGTAATTTTTTTATTGTTTCAATATTTGTAAAATGATCACCAACTAAACCTTGACGTTTTTCAGAATGAAAACTTTTACCATCAAAAGATACAATACCACAACCTTCTTGCCCTCTATGCTGTAACGAATGTAGTCCTAATGCAACCAATCTAGCTGCATCCTCGTGTTTCGAGATACCAAAAACTCCACACTCTTCTCTCAATTTATCTGGTTTAAATTTTTTCAATTTTTTCCTTTGTATCTATGAAATCTTCTTTAGATGGAAACTCTTCTATCAAAATTTCACTTCCTTTTTTAATTAAATCAAAAGAAATAGCGTCCTCAGCTGATATACCCCAATTTTGTAAGGGATAAAACCAATTTAATATAGAAAATATACACACCGAAACTACGTAACCTTTAAAAACACCAAATAACATACCAAAAGTTTTATCTATAGATCCGACTCCTGTCCAAGTTACTGCTTTACCTAAGGTTTTTCCAATAACAATTATTGAAAAAAGAGTAATAATAAAAATTGCTATACCTAATCCTACGTTGTTAATAAATTCTGATTCTATATATTCACTTACGGTAGGCTGAAACTTTGGTACTAGAATAATAGTCACAACAGTAGAAATAACCCATTTCATAAAAGAAATTAGACTTAGAGAGAAACCTTTTACAAAACATTGCAGAATGCAATAAATAAAAATTAACAAAACAAAAACATCAAATAAATTTACTCTATCAATAAAACTGTCAAAAAAATTACTCATATTTTGAGATTTTCAGCTTCATCTCCAAAGGGTTTGTAAATTAACAATAATGAAGGAAGCAAAGTTAAAACTGAAATCATGGCAAATAACATTGCTATTCCAGTAAATACACCGAAATAAATTGTGGGAATAAAATTAGATAAAACTAAAATTGAAAAACCAAAAACTATCGTTATCGAAGTATTTAAAATTGCAATACCCACTGTGCTATGGCATCTATCTAGCGTATTTTTGTAGTTTCTAATTTTTTTAAATTCTTCCTTAAATCTATAAATATAATGAATACTATTATCCACCGCTATTCCAATAGTTATTGCGGCAATTGTAATTGTCATCATATCCAACGGAATTTTCATTAAACCAATTATACCTAATATAAAAAAGGCTGCTATGAAGTTTGGAACTACACCGATCAAAGATAAAGTTATATTTCTAAATAATATGAAAAACATTGTAAAAATACCAAGCATTACTATACCAAGCGTAAGAATTTGAGATTTAAACAAACTTTGTAGTAAGTTATTAAATAAAATTAGAACGCCGGCTAGTTTATAATCTTCTTTTTTGAATCCTAATTTAGTATTAAGTTCACTATTAATTTTGTTGATTAAATCATCTCTTCTAAGATTTTCTAATGAGTCTCTTATTCTGATACTAATTCTTGCCTCATCATCCTCAACTGAGATGTAAGGAGAAATAATTTCTTTTTTAATTTCTTCTGGAATTTTACTATATAAAACCGCTATCTCTAAACTTTGTAGTTCTTTCTTATTTAAATCTTCAGCAACTCGCAATATAGATCCAAACGATAGAACTTTTCCGACTTCTGGTAAAGAGTCCAAATAATTATGGACTTTTAGGATTTTATCCATTTTATCTCTAGTAAACCAATATTTAGATTTATCTTCTTTATTCTCTACATCCTCATCCCATTCAGAAAATTCATCATCCTCCTTTTCTTTAATTTGTTTTGTAGGAAATTTTAAAATTATATTTAAAGGAGTAGTTCCGCCTAAATCCTCGTCAATTTTTTTCATACCTTTGTAAATTTCAGTATCTTTTTTAAAATAATTAATAAAACTATTTTCCACCTCCAATTTAAATATTCCAAAAACACTTACAAAAATAATTATGAGTGTAGTTCCAAAAATAAAATTATTATTTTGTTTTGCTATAGAACCGAGAATGTTTGTGATTAAAGATTTTTCTGTGCTTTGAACACTTATTTCATTATCTGAAGAAAAAATATTTAGTAAACAAGGTAAAAGAAGAAAGGTAACAAATAAAGAAACTATTAATCCTAAAGTCATCATCCACCCGAAATCGATGATGGGCTTTATTCCGCTAAAAATTAATGAAAGGAAGGCACAAATAGTTGTCAATACAGTGTAAAGAATTGGCAACATCATTTTACAGCTAGCTTTAAGCACGGCATCTGTTTTTGATAAATTAGGGTATTCTTTTTTTAATTGTAAAAATCTTACGGTAACATGTATGTTCATTGCCATATTTAAAATAAGCATTAGCGCAATAAAGTTGGATGATATCACTGTTACTTTCCATCCAACCAAACCTAATAATCCTATCATTATAATTACAGAAGTTGCACAACCCAATAAAGGCATCATAACCCATTTTAAATTTCTAAATATGAACCAAAGAGTAAAAATTATAAAAATAAAAACTCCAGTACCAAAAACTAAAATATCACTTTTAATATAACTCATCATATCATCAGCTATCATAGGAATGCCTCCTAAATAAATTTTAGCATTTTCACCATATTTATTTATGATTTCCCTTATCTCTGAAATGTTTTGATGATTTCTTTTATTATATAAGTTTTTATAGTTTTCATATTCATTTAAAAATTCTTTATATTTTTTTTTCTCTAAATCATTTTGTTTTTTTTCTTTTTTCTCAAAAAAATATTTTTCCTTTAATTGTATAAATTCGTTGAGTCTCTCATCTTTCTTTAAATAAATTACAATTCCGGAGGTTCTACCGTCCTTGCTTACTACATAATCTCTATATATTGGACTGTTGAGTATCTCTTGGAATGCACGATTTTTGTCAATATTAGGATAAGAAAGAGTTTTGTAATTTTTTAATCTTTCCATTAAAGGCTCATCACTGCTTTTGAGCAATGGAACGTCTATAATAGAAATAACACTATCAACCCAAGATAGTTTTTCTATTTTTGATTTAAGTAGCTGAATATTTATTATTGTGTCTTCGTCAGAAAATTTGGTTACTGGAGAGTAGGTTAAAAAAAGAAAATCCTTTGATCCATATCTGTTGTTAATTTCCCGTAGATACTTTAAATCTTTATCCCCTTCTAATAATAAAGCATCAGATGAAGCGTCCAAATTGAAATTTTTTGAAAAATAAAATGATATTAAAATAATAATTGCGATTAATAATAATGTAAATTTATGGAAATCTGAAATCAACTTACTATAAAGTTTTAAAAACATAGACTAATAAATGATATATCTTAAAATTGAAAAAAATGAAAAAAATTATTTCATTTAAGATTTCAAATCTTTGAATTTTGTGTACATTCCCTCAAATTCTACTTGAATATTTCCAGTGGGTCCGTGCCTTTGTTTACCAATTAATATTTCTGCTAAACCTGCTATATCACTCATTTTTGACTGCCATTCAGCATGTTCAATAGAACCAAGTTTAGGCTGTTTTTTTTCTTCATAATATTCCTCTCTAAAAACAAATAATACGACGTCAGCGTCTTGCTCTATTGAACCTGATTCTCTTAAGTCTGCTAATTGTGGTTTTTTATCATCTCTTTGTTCAACAGCTCTTGATAATTGAGATAGAGCCAATACAGGAACACTCAACTCTTTTGCTAAAGCCTTTAAGCCCTGAGTAATTTCAGATATTTCTTGAACTCTTCCATCGTTTCTCTTCGAGCTAGTCCTCATTAATTGGATATAATCAACCACTATTAAATTAAGACCAAATAATCTTTTTATTCTTCTTGCTCTATTACTCAAAGTAGATATTGTAATCGCTGGAGTTTCATCAATATATAATGGCAAGTCATAAATATCTCTTGATGTTTCAATATATCTACCAAGCTCCTCCTCTGTAGCTTTTCCTCGTCTAATATCATTTGATTTTATACGAGATTGTTCAGACAAAATTCTTGTGGAAAGTTGTTCCGATGACATTTCTAACGAGAAAAAAGCAACTGAAGATTTCGTTCCTTTTAATTGTATATTTTTAGCTGCATGATAAGCAATGTTTGTTGCTAAAGCGGTTTTACCCATAGAGGGACGTCCAGCTATAATTACTAAATCAGATTTATGTAATCCCCCCAACTTTTCATCTAAATCTGTCAGACCTGTAGGAACACCAACAATACCTTGATCATTCTTCATAGCTTGTTCAGCCATATTTATTGATTGATCTAAAGCTAAATTAAATTTTACAAAAGATTGAGAAAAAGAACCTCTTTCAGCTAAATCAAATAATAGTTTTTCTGCATCCTCTATTATTAAATCTGATGATTTGTCATCCTCAGAGTTTATGGAATCGTCTTTAATTTGATTAGAAATTTGGATAAGTTCTCTCTTGACGAAATTTTCGTGTACAATTTTTGCATAATCTATAGCTTGTTTTACGGAAGAAGAAAATCTAGTTAATCTAACTAAGTATTCTACTCCTCCTACATCATCTAAGCCCTGGTTCTTTTCAAAATAATTTTTTAGTGTAATTGGGTTAGCAATCATTCCCTTATTATTAAGATTTTCAATAACTTCATAAATTTTTATGTGTATAGGGTCGTAAAACTTTTCAGAATTAATAATATTTGCTATTTCATCAATGATATCGTTATTAACTAAAACAGAACCTAACAAATGCTGCTCTGCTTCAACGTTAGATGGAATTTCCTGATTTTTTTGATGATTTTTCTTAATATCTAGCTTTTCCATAAATTAGATAGTATAAAAAATTGAGGTATTTTAAACTTTAACTTACACACCTTTTTTTCAACCTGTGGAAAAAATTACTTTTCTTGAAGCTTATCTAATTTTTCTACTTTAAGGGAAATCTTTGTCTGAACCTCAGAATGAAGAATTATATTAATATCAAATTGACCGATTTTATTTATTTCTTTTTTTATTATAATTTCTGAAGGTCCAATTTCAGTTTTAAGTTCATCAAAAATAATTTTTGAGATTTCTTTTGGTTTAATTGATGCATATAAATCTCCGTTTTCTTTTATTGCCTTGTAAACTTTAATATTTTTATTCTTAATTTTATTTGCTTTTTCAAAAAATTTATTTTTTATTTCCGCATTTTTCTTAGTTAATTCAGATTTGTTTTTATTTACTAGTTCAATATTTTCTTTATTTGCCCTTAAAGCTTTATTTTTCTTTAATAAGTAGTTTCTGGCAAAACCATTTTTTACATTAACTAGCTCGCCAATTTTTCCAAGTTTTGCGATATTTTCTAATAAAATTACTTGCATAATATTTTACAATATTCCTAAAATTTTTGCTTTTTTTATTTCTCTTGCTAATTTTTTTTGTTTTCCTAAAGAAACATTGCTTATTTTAGAAGTAATAATTTTATTAGTTTCAGTAATATATTTCTGAAGTAATGCAATATTTTTATAATCAATGACAGGAGCATTTTTTAAAGAGAAAGGGCATTTTCTTGAAAATCTAGAATCACTCTTTTGAAATAAACTGAGTTTATTTAAAGAGTTTTTTGAATTTTTAAAATTGTTTTTTCTTTTTTTCATTGGCTTTTATTTTTTGAGAAGTATTCAGTTTTAAGGTCTAAATTTTTATATTTCACTATGAGAAATCTCACTATATTACCATCAAGTTTAGTCTTCAATTTTATCTCCGCTAAAGTTTTTTGGTCCCCCTTTATTTTAAAATGTAAAAAATGGCCTTTTGTATAATTTTTTATTTTTCTTTTAAAATTCAATAAACCCCATTTTTCTATTTTTAAAACTTCACCTGAATTACTGTTAATTAAATCTTCGTATTTTTTTTCTATCCCGTCCACATCCTTTTGTGAAAGATTTTGCTTAGCAATTACTGTATGTTCATAGAAATTCATATAAAAATGTATTAATATTTAGCGCGTTTTATACTATTATAAAAAAGTCATTTCAACATTAATTATAAGCATGTATATCAATTAAAATGAAAGCAATTATATTCCCGGGACAAGGTTCTCAAAAAGCAGGTATGGCGTCTGAATTCCAGGGCAATTTTAAGACAGTCAAGGACATTTTTGAAAGAGGGGATGAAGCCCTTAAATTTAGTTTGTCCAAAATAATCTTAAACGGTTCAGATGAAGATTTAAAAAAAACAGAAATTACTCAACCAGCAATATTAATAACAAGTTTTGCAATATTTAGTGTATTAAAAAAAGAATTTAATTATGATTTTAGTAAAACTAAATACATCGCAGGTCACTCCTTAGGAGAGTATAGTGCTTTAGTCGCCTCTGAATCTCTAAGTTTAGAAGATGGCCTTAAATTGGTTCATGAGAGAGGAAAATTGATGCAAGCTGCCGTGCCACAAGGAAAGGGAGCCATGCTAGCTGTTATGGGTATAGATAAAAACGAGTTAAATTCACTAATAAAAAAATTTGTTAATAAAGGCATTTGTGAAATTGCTAATGACAATTCTCCAGGTCAAATAATTTTGAGTGGCGATAAGCAAACGTTAGTTGCTTTAAGTAATGATCTCAAAGTTGAAAAAAAAAGGTCTATATTTTTACCGGTAAGCGCACCGTTTCATTGCACCCTAATGAAACCAGCTGCTGAAAGCATGAAGTTGTTTTTAGAAAAAACTAATTTTAAGACTCCAAACATACAATTAATTAGTAATGTTACAGCTCTACCAGTTGAAAACGATGGCAACATAAAAGACTTATTATATAAACAAATATTTTCTCAAGTAAGATGGAGAGAAAGTGTAAATTTTATGATAAACAACAATATAGATGACTTTATTGAAATTGGACCTGGAAAGGTTTTAAGTGGACTTGTTAAAAGAACTAATGATAAAGTACTTACAAGGAGTATAACTAAAATTGATGATATAAAAAATTTATAATGATTAATTTTAAAAATAAAAAAGTATTAATTACAGGTGCTACCGGAGGTATTGGTGGATCTTTGGTAAAAAAGTTTTTGTCATTGAATGCAGAAGTTTTAGGAACAGGTACAAACACAGAAAAATTAGAAAAACTTAAAAAAGAATACAGCAAAATTAAAGTTATGAAATTTGATATTTCATCTCATTCAGATATAGAAAAATTTATAAATGATGTATCAGAAGAATTAGGTGGATTAGATATACTTATCAATAACGCTGGAATAAACAGAGACAATTTATCATTAAGAATGAAAGATGATGAGTGGCAAAAAGTAATTGATATAAATTTAACATCTACCTTTTTGTTATCAAAATACGCAATCAAAAAGATGATGAAAAGTAATTCAGGCAGGGTTATAAATATAACATCTATAGTTGGACACACAGGTAATATTGGACAATCCAATTATGCTGCCTCAAAATCCGGAACAATTGGGATGTCTAAAAGTTTATCAATAGAATATGCAAAAAAAAATATTACGATTAATTGTGTTTCTCCTGGATTTATAGTGTCAGACATGACAAATAACATCCCTGAAAAAATAAAAAATATACTGTTATCTAAGATCCCTATGGGTAAAATGGGTTCTGGAGACGATGTGTCTAATTGTGTAGCTTTTTTAAGTTCTGATGAGGCCTCATATATAACAGGTGAAACCATTCATGTGAACGGTGGAATGTATATGGCTTGACAATTAGTATTAATAATCTTAGTAAGATTATAATAACTTAAATAAGGAATATTCATGTCAAAAGAAATTAGTTCAAAAGTAAAAAAAATAGTTGCAGATCATCTTGGTGTTGAGGAAGAAAAGGTTGTCGATGAAGCTAGCTTCATAGACGATCTTGGAGCAGATAGTCTGGACACCGTGGAATTAGTCATGGCCTTTGAGGAAGAATTTGGCTCTGAAATTTCAGATAGTGAGGCAGAGAAAATTCTTACTGTAGGTGACGCAATAAAATTTATAGAAAGTAAATCTGCTTAATAAATTAAAAAAGGAATAGTTTTGGGGTTCAACATTGTTTTGTCCTCACCATCCGGTGCAGGTAAAACCACTATTACAAAAAAATTAAGCCAGAAATATCCTAATATTAAAATTTCAATTTCTCACACCACACGAAAACCAAGGCCAAATGAAATTGATGGTGTTGATTATCATTTTGTAAGTGAAGAAGAATTTGAAAAACTAATAAAAAAAGATAATTTTTATGAACATGCTAAGATATTTGACAACTATTATGGAACTTCAAAAAATTCAGTTAATAAACTACATAAAGATAGTTATGATGTTGTATTTGACATAGATTGGCAAGGCACTAAACAGTTGTCTGAATTTAAAGAATTGAACTTAATAAAAATATTTATTTTACCGCCTGATAAAGATGAACTTAAAAAAAGATTAGTTAACAGAAATCAAGACAATAATAAAATAGTTGAAAAAAGATTAAAACAATATGAGAATGATATTCAGCATTGGTTTGATTACGATTATGTTGTTATTAATAACGATTTAGAAAGCTGCTTTAGTCAAATTGAAAAAATTATAAAAACTCATAAAAAAGAAAAAATGTCTTTTATTTGAACCTTGATTTTTCATAAAATTCAGTAATTTTATAAAATAAACCTTCACTTAATTTTTCAGGTCTCAAAGTTAAATCTATTTTTTCACTTTTTATGAATTTATCATTTTTAATTTTAAGTTTTTTAAAAGTTTTATTTATCATTTTTCTTTTATTAGAAAAAAAAATATTTGTTATATACTCAAGTGATTTAATTGATTTAAAATTAATATCTCTTCTTTGAATTGGTTGAAATTCAATTACGATTGAATCAACTTTAGGTTTGGGAAAAAAACAATTTTTGGACACGTAAAAAAAATTTAAAATTTTTAATCTTGATTTCGTTATAATTGATAATCTAGAATAATTAGAATTTCCCATACTTGCAATAATTTTTTCACCAACCTCTTTTTGAAACATAAAAATTAATCTTTTAAATTTTGGAGGCCACGGGTTAAATCTAATAAATTTTATTAGTATTTGAGTTGATATATTATATGGTAAATTTCCAACAATAATTGTTCCTTCAGAAATTATTTTTTTTAAACTCAATTTTAATATATCACCATTGAGAACTGATAAATTATTATTATTTTTAAAAAGAGTCTTTAAATTTTTCGCAAAAATTTTATCTTTTTCAATACAAATTAATTTGTTAGGGATAAACTTTAATATCTCAGCGCTCAAATTACCGGTGCCAGCTCCAATTTCAATAATATTTTTATTTTTAAAATTAGTTAAAGAGAGAATTTTTCTTAAAATGTTTTTATCAACTAAAAGATTTTGACCAAGTGATTTTTTAAATTTCATTTAATCAATTTAGTTATTATATCTATACATCTGTTTAGACTTTGTGGTTTTGATACATTTAATCTTATTTTATCTTCTGCTATACCGTGGTCCGGAGACATTCTTATATAAGGAAGACCAAACGTTATATTGACTGCATCAAATCCATACAAAGCTTTAAATGGAGATAGAACTTGATCATGATACATGCCAACAATTATATCAAATTTTTTTAAATTATCTTTTAAAAAAATTGTATCTGAGGGATATGGACCTGAAACTTTTGTAATTTTTTTTAAATGCTTTATTGTAGGAATAATCACCTTAAGCTCCTCTGAGTTTTTTTTAAGCTCAAGATTGTGTGGATTTAATCCTAAAACTGCTATTTTAGGATTTTTTTTAAAATATTTTAAATAAAACTTTTTTAAAGTAATAAGTTTTTTTGTCAAAAGATCTTTTTTAACGAATTTCGAAACGTCTTTAACTTTAATATGTGTTGTTAATGGCGCAACAGATAAGTTTTTATTATAAATAATCATGACTTCTGAATTAAAAACTCCATTTTTTTTAGCTAAAAACTCAGTCACGCCCAAATTTTTATTTTTAAATAAATTCTTTTTGTTTATTGGTAGATTAATGATGCCTTTTATTTTCTTTTGTAAACACAACTTATGACTTATCAATAAGCATTTTTTTACATAATTTGAACTTTCCTTGAGATTTACTTTGAAAGGTTTTTTAAATCTAAGAGGAACATCTAAAACATTTAAAATTTTATCATTTTTTTTAATACCCTCTAATTTTTTAATTTTCTTTATTTTTCTCTTTAACTTTAAAATTTGGAGTTGTGATCTAAGTAATTCATAATTACCTATAATTATCGCGTTACTTTTATGGGCATTTGATTTTGCTAGTATCTCCGAATTTATACTACGAGGTTCTCCTAAAACTATTCCAAAACTAATCATTAACCTCAATATAGGCTTTTTTTTCTAAATTTAAATAATGTGAATTAGAAAAAATGTTTAATTTTTCTTCTTTTTTTCGATTAATTATTTTTTTCTCAATTTCTACAACATCCAAATTACCTTGATTAAAAATTCTTTTATCATTTAGTCTAATAATAACAATATTATTGTTTACTTTTATAGGTTCAGAAATTTGTGTTTTTTTTAATTTTAATATCTCTTTTAAATATTGACTTGAAATTGATTTAGACACAACCCACCCAATAGAACCTCCTTTTGTGGCAGAAACTGAGTTGCTGTATAAATTTGCAGTTTTTATGAAACCGTTTTCTCGAATACTTTTTTTTACTTCATTTAATTTGTTTTGATCCCAGTTTTCTAAAACTATTTCAGATAAATTAAATTCTTCAATTTTTTTTTCTTTTTGTATTTGCTTTTTTAACTCTGATTTTATCAAATCTTCATCCACATCTAATTGTTTTCTATAAAGAGAGTAAATTAGACTGTTCCATTTAAAATTAATGATCACTCCCTCTAAATAAACATCGTAATTCGCACCGAACCTTTTAAATTGTTCCTTCAAACTAATGTTTTGCTGAATAAGACCCAAATTATTTTCAAGCCCTAAAATATAGTTATTTACGTCGACCTTATTATATTTTGTAATTTTATATCTTTCAATTTCTGTTTCTTTAATAATACGTTTCTTAATACTTGAAAAAGCAATATTTTGTAATTTTGTAAAATCTTTTTTATCTGCGGTTTTGTTTGTTAATGCTAAAATCGTATTAATTTCATTCACAATATCATAATTAGTTACAATTTCGTTGCCCACTTTTGCTATAATCTTATCTTCGATATTTGCAAAAGTATTTTTAAAAAAACTCAATATTATAAAAAAAAATAAAATTAATTTTATTTTCATTTTAATTGGCTGGAGTTGTAATTGTTCCTAAAGGTTTGAACG
The DNA here is from genome assembly GCA_902620525.1 of uncultured Pelagibacteraceae bacterium. Classification (GTDB taxonomy): domain Bacteria; phylum Pseudomonadota; class Alphaproteobacteria; order Pelagibacterales; family Pelagibacteraceae; genus Pelagilacustribacter. Next base: position 22,746 of record CACNIK010000001.1, on the reverse strand, counting down.
TAACTTTAAAAATCAAAGAGTCTTCTGGCTCAACGTCTCTGTCTCTATAAAATTCTCTTCTGAAAGCTACACCTGCTGTGAGACAATCATTAATATACTCGTAACTTAAGTCATAAAACTCAGCGGAATTTGTTAGTAAATTTCTTTTAGCACCTAAAGAAACCAATCCATTATTAAAATTAAATCCCGCTTTTGTTTCAACATATTTTGTGTGTCCTATATGTTGACTTTCCTCCAAAAAACTTAAATTAAAATTTGTTGAAGGAAATATAGCACCAAGTTCTATCCTGTTTTTATTAAAGTTTTCTAGGTTCTGATCTAATAAAAAATTATGAGAAATTTTAATATTCTCATTTAAATTTAACGATGCTTCTCCTATAATATCTGACATTTTCTCATTTAGCGTCGCTTTTGACGGCATATCACGATTTTCTTCTGCATTAATTATTTGACCAATACCAATTCTAAACTTCTCATTTTTTACCTCATTGTTTTCATCCAGGTTGTTAATTTTAAAATCAAATCCTAAGCTTATACTTGAACCAGTATCAACTGTTTGAATATCTTTAACTTTGTTTAATTTATATAAATCTGAGTAATTTAAAGTTGATGAGTCTCCAGATATATTTCTCGAGTCATTTGGAGAAATTCTGACTAACATTTTTGGTTTAAAAATATTTAATTTATTCCCATCTCTAAATTTAAACAAACCCAATTCTGATTTGAAACCAAGCGCACCATAAAATTCAGAAATAGTGCTGTCGGTTTTAAAATTTTTTGTATTTTTTGCTCTATAATTTATATTCTTAAATAATCCAAGAAATTCGTTTTCAAATCCTAATTTATTTACCCAGCTATTTGAAACCCAATTAAATTCATTTGAAATAATATCTAGCTGTTTATCTACTTCAAAATTTCTTACTAATAATTCAGATTTTAAATCTATTATTCCCAAACTTTCACTCATTAATACATTTTTTTCAAGAGAAGCTTCAGGGTAAATATATTCAAATCTCTCATTTCCTGTTATTGAAAGATTTTCAAATGCAGATATTTTTGTATTAAAAAAAAGGTCTTTTTTCTGAAATCCATAATCAATAGTATTTTTAATTGTATTATCCAAATAATCTACCAACGAAGTTTGCAACTTATTTACTTTTGGGTAAGTACTATTAGATACATGTTGTAAATTAATTTCTAGGTCACTAGAAATATCTGTTTCTTGTATTAGAGAAGTATAAAATCTAGAGAAAAAATGTGATCTTGATCCTGAAGTTTTTGAATTAGACTTTTTTTTATATCCTTCGGTATAACCAACATCAGTTATTAGGGATGACTTTGCGAAATCTTGTCTGTATTCCGCAAGATATAACGGCTCATTGCTAGCTTGTAATCTTGGAGTGAAAGTAATGTCTTTATCTTTAGAGATATTCCAGAAATAAGGTATATCAATACCAACTCCCATATTAGTGCTATTAGCAAATGTTGGTATAAGAAAACCAGATCTCCTATCTACAGTCGGGTCAGGATGAGAAAACTTTGGAAAATAAAAGATTGGGAAATCATATATCTTTAAAACTGCACTATCATAATACACAGTTTTTTTTGAACTATTGTGTTTAATTTTTTTAGCTCTTAATTCCCAAGGAGGGCACTTGTCATTTTCTCTAAACTTACAATAAGTAAGGACACCTTTTTGAATTGAGGCTGTACTTTCATCGATTGAAACACTATTAGCAAAAATTCTTGGATTATTTCTAATATCTGATTTCATCTTATTATCGTTAAAAAATATTTTTGCGTCAGAACCTATAACTTTTTTCTTTTTCTCATTTATATAAATTTGATTAAATTTGTATATATTCTTATTAATGTCCTCTAATTTAATCTCTCCTTTGGAAAAGAGTATATTTTTTATTGAATTGTAATTGAACATTGTAACAAAAAATATATTACCATCTGGATCAGAAATTTTTGTTGGAAAATCAGATTTTATAATTTTTTTTTTATTATCGAAAACAACATTTTTACTTTCAAAACGATAGTTTTCACTAGTAACTATTGTTGTTAAGCCAACACTATTTAGTAAATCTTGTTTTTTTAAATAAAAGGCTTCCTCTGCCTTTAAAATGTTGTCATTATCATCCTTAGCTTTAATATTACCTTTCAGAACGATTTTGGACTCCTTTTTATCTAACTTTATTTCAGTTGAAGATATTTCTAAATTTTCCGCGTACAGATTTACGGTGAAAAAAAAAGCAATTAGTAATTTAAATAATAATGATTTATTTTTCATTTATTTGAAGTAACCCTATACTATTTATTAAACTTATTATTATAATAGGTATCCAAACTGATATTTCAGGAGAAATTCTGTCTGACTTACCCAAAGCGACGGATAAATCTTTCATATAATAAATAACTGCGCAAGTTAACACTGCTATCATCAGATAGTTTATATTGTTGGAATTCCTATTATTTATGGTGAAAATTGCTGCTAATATTGTCATTAAAGCGAGGAAAAAAGGCAAGGCAAAAAAAGAGTTTATTTTTTCTGATATTGTAGTTTTTTCGTAACCTCTAATAATTAAATTTTCATTTTTAGTTAATAACTCAATAAAAGAAATAGTATCTAAATTTTTAAAAAGACTATTGAGTTTTTCAACATTATAAAATGAAGTAAATTCAATACTATCTTTGTTTTCTATCTTAACATTACCTATTTTATCAAAATGAAATATTTTTAGATTTTTTATATCCCAATTATTTAATAAAATATTTGCTTTTTCTGACTCTATTCTTTTTTTAATAATATTATCTTTAGAGATAATGTTAATTGAAACATCCATTAAAAAATTGTTTTCCAACCTGTTTGCATTGATAATATATAAATCATTATTTTTTCTCTCTTTTATCCAAACTCCATTTCTATTAATTGTCACTAAATGATCTGTATCTTTAGAATAATTAGATTTAGTCTTTTCATAAAACTTAACCATACCTGAGGTAACTGGGTTTATGACAACTAAAATTAGCAATCCCCAAATAAATGAAATTAAAGCAATTAAAGTTATAACTTTTGCATTTGAATATCCAAAAACTTTTAAGGTGAGTAACTCATTGTTATGTTTAATTGTTATAAAAAACCACATAGCTGAACAAAATATAATAAATGGCATTAAGTTTACGAAAATTAAATTTGGGATATAAGAAATTGTTAAAATTACCGGAAGTAACAAACTTTCTTCAGTATTTTTAAAAAATTCAACTTCTTCAAATAAGTTTAAAATTAAACCAAGGCAAAAAGAAAGAAGAATTGCATTAAATAAAATTTTTGTGTAATTGATAATTAAATAATTATTTAATTTATTATTCATCTTAATTCTTTCCAGAAACTATTTAACAAAATCAGATAGAGAATTGGTAATAATATAAAAGGAATTAAAAGATAAGTATAAAAACCAATGTTTGAAATTCCAGAATATCTTACTAAAAGTTCAGATAAAACCAAAAGCATAAAACTTAAGGTAAAAAACAAATACCTATTTATCACTTTCATTTTCTTATTTTTTGTATAAATAAGTATAAAAGAAATCAAAATAGATATTAATGGTATATACAAAGGCATAATTATTCTTCTAGAAAAAGTTTCTACAACAATAGCTATATTATTTTTTGGGCAATTTTGTATGTACCCCTCAGGAATTTGATTATAATAATAATTTTTTAAACAATTTAAAATTTTGTAAGTAGAAGTTTCTTGTATTTTTACATCTTTTATAACTCTATTATCCAAATTATCAAAATTTAAAAGAGTTTTATTGAACTGAATTATTTTAACCGTATTATCATTTTGAAATGATTGTATAAATCCATTTTCTAAAATCAATTTACTTTTGCTGATCACCCCCTTTTCTGCAATGACCGTTTTGTTCTTTGCTGATGAATTTTTTGGCAATAAACTATTTAAGTTATTGCTTTCGTCTTTTATAAATATATTTTTGATAACATTTTTATTTTTTTCTTCAACATAAAAAGTTAACCCTTTAAAAGTATCAGAAAAGGTATTTGGTTTAATAAGATTTGCTACTGTATCTACTCCGGATTGTTTTACAAGAGTTCTAGATTTATAAAGTGCAGTTGGAGTAATTATCGTTGAAAAAATTATATGAATTAAAAAAATAAATAGTGAAAGTAAGAAAAATAAATTTGTTATCTTAAATTTTGCTACTCCTGAAGTCCAAAGTACTAACAATTCATTTTGTCGTTCTAATTTAATTATGATTAGCAACAAAGCTAACAAAAAGCTCAAAGGAATAAACTTTGTCATAATGTTCGTTAAATTCAGAATAGAATAAATAAAATAAGTTGAGGTTGAATATCCACTATCTACTATAAGATCTAAAAAATTCACAGCTCTTACTGTCCAAGCTATTAGAGATAGCGAGAATAATATAAGAATAAAAGACTTTATTAATTCTAGGGATATGTAGTTATAAATTTTGTTTTTAAACATGAGAATTTGATATATAAAATAATGCAAGTTAAGTTAAAACTCAACCTATGATAGTACACTATGACTAATATACCGTTGAAATATTATATTTTTGAACATATATACCACTTTAATCAACTTATTAAAATTTATGACGATAAAAATTAACTATTCTAAAAATACCTACAATGAAAATTCGTCCAATTTAGTTTTATTTTCTAACGATAAATTTAATCTTAATAATTTAAAAAAATTTCTCAAAAATTCAGAATTTTCTTACATTAATGATTTATTAAAAACTAACGACTTAAAAAAAAATCTACTTATTTTTGATTTAAGTTCAAAAAAAAAAATAGTTTTAATTTCTATTAAGAACAATCTTAAAAGTTCAGATATAGAAAATTTAGGAGCAGAATTTTATGGTTGCATTAACCATGGAAAGAATAGTGAGTATTTTATTATTTCTGACAGTATTAATACTAAACATAACAATTTTTTAGGTCATTTTCTTCACGGTCTTAAATTAAAATCTTATGAGTTCAATAAATATAAGTCAAAAAATGAGACGAGACTAATTTCAATCAATGTAGTTGGTAAAAATAAACCTTCTGAAAAAAATCAATTAAAGTTTAAAGCTTTAGAGGCGGGGACATTTTATGCTAGAGACTTAGTTTCTGAGCCAGGAAATGTTTTACATCCCGATGAGTACGCCAACAGACTAAATTCTTTAAGAAAAGACGGTCTGAAAATAAATATATATGATGAAAAAAAATTAAAAAAACTTGGTATGCACGCCTTACTAGGAGTTGGTCAAGGAAGTGTTAGAGGCTCATATCTAGTGACTATGGAATGGAATGGTGCAAAAAATAATTCCCAACCATTAGCTTTTGTTGGAAAAGGAGTTTGTTTTGATACAGGAGGATACTCTTTAAAACCCGCGAAGTTTATGGAAGACATGACGTATGATATGGCGGGTTCAGCTACTGTAGTTGGTTTAATGAAAAGTTTAGCATTAAGAAAAGCTAAAGTTAATGCAGTTGGTGTTGTGGGTCTTGTAGAAAATATGGTTAGTGGGAATGCTCAAAGACCAGGCGATATTGTAAAATCTTATAGCGGAAAAACTATTGAAATTTTGAACACAGATGCAGAGGGAAGATTAGTATTAGCAGATGCTCTTACTTTTACAGAAAAAAAATTTAAACCAAAATTTATCATTGATTTAGCAACTTTAACTGGTGCGATAATAGTTTGTTTAGGATCAGAATATGCAGGATTGTTCTCAAATGACGATGAGCTATCCAAACAGATTTTTGAGGCTGGAGAAAAAGTTGAAGAAAAAGTATGGAGAATGCCTTTGCATAAAAACTATGATAAGTTAATGAATTCTAAAAACGCTGATGTACAAAATATAAATTATATTGGTGGAGCAGGATCAACAACTGCTGCACAATTTTTACAAAGATTTATTTTGAACAAAACTCCGTGGGCTCATTTGGATATTGCTGGTATGGCTTTCTCAAAATATGGTGGAGCTTTAAATTCAAGTGGAGCTACTGGATTTGGGGTAAGATTATTAAATCAACTCGTAGAAGAGAACTATGAGTGACGTTGAGCAAACTCTTTCAATTATAAAACCCGACGCGTATGAAAGAAACTTGTCTGATAAAATTAAAGCTATTTTTTTAAAGAATAATTTATCAATTTTGAACTCTAAGAAACTCCATATTTCAAAAGATGAGGCGGCTGAATTTTATAAAGTTCATCAATCTAAGCCATTTTATGATCAACTTTGTAATTATTTATCTTCTGGACCAATAGAAGTAATGATACTAGAGGGAGAGAATGCAATTTTAAAAAATAGAGAAATTATGGGTGCTACAGACCCTAAAAAAGCAAAAGATGGGACTATAAGGAAATTATATGGGATTTCTATTGATAAAAACTCTGTCCACGGCTCTGACTCTGCTGAAAATGCTAAAATTGAAATAAGTTTTTTTTTTAATAAATAAATTACTTTACCACTCTTATAATAGCTTCAGAAAATGCATTGTATTCTAAATTTTGCGTTTTTTTTTTGAGAGAAGAAACGTTGTCCTCTTTTTCAATAAAAAAAAATTTTCTTAAAATTATTTTTCCAGCATCAAGTTTTTCATTTACAAAATGAACTGTGCATCCAGTTTTTTTCTCCTTTTTTTTTAATACTCTCTCGAAAGTATTTAACCCCTTAAATTTTGGAAGAAGAGAGGGATGAATATTGATTATAGATTTTCCAAATGAGCGTATAAATCTTTTTGATAAAATTTTCATATATCCGGCTAATAAAATTAAATCTATTTTATGAAACTTTAATTTAATTAATACTTTATTCTCTGAAAAACTTTGTTTGTTATTTAAAATTAGACAAGGAATAGACCACTTTTTTGCAAGTTTAAGTCCTTCGGCTTTTTTATTACTGCATACAACTAGTTTTATTTTTATTGGAAAGTTATATTTGTTGGAATTTAAAATAAGTCTTCTTAAATTTGAACCTTTACCAGAAATAAAAACACAAGTGTTTATTTTTACCATTTTAATTTATTATATAATTTTAATCTAACATTATCCTTCGAAATATAGCCTATCTCGTAAGGCATAAAATTATTTGTAAAAAATTTTTTTACTTTTTTATAATTATTTTTTTTAATAATAAGACAAAAACCAACACCACAATTAAATGTTCTGAGCATTTCTTTATCTGAAATATTTTTTGATTTTAACCAAGAAAACACTTTTTTTACTTTAATTTTTGATAGATCAATATTTGCTGTAAGATTATTAGGAATCGATCTAATAACATTTTCAACGATACCCCCGCCAGTAATATTTGCAGCTGAGTGAATTAGATTTTTTTTACATAAATTTAATATTTCTTCTACATAAATTTTTGTAGGTTTTAGAAATATCTTTTTTATTTCAACAGGTAATTTATTTTTTTTCAATATTTCTCTAACTAATGAATAACCATTAGAATGGATTCCCGTTGAGGGAATAGCAAGAATTATATCTCCATTTTTTACACTCTCTTTTTTTAAAATCTTTTTTTTCGATATTATTCCTGTACAAAATCCCGCAAGATCAAATTTATTTTTTTTATAAATTCCTGGCATTTCCGCTGTCTCTCCCCCAATAAGTTCACATTTTGCCAACTTACATCCTACCAAAATACCACTTAAAATTTTTTTTAACTTTGAGAGTTTAATTTTATCAATTGCAATATAATCTAAAAAAAATAATGGTTTTGCTCCTTGAACTATTAAATCATTTACACACATAGCTACCAAATCTATTCCGATCGTATTTAATCGATTGTATTTATTTGACAACTCTAATTTGGTACCCACGCCATCAGTGCAAGAGACAATTATAGGATCTTTTATTTTTAAAGCGCTAATATCGTATATTGAGCTAAAAGAGCCAATATTAGAATTCGCTTTTTTGACATTTTTTTTTGTTAATTTACCGATATGATTTACAAATTTATTCCCCAAAGAAATATTAACGCCGCTATTTTTGTAACTATAGAGTTTTTTTTTCATTAGTAATAATGATAATTAATTAAATATGAAATATTTTAAAATTATAACAATCATATTAATCATTTTGTTTAAAACTGGAAACAATTTATATGCTGAGAGCATTTTTACTGTTAATAATATAGAAGTTAATAAAAATTCCTTTAAAAATAAAGAAGAATTAATCAATATAGCTTTTAAAAAAGGATTTGAAAAATTAAATAGTAAAATATTATTAGAGAAAGATTTCACAAAAACAAAAAATACTAGTTTAAGAATTATTAAAAATTTAGTCTCTCACTATCAGATAGTTAAAAATAATGATAATGAAAATGCACAAAACTTTAAATCAGTAAATTTATATTTCAAAAGAGACAAAATGTATAACTTTTATAGTAAAAATAATATTAAATATAGCGATGTAAGTGGTAAAATTGTAAAGATATTACCCGTGTTAATAGTAGACGATGAAACTTTCATTTACGATAAAAATTTCTTTTATAAAAATTGGCTAACTACAGAAAAGGAAATAAAAAGTCAAAGTAAAAATATTGAATATATTTTTCCACTAGAAAATTTGGAAACAATAGAAATTATAAAAAAAAACCAAAATAATTTGGAAGCAATTAACTTAATAGATCTTTTTGACAAAGATAACGAAAAAGATAATCTTTTTATAATTATAGATTATGAAAAACAAAAAACTAAAATTTTTTTAAAAGGAATAATTTCATCGAAAAAGATAGTAAAAAATTTTATATTGGAAGATAAAATTGAAAAAAAAATTGAATATACTCAAATTTTAAACTTCTTAAAAAAAGAAATTCTCGAATTAGTTAAATCACAAAATATAATAGACATTGGTGCCCCTGCCTTTTTAAATATAAATTTAACTTTAAATAATCAAAAAGACTTGTTTTCATTCCAAAATATTTTAAACGAAATTGATTTAATAGAGAATTTTAACGTTAAAGAATTTAATAACAAATTTGCCTATATTAACATAAAGTATTACGGTAAAATAAATAAAATTAAAGAAAAATTAATTAAAAAAGGAATTGATATAAACTTTAAAAATAACCAATGGAGCGCGAGGTTAAAATAAATTGAGCCAACTTATTTTTAAATTTCCTTTTAAAACCACTTATTTCGAAAAAGATTTTTTTGTATCAGCAAATAACTTCGAAGCTTATAAATTAATAGAAAGTTGGCCTAAATGGTCAAGTAAGCAAATAAATATTTTTGGACCAAGTGGTTGTGGTAAAACTCATTTAGTAAAAATATTGAGTAAAAAATTAAAATTATTGTCTATTAACGCTAAAAAATTCGACGAAAAAATAAATAACATTGTTGAAAAATTTGATTGTATTGTTATTGAAAATTATAATGAAAATATAAATGAAAAACTACTTTACTCTTTTATTAACAATGTTAAACAATACAATAAAGTAATTGTTATTAATTCATCCAAAAGTCTAAAAAATTTTGAAATTAACTTAGTTGACCTTAAATCGAGGCTTAACAGTTTCTTAGAAATACAAATTGACTTACCAACTGATGACTTAATTAGAGTGATAATTTCAAAAACTTTTTCCGATAAACAAATAGATTTAAGTAGTAGGAATTTAGAGTTTATAATTAAAAATATCGAGAGATCTTATGATAAAATATTAAAATTTACTAAGGATATAGATAATATTTCTTTATCTACTGGAAAATCGATAAATATTAATTTAATAAAAAAAGTATTAATAAATGAATAAATATAGAACCCATAATTGTTCAGAACTAACAGAAAATGACAATAATAAGATTGTTACGTTATCAGGATGGGTGCATAGAAAAAGAGATCATGGAAATCTACTGTTCATTGATCTTAGAGATCATTTTGGATTGACCCAATGCGTAATTGAAAACGATAATAAATATTTTAGAACGCTCGAAAGAATAAAACCCGAGTCAGTAATAAGTGTCACTGGTAAGGTAATAAAAAGAGAGAAGGGCACAGAAAATCTTGAATTAATAACAGGAAAGATTGAAGTGAGTATTGAAGTCATAAAAGTTTTAGCTGAAGCAAAAGATTTACCTATGCCTGTATTTGGTGAGCAAGATTATCCGGAAGATATACGATTAAAATATAGATTTTTAGATTTAAGAAGAGATTCAATGCATAAAAATATTATTTTAAGATCAAAAGTAATTTCTTTCATAAGGTCAGAAATGATGAAATTAGGTTTTCTAGAGTTTCAAACTCCAATTTTAACATCATCTAGTCCAGAAGGTGCTCGAGATTTTCTAGTACCTAGCAGATTAAATCCAGGAAAGTTTTATGCCTTACCACAAGCTCCTCAACAATTTAAACAATTAATAATGGTTTCAGGATTTGACAAATATTTTCAAATAGCGCCTTGTTTTAGAGATGAAGATGCTAGGGCCGATAGAAGTCCAGGTGAATTTTATCAATTAGATATTGAAATGTCATTTGTTGAACAAGAGGATGTTTTCAAAGTTTTAGAAATTCTAATGGTAAGTTTATTTAAAAAATTTTCTTCCAAAAAAATAACAAATACCAAGTTTCCTAGAATTCCATACGCTGAGGCTATGCTTAAATATGGAACTGATAAACCTGACTTAAGAAATCCTTTAATAATTAATGATATTACTAAAGTGTTTAGTAGAGATGATGTAAAGTTTGATATATTTAAAAAATTAGTTTCTAAAGGTTCAAAAGTTAGGTGTATCGTGGCAAGAAAAACAAAGGATAAACCTAGAAGTTTTTTTGAAAATATCGATAAGTGGGCTAAAGAACAAGGAGCTTCGGGACTAGCTTACTTTACTTTGGAAAAAACAGACAAGATTTCAGGCAAAGGTCCAATTGGAAAATTTTTTAGTGAAGACTCACTTAAAGAACTAATGAGAATATGTAAAATAGACATTGGCGATAGTTTATTTATGGCCTGCGGCGATGAAAATGAAGTTGAAAAAATTTTATCAATTTCAAGAGATAAAATTGCAAAAGATTTAAATCTAATAGATGAAAATGAATATGCTTTTTGTTGGATTGTTGACTATCCAATGTTCGAAATAGATGAACAGACTAAAAAAGTTAAATTCAGTCATAATCCTTTTTCTATGCCACAGGGTGATATAGAAAAATTAAATATAAATGAACCATTAAAAATTAAAGCATATCAGTATGATATTGTTTGTAATGGTGTAGAACTTTCTTCTGGAGCAATAAGAAATCATATACCAGAATTAATGTACAAACTTTTTTCAATAGCTGGATATGAAAAAAAAGAGGTGAATGAAAAATTCAGCGGTATGATTAATGCATTAAGTTACGGCGCACCTCCACATGGTGGAATAGCACCAGGAGTGGACAGAATAGTAATGTTGTTAGCAGATGAAAAAAATATAAGAGAAGTAACATTGTTTCCAATGAATCAGAATGCACAAGATTTAATGATGAAAGCTCCATCCGATGTAGATGATAAGCAACTTAAAGAATTAAGCATTAAAAAAGATATTAAAAAAAATTAATTTTTAGTCTTTAAATTTAAACGTATGTCACTCAAATCAACTAATTTTTCCTCATAATTGCTTCTCACAAAGCCTTTTGAGGTGATATTTTTAACAATTTTTAAGAACTTATCATCATTATTAAAATCTTCATTATTTGGTGTTTTTGAAATCGAAGGGGTATGTGCTAAGTCTTCTTTTCCCAAATAAGATATTGCTAATTCTCTAAAAACGTAATCTAGTATTGATGTAGCGCTTAAAATCCTATCATTTCCTTCAACTTTACCAGACGGCTCAAATTTAGTATCTATAAATGCATCAACAAATTCATCTAGGGGCACTCCATATTGCAAGCCTAAGGAAATTGCTATTGCAAAATTATTCATTAATGCTTTAACCAACTCTCCTTCTTTGTTAGTGTCTATAAAAATCTCACCAATCTTTCCATCATCGTATTCTCCTGTATGTAAATATATTTTGTGTTCACCTATTGAGGCTTTTTGTATGTAACCTTTTCTTCTATCAGGCATTTTGAACCTACTACCTAATTTTGTTTGTATTTTGTTATGAATTTCAGATGTGTTCTGAACTAAATTATTTACTTTTTTCTCGATTTTTTTGTCTATAATTTCTACTGATTCCTCTTTTTTAACTTCTTTTGGATTTTTTTCCCCTAATTTTTTCGTTTTACGATTATTCAATTTAACTTCTATTACTTCAACAACTCCATCATCTCTTTTGTCGATATCTGCCATAGCCTTTTCGTTAAGTTCATTTAAACTATGAATAGTTTTAAATGTGCAAGTATAATAGGTCTCTACTAAGTATTTTTTCATTTTAAGATGAATCTGATAATTGATCATATATATATATTATAGTAAGTGTCTATAATATAATGATACAATTAGAAATTGTGTGGATTTAGTATGATAGGATTAAAACAAATTTTCACGTGGTGGAATAAAAATACTTTCGGGACATTTTTAAAAACCTTGCTTTCAGGAAAATACGTAGGAAGAGATGAATTTGGAAACAAATATTATAAAAACAAAAAAGATGAAAGATGGGTTATTTATAAAAATGATATAGAGGCAACGAAAATTACATCTGATTGGTTTCTGTGGATTCATCATACTATAAATGAGATACCATCTAGCTCACAAAAAAAATATAGCTGGCAAAAAAACCATACTCAAAATTTGTCTGGGTCTAGTAAAGCATATAAACCAAACAGAATATCTAAAAAGAATAAATTTAAAGAATATGAAACTTGGAAAGATTAAATTATTATTATATTTTTTTGTTTTAAGTTCATTATTAAGTCTTAAAGCGGAAGATAAAATTTTGTCAGCCCCAATTATAAATTTGGAAAAATTGGAGCCGAGTTATGAAAATTTAGAAAACGATAAAGAAATTAATTCAATAACAAATACTTCAATTAAAAAAAGAAATGTAAAAAATAAAAACAAAGATAATATAAAATTTGTAAACTTAATTGGTTTAGACAAAATAACTGCCAAAACATTTCCAATTAAAATAAAATTGGGAGAGACAGCTAAATTTGGATTGTTAGAGATTAAAGCTTTAAAATGCGGTATATCGGATTTTTCTGAAAAAAAAAATAACTCAGTAGCCTATCTTCAAGTCAAAGATGTATCTGAAAATCAAAACGAAAAAGTATTTATTTTTAATGGATGGACTTTTTCATCCAATCCATCTTTAACTCCAATAGATCACGCAATATACGATATCTGGTTGGTAAGTTGTGATAACGCTTAAAAAAATTTTTCTTTTCCCATCCAATTTGTATCAAATGAAGAGTCTAAAAATTTTTTATGATTAAGAATTTTTTTATGTAATTCTATCGTCGTAGTGATACCCTCTAATACAAATTCATCAAGTGATCGCAATGTTCTTTGTATTGCTTCCGTTCTATTTCTACCTTTACATATTACTTTTGCTATAAGACTGTCATAATAGGGTGTAATTTTACAACCTTGAAAAATTGAACCATCTACCCTTGTTCTAAATCCTGAGGGTTGATGACAAACAGAAATAACTCCTGGACTAGGTTGAAAATCTTTTGAGGGATCTTCCGCATTTATTCTACATTCAATTGAGTGACCTCTTGGATTAATATCGTTTTGTTTTAACGCTGTGTTTCCTGTAAAAGCAATCCAAAGTTGTTCCTTTACAATATCTATACCTGTTTGCACTTCAGTTACCGGGTGTTCAACTTGAACTCTTGTATTCATTTCAAGGAAGTAAAATTTTCCATTTTCAAAAATAAATTCTACAGTGCCTGCACCCTCATAACCAATATTTTCAACCATTTTTACAGTTTTATTTAATAAGTCCTCTCTTTGTTCTGCAGTCAGGACTGGACTTGGAGTTTCTTCTATTAATTTTTGGTGTCTTCTTTGTACAGTACAATCTCTCTCTCCTAATTGAACAGTTCTATTCTTTCCCGACATAATTTGAACCTCAATATGTCTTGGGTTTTTAAAATATTTTTCAATATATAAATCATCATTACCAAAATACTTTTTCGCTTCATTTTTTGCTAAAGAAAATAAATTTGAAAGATTGGACTCATTTTCAACTATTTTCATTCCCTTTCCACCTCCTCCAGCTGCTGCTTTTATAAGAACAGGATAACCTATCTCTTTACATAAGCTTTTTGCTTCCTCTAAAGATTTAACTGAACCTTCTGAACCCTCTATAATTGGTAGGCCATTTTTTTTTGCTATTTTTTTGGCTTGAATTTTATCCCCCATATCTGCAATTAATTTAGAACTAGGCCCTATAAATTTAATGCCATGTTTTGACACAACATCTGCAAACTTGGCATTTTCGGACAAAAAGCCATATCCAGGATGAATGGCCTCAGCCCCAGTTAGGTCTACAGCCGACATTAAAGAGGATATATTTAAATAACTATTTTGAGGTTGATGCGATCCAATGCAAACACTTTCATCAGCTAATCTAACGTGCATTGCATCGGAGTCCACGTCTGAATGCACTGCGACTGTATTGATTCCCCACTCCTTACATGCTCTAATTATTCTAACAGCTATTTCACCTCTATTAGCGATCAAAACTTTTTTAAACATTTTTATTCTAGAATTATAAGAGTTTGACCAAATTCGACAGGTTGGCCATCATTTACCATAATTTTTTTAACTACTCCATCTGCTGATGAGGGAACATGGTTCATTGTTTTCATTGCTTCTACTATCATAACCGTCTGACCTTTTTTTATTTTATCGCCAACTTTTATAAAATTTTTAGCACCAGGCTCAGGAGCTAAATATGCTGTACCTATTATTGGTGATTTTACTCTTGTACCTTTTTGATCATTTTTATCGGATAAAACACTTTTATTAGGTGAGACTACGGCGCTAGTAACTCCTTTATCTGATAAAGCTTTAGTTGCTTTTGAGACTTTAATCTTTTTATCTCCGTCTTGATATTCTATTTCAGTTATATTAAATTCACTTAAACAGCCTACTAATTCTTTAATTAATTTTTTATCTATTTTCATTTTTTATTAAATTTATAGAAGCTTTTAAGGCTAAAGTATAGCCTTCCACGCCCAATCCACATATTATACCGTTTGCAACTTTACTAATCAAAGATTTATGCCTGAAATCCTCTCTTTTATAAATATTTGTAATATGTAACTCAACTATTGGGATTTTTAAAATTTTCAAAGCATCATGAATGGCTACAGATGTATGTGTATATCCACCAGCATTTATTATTAAACAATTTTGATTTTCCCTTGCTTTTTGAATTTCATTCACTATTTCACCTTCAACATTAGATTGAAAAAAAGTTAGGTTAATATTATGCTCTTTTGAAAAAGATAGGCAATTTTTTTTAATTTCCTCAAAGGAAGTGTTACCATATTTATCTTTTTCCCTTTCGCCTAATAGGTTAAGATTGGGTCCGTTAATAATTAAAATATTTAACATAATTTGATATAGTTAATATAGATAACTAAATTATGGCAAAAATTCAAATAAATGGAAAAAAAGTAGCTTTAAAGCAAAATTTTTCAATACTGGAAGTATTAAAAAAATATAAATTAAGTAGAAAAAAGGTAGCTATAGAACTTAATGGCAAAATAATACCCCAAAACAAATACGAAAAAAAAAAATTAAAAAATAATGACAAAATTGAAATAGTTCAATTTATTGGTGGGGGCTAAAATGAAAAGAGATATTTTTAAAATTGATAAAAAAATACTTAAATCTAGACTAATAGTTGGAACAGGTAAATATAAAAATCTTATTGAGACTGCAAAAGCTATTAAATCATCTGGTGCTGATATGGTTACAGTGGCAGTAAGAAGAGTAAATATATCTGATAAAAAAAAACCACTTCTAATGGACTATGTAAATCCAAAAAAAATTATTTATCTACCAAATACCGCTGGATGTTTTAATTCTAGTGATGCACTAAGAACTTTAAGATTAGCAAGAGAAATTGGTGGATGGAAAATGGTAAAGCTAGAAATATTAGGAGATAAAAAAACTTTATATCCTGATATGATTGAGACATTAAAAACTACAAAAGTTTTAGTTAAAGAAGGATTTAAAGTTTTAGTTTATTGCACTGATGATCCTTTACATGCAAAAAAGTTAGAAGACATTGGAGCTTCAGCTATTATGCCTTTGGCTGCGCCTATTGGATCTGGACTTGGAATTCATAATAAACTTAATATTTCATTAATAATCAAGCAGTCGAAGGTGCCTGTTATAATTGATGCAGGTATTGGCACCGCTTCAGATGCTACAATTGCAATGGAGATGGGTTGTGATGGAGTATTAATTAATTCAGCAATAGCTTTAGCAAAAAAACCAATACAAATGGCCGAAGCTTTTAAATATGCTGTAATATCTGGACGAAAATCTTTTTTATCAGGGCGAATGAAAAAAAGTAATTTTGCTAGAGCTACTTCTCCAGAAAAAGATTTAATTAGCTAGCCTTTTTTTTTCTTACCCACAAAGTTCTAGGTTTTTTTTCTTTTTTTAATTCTTCTCTTACTTTTACTTTTTTTGTTAGTGACTTTTGATTTTTTTTGTCATTTATCAGATTTTTTGAAAATTTTTCTCTCTCGGAACTTAAATACTTTATATGACTCACATGTTCTATTTTATTAATTATTTTTTTTGATTTGTTCAGCAATTCTATTTTGTATTCAGGTATAATAAATTGAGCTTTTTCCATAATCTCTATTTTGTAAGAGTATTTTTTTTGAAAATAAATTAGTTCTTTAGATAAATTATTTTCAATGTATAATTTTACTTTATCAGGCACATAAGCCTTTATAATTTTTATCTTATTGTTAAATGCTAACATTTCTATCTTTTTAACGATTTTTTGTGAAAAAGACTCTAAAGATAAATTTGTTTCCCACTGAATTGAACCTTCTCTTAATCTTTGTCTAGTCATTTCGAGCAAACCAAAATTACTTATTTTACCTATTTGTATTCTAGCCCTATCTTTTCTTACACATTCCCTCATTTTTTTTTCAACTGTTCTTTTGTTATAAAAATTTAACATATCAATAAAATCTATAACTATTAAACCAGAGAGATCCCTTAATTTTATTTGTCTACAAATTTCCTCAGCAGCTTCAAGGTTTGTATTTAAAGCTGTCTTTTCAATATTCATTTGTTTTGTTGATTGACCGGAGTTTATATCAATTGCAACTAAAGCCTCAGTTGGATTAATAACTAAATAACCTCCTGATTTTAGTTTTACAGTTGGTTCAAAAATATTATTTAATTCTTTTTCAATTAAAGCATCATGAAATAAAGGTATCTTGCCTCTATATTTCTTTACATATTTTGCGTTTTTTGGCATTAGTTCCTTCATGAATTTTTTTGTTTTTTGATATCCTTCATTTCCATCTACATAAATATATTTTGTGTCATTATCATAAATATCTCTTAAAGCCCTTTTAATAATGTCACCTTCTTCGTAAATTAGTGAAGGTGCGTTAGAAACAACTGCCTTATCTTTGATTTCTTCCCAGGTTTTTAAAGTATTTTGAAAATCTTTTTCTATTTCGTTTTTGGTTTTGTTTGCACCAGCTGTTCTAACTATTACACCCATACTTTTCGGGATTTCTATTTTATTTAAAATTTCTCGAATTTTTTGTCTGTCATTTGAATTAAAAATTTTTCTTGAGATTCCACCACCTTTCGCAGTGTTGGGCATCAAGACCATATATTTTCCTGCAAGAGATATAAAAGTTGTTAAAGCCGCACCTTTTTGACCTCTTTCTTCTTTTAAAACTTGTATTAATATAACTTGTCCAGGTTTAATAACCTCTTGAATTCTATATTTTTTTAATCCGTAAGTATTTTTAAGTTTTTCTCTATAATTACTTTTGTTTTCAGAGACTGAAGAGCTTGAATTTTTATTTTGCTCCTCTGGACTTTCATTTTTTTCATTATTCAAAGTTGTATCTTGATTATTAATTTCTTCAATAGTGGTGTTTTTTAAATCTTCACGAATTTTTTCTTCGGCACTTTTCAATTTCTCTTTGTCCTCAGATGGGATTTGATAATAATCGGACTGAATATCATTAAAAGCTAAAAATCCGTGTTTTATTCTTCCAAAATCTACAAAAGCTGCTTGAAGAGAAGGCTCAACTCTACTGATTGTTCCTAAGTAAATATTGTTCTTAAAATTTAACCTATTCTTATCTTCGTATTCGTATTCTTCGATTGAAATGTTTGACTTAAGAACAATTCTAGTTTCATCTGGATGCGATGCATCAATGTATAAATTTTTATCCATGTAATTTGAATTCCTTTTGAGATTTTAATTTTGTTTGTAATCATAAATTTATTTTTTTAAAATAATACAATAATATTAGTTACTTATAATCTAAATGCCTTAAGATAGCCAGAATTAAAGTTATAAGATATTATAAATGATTAACCTTATTAATTTCTCTTTAAAAGCTTTAATTATAATACTCATTTCATCGCTTTTACTAATTTTTTCAGCATTTTTTTATTTTTCATCAGGATTACCTGATTATAAAAAACTATCTAATTATCAGCCACCAATATCAAGTAGAGTATATTCAAAAGACGGAAAATTAATAGCAGAATACGCCCTAGAAAAAAGGTTGTTCGTGCCCTATGACTCTATTCCTAATAAAGTTATAAATTCGTTTCTCTCAGCTGAAGATAAGAATTTTTTCAATCATCCTGGAGTCGATGCCAAAGGTATATTGAGAGCTACTGTAAACAATATAAAAAATATTTTAGGTGATAAAAGACTTGAGGGTGCGTCCACAATTACTCAACAAGTCGCAAAAAACTTTCTTTTGACCAATGAAGTTTCCTTAAAAAGAAAAATCAAGGAAGCAATTTTAGCTTTTAGAATTGAAAATGCTTATTCCAAAAAAAGAATTTTAGAGCTTTATTTAAATCAAATATATCTCGGTCAAGGCACATACGGAGTTGCTGCAGCGAGTTTAGAGTACTTTGATAAATCAATTAAAGATTTAAACTATGAAGAAGCAGCTTTACTTGCAGCCCTCCCAAAAGCTCCGAGTCGTTATAACCCTGTCAAAGACCCTAATGAAGCTAAATTTCGTAGAGACTTAGTCTTAAAAAATTTGAATCAAAATGGTTTCATAAATGACAGTCAATACCTTGAATATAAGAAAAAAAAGATAAAAATAAAAAAAAGAAAAATTGAGATAGTAAATGAAGCTAATTCTTATACTGAAGAAGTAAGAAGAATAATTAAAGATAAATACGGCTTTGAAAAGTTGTATACTCAAGGACTTAGCATTAAATCACCATTAGACATCGATTTTCAAATAGAAGCAATTAATGCGCTCAGAAATGGTATAGAGTCCTATGATAGGAGACACGGTTGGAGAGGGCCAATCACCAATAAATTTAAAGACAATAATTGGAAACAAAAATTAGAAAATTATAATTTAGATCCAACTTTAAATTGGAAAAAAGCTGAAATTACAGAAATAAATGAAAACTATTTAGTTTTAAAATCAGAAAAGAACTCAGATATAAGGATTTATAAATCTAACTTAAAGTGGGTCATCAAAAGAAAGGATATAAAAGATATATTTGAAATAGGTGATTTAGTATTTATAAAAAAAAATAATAAAGAATGGAGTTTAAAGCAGTATCCAGTTGTTAATGGAGCAATTGTAGCTTTAAACCCCTTTACTGGTGAAGTAAAAGCTTTGGTTGGAGGATTTAGCTATGCATCTAGTGAATTTAACAGAGCTACTCAAGCGAAAAGACAACCTGGATCAGCTTTTAAGCCATTTGTTTATGCAGCAGCTATAGAAAACGGCTTAGCTCCTAACTCAATAATTTTAGACGCTCCTTTTATAGCTGAGCAAGGAATTGGATTGAAAGATTGGAAGCCAGAAAATTATGGAAAAAAATTTTATGGACCTTCAACTTTAAGAAAAGGAATTGAATATTCTAGAAACTTAATGACAGTGAGAATTGCTAAAAATCTTGGAGTAAATAAAATTTTGGACTTATCTAGAGAATTAGAAATTTATGATGAAATACCTGAGCTACTGTCGGTTTCTTTAGGTTCAGTTGAAACATCTTTACTTAATTTATCCTCAGCATATGCAACATTTGTAAATGGAGGAAAAAAAATTAAACCTGTACTTATAAATCGTATCCAAGACAGAAGAGGAAAAACAATATTTTCCTCAAATTTTGCAAACTGCAAGGGGTGTGATCGATATAATGAGGAGAATAAAGAGGAAGGTTTTCCTAAAATTGACTTTAATAATAAACAAATAATCAGCGAGCAAACTGCTTATCAAATGACCTCTATTCTTAAAGGTGTAGTTACAAGAGGAACTGGAAAAAAACTAAGAGATCTTAAAGTTCCTATAGCTGGAAAAACTGGAACTACAAATAATAATTTCGATGCCTGGTTTATCGGTTATAATTCCAACTTAGTTGTTGGAGTTTATATTGGTTATGATAATCCTAAAACTTTAGGGAAATATGAAACTGGATCAAAAGCAGCTCTTCCAATATTTAAAGAGTTTATAAAAGGAGTTTTATATTTGGATGATTTTGAAGAATTTGAAGTTCCTGATGGAATTTATTTTGCACCAATAAATTATAATACCGGAAAACAAACTGATTTTGATGATAAAAATTTTATACTTGAGGCATTTAAGAAAAAAGATATTAACAATCTAAATAATAAGCAATTAATTTCAAACTATAATTATGATAAACTAATTAAATTTAGACAATTTTATTAATGCAATCTTTTGAAACATCTTTTAACAATATAAATAAGATACTAGAAAATATTAGGGGGTATCTTTGAAAGTAATAAAATTGAGAATAAGCTTGAATTAATTACAAAAGAGACGTCAAAAAAAAGTTTTTGGAAAGACCAAAAAAAGGTTAAAAAAATTCTTAAAGAGAAAAATTTTTATTCTAATTTAATTTCTTCTTACAAAAATATAGATAAGGAATTTAAAAACCTTAAAGATTTATATTTTTTAGGAAATGAAGAAAAAGATGAAGAAATTATAAAAGATTGTGAGCTTAAAATTAATGAATTATTTAAAGACATCAAAAAATTAGAAGTAGCTTGTTTTCTGTCTGGGGAAAATGATGCTCTTAATATTTATCTTGAGGTCCATGCAGGAGCGGGAGGGACTGAAAGCCAAGACTGGGCTGAAATGTTAAGAAGAATGTATATAAAATGGTTTGATAAAAAAAATTTTTCTTATGAAATAATTAGCGAACATAGAGGTGAGGAAGCAGGAATTAAGTCATCAACTTTGAAAGTCTTGGGTTTGAATTTATATGGATTAATGAAAAATGAGTCAGGGGTTCATAGGTTAGTAAGAATTTCTCCTTTTGATAGTGGAGCCAGAAGACACACTAGTTTTGCTAGTGTTTGGGTTTATCCAGTAGTAGATGATGATATAAGTATTGAAATAAATGAAAATGATTTACGAGTAGACACATACAGGTCGAGCGGAGCTGGTGGCCAACATGTAAATACAACCGATAGTGCTGTGAGGATAACACATATTCCCACGAAAATTGTTGTTCAATGCCAAAACGAAAGATCACAACATAAAAATAAAGATACTTGTTTTAAAATGTTAAAAGCTAGACTTTACGAATATGAATTACAAAAGAGAGAAAAGGAAAACCAAAAAGAATCTAATCTTAAAACAGATATAGGATGGGGACACCAAATTCGTTCCTACGTTTTACAACCATACCAACTTGTAAAAGATTTAAGAAATAAAACAGAAAACACTAACCCTGATGCAGTTCTAGATGGGGACATTGATAGCTTTATTGAAGCAGGAGTTTTAAATAAATAAATGAAAAAAATTTTTTTCTCTTCAATTATTTTCTTTTTTATGGTGAGTATTATGATGTTAGGCTATTTAGTCTTATTTGGTTATGAAACAAACAAATTTAACTCTTTCCTTGAAAATAAAATTAAATCTAGTTTTTTAAACGTAACAGTTGATATTGATAAGATTAAAGTAAAAATTAATATAAAAAACTTAAATTTTTTCATTACTACCTCAAAACCTGTAATTAAATATCGTGGAAATAAAATTGACATTAAAAAAGTAGATGCTTTTATTAAATTGAATTCCTTAATTTCTGGTAAACCAAATATAAATAAAGTTAATATAGTATCTAATGAGATTAGTATTAATAAGACTAAAGATATTGTAAAATATATTAAGCCATCTAATTTTAAAAAGTTCTATTTAAACGATATAGAGAAAGGTAAATTATTATTTAACATTGACATATTCTTTAAAAAAAATGAGGTTGAAAATTTTGAAGTCAGCGGTTATGTAAAAAATTTATTTGCTAGCGTAGAAGATATTAATATTAAAGAATCAAGCTTTATATATTTGCTTAAAAAAAATTCAGGAGAAATAGATAATTTCAGGGGTCTTTTAAATGGTTTTCAGTTTAATTCTGGTTATGTAAAATTTAATAATGCTAAATCAATCAACGTTGAGGGAAATTTAAAATCAGATATAAATTTAAATAAGTTGTATTTAAGCAATATTTTTAATGATAAATTACAAAAGAATTTTGAGAAATTTCAAATAAATGGCAGTGCACAAAAAAAATTTAAAAT